>NZ_JACCFL010000001.1:315585-631170 GCF_013410375.1 Leifsonia shinshuensis
CGACCGACCTGATGCTCCACCTGGAGCTGCGCGAGGAGCACGCGTTCCCGTCCGGGACCGTGATGCTCCGTTACCGGGTCACGCCACCCGCAGGGTGACGCTGGGCCGGTCGAGCGCGAACTCCAGGTCGCTCACGGTGACGCCGTGCTCGCCCAGGATGGCGACCGGGTAGAAGAACGCGTCGTACGCGGTGCCGGTGCCGGGCAGGTGCACGCCGTCCGCCTCGAACGGCAGCGGGTGACCGGAGGTGCGCGTGACCAGGTCGCCGTCGTCGCCGAGCTCGACCGAGACCGATCGGGTGGCCGCGCCGCGCTCCAGGAAGCTCCAGCTCATCGCCGGCAGGCGGACGTCGATGGTCGCCCGGTAGACGTCGCGCTGCTCGCTGAGCAGCCCGGCGGCCCAGCCGACGGTCTCGCTGGCCCCGTTGAGCAGCATCCACCCGTTCATCGCGGAGGTGAGGACGAGCAGCCCGGAGCCCTCGCCGAGGTGCGGGTTCTCGCACCAGGAGAACTGCTCGTCGAGGATCTCCGCCTCGAGCTCGGTCGCCACGGCGCGAGCCGGGCCGGCGGGCAGGAAGATCCAGCTCCCGCTCGCGAACACGTCGAAGAGCGGCTCGCTCAGCACCGGGACGTCCTCGGACACGCGACGATTCTACGGCGCGGCGATCCGCCGGGGCCGGGGTGCTTCGGGAGGCGTGGCTCGAGGGGCCCGTCGATGGCTCACCGACGGGCTCAGGCCTCCGCCGCGCCGGTCGCGAGCCGGTCGACGCGGCGCAGCGAGCGGTCCACGAGCGTGATGACCAGGAACAGAGCGCTCGCGCCGAGCATGAACCAGGCCAGATCGTGCAGCCCTGCCGTGTCGGCGGTGGTGTGGAAGAAGGCGCCCGTCGCCGCCGACGCGAGCATCGCGCCCACGTACATGAAGGTGCGCAGCAGTCCGGAGGTCGCGCCCATCCGGGCCGGGTCGGCCTGGTGGTACAGCGTGTTCTGGATGGCGAGGTTCACCAGCCCCTGCGGCACGCCGACGACCACCGCGATGAGGACGAGGAACCAGAGCGCGGCCTCCGGTCCGACCAGGAGCAGCAGCACCGCCATCACCACCTGACCGGCGGCGCCGACGAGGAGCTTCCAGCGGATCTCCGGGCGACGGCCGAACACGGACGCCACCAGGATCCCGATGCCGAAGGTCGGCAGCAGGATGAGCCCGGCCGCCGCCGGGGAGAGACCGCGCCCGCCCTCCAGCCACTGCGTGAAGCCGTAGAGGTAGCAGTACGAGACGGTCGCCGCCAGCACTCCGCGCGCGTAGGTGATGAGCAGAGGGACGTTGCCGGCGAAGACCCGGACGTCGATGAACGGGTCGGGCCGGCGCAGCTCCCACAGCGCGAACGCCGCGCCGAGGACCGCGGCCAGCGCGAGGAGCCAGAGCTGGGCGAGGCGGATGTCCATGAGGAACAGCAGGAGGGACACCAGCGTGCCCGCGAACAGCGCGATCCCGAGGTAGTCCAGCCGGCTGCGGGCGGGCCGGTCCGCGTCCGTCCGGCTCGGATCGAGCGCCGTGGTCCGCGGAAGGAAGAGGAGGCTGAGCACCAGCGACGCCAGCGCGAGCGGGATGTTGACCGCGAAGGTGGCGCGCCAGCCGCCCACCTGGATCAGGAGGCCGCCGAGCGTCGGCCCGATCACCGCGATCGTCTGCGTCGTCACCGAGAGCGCGGTCAGCACGCCCGCCGGGCTCCGCATCCCCGTGCGGGTGGCCTCGCTGCGGATCAGGTACATCGCGGCCGGATAGCCCGCGCAGGTGCCGAAGCCGAGGATGACGCGCGCGACGACGAGGATCGCGATGTTCGGCGCGAAGACGCCGATCACTCCGGCGAGCCCGGTGAGGATCGCCCCCGCGATGGAGAGCCGGCGCGGGCCGAACATGTCCACCAGCCGCCCGACGAGCGGCTGGCCGATCGAGGTCGCCAGGTAGAGCGACGACACCAGCCATGCCGTCTGGGAGGCCGGTGCGCCGAGCGCTGTCGCGATCGGGACGAGCGCGACGGCGATGATGGACGAGTTCACCGGGTTGAGCACGGCGCCGATCATCATCGGCGCGAGCAGCCGCCGGTCGAAGCGGTCCGCCGGACCGGGCTTGGCGGCGATGAGGTCGATCACGGACGCACCAGCTTCTCGATGAGCGCGGTCGCCGCGAGGATGGTCCGGCGCTCCTCCTCGGTGAGCCGGTCCTCCATCGCGTGCGCGAGCCACTCGCGGCGGGCGTCGAGGTTGCCGCTCTCCGCCTCCCGGCCGGCGTCGGTCAGCGAGACGAGCTGGCGGCGGCCGTCGGTCGGGTCCGGCGTGCGGGTCACCAGGCCGAGCTCCTCGAGCGATGCGATGGTGGTCGCCATCGACTGCGGCCGGACGCCCTCCAGCTCGGCGAGGCGGGAGGCGGTGCCGGCCTCGCCTTTGCCGATGCGCGCGAGCGCGGACGACTGCTGCGCGCTCAGCCCGGCGCCCTCGGTCGCCACCTCCCGGAGGCGGCGGCGGAGGCGGGCGAACGCGACGCGGAGGTCGAGCGCCGCGCGGACGGAGGAGGCGGAGGGATCGGGCATATCGTCAGTCTAACTGATCAGTCCGAACTGTGCAGTCTGAACTGTCTAATTGGTGGTCATCTCGTCTCGCTAAGCTTCCGCCGTGACCGCTCCCGCCTCCCCTCCGTCCGGTGCGCTCGCCCGGCGGCTGAACCTGGGCGACGCCGTCGTGATCGGCCTCGGCTCCATGATCGGCGCCGGGATCTTCGCGTCGTTCGCCCCCGCGGCGGCGGCCGCAGGCGCCGGGCTGCTGATCGGCCTGGTGCTGGCCGGCTTCATCGCGTTCTGCAACGCGACCTCCTCCGCGCAGCTGGCGGCCCAGTACCCGACCTCGGGCGGCACGTACGTCTACGGCCGCGAGCGGCTCGGCGCCTGGCCCGGCTTCGTCGCCGGCTGGTCGTTCGTGGTCGGCAAGACCGCGAGCTCGGCGGCGATGGCGATCACCTTCGCCACCTACGCGGTTCCGGCGGCATGGGTGAAGCCGGTGGCCATCCTCGCGGTGCTGGCGCTGACGGTCGTCAACACGCTCGGGATCACCCGGACCGCGCTGCTCACCCGCATCCTGGTCGCGGTGTCGCTGCTCGCGCTGACCGTCGCGATCGTGATCGGCTTCAGCCACACGGCGGCGAGCGCCGCCGCGCCCGGCGTCGCCGTGACCCCGTACGGCGTCCTCCAGTCGGCCGGCTTCCTGTTCTTCGCGTTCGCCGGTTACGCCCGGATCGCCACGATGGGCGAGGAGGTCGTGAACCCGGCGCGCACCATCCCCCGGGCGATCACGACCGCCCTGGCGATCGCCCTCGTGGTCTACGCGCTGGTGGCGGTATCCGCCCTCCATGCGCTCGGCCCGGCCGGCCTGGCCTCGGCCACGGCGCCGCTCAGCGCGGTCGCCGACACGACCGGAGCCGCCTGGCCGGGCGTCGTCATCCGGATCGGCGCGGCCGCGGCCGCCCTCGGCGCCCTGCTGGCGATGATCGCCGGGATCGGCCGCACGAGCCTGGCGATGGCCCGCAACCGCGACCTCCCCGGCTGGTTCGCGGCGGTGCACCCCCGCTTCCACGTCCCCTACCGTGCGGAGCTCGCCCTCGGTCTGGTGGTCTGCGTGCTCGTCGCGGTCACCGATCTGCGAGGCGCGATCGGCTTCTCGTCGTTCGGCGTGCTCCTCTACTACTTCGTCGCGAACCTGTCGGCGTGGACGCAGGACCGCGCGAACCGGCGCTACCCGCGGGTGCTCGCGCTGCTGGGAGCCCTCGGCTGCCTGGTGCTGGTGGTGACGCTGCCGCTCGGATCGATCGTCGCGGGGGTCGTGGTGCTGGCGGTGGGTGTCGGCTACCGGGCGGTGCGGGTGCGACTCGCGCGTTGACGCTCGCCTATTTACAACGAGCGGCGATTGGAGGACCCTCTCAGATATCAATCTGAATGAGGTTTGCTCATGTTTGTGCCGCATCGGAGCCGGTTCGCCGCCTTCGCCGCCCTCGCCGGCCTCGCCGCCCTCACCCTCACCCCGGTGTCCACCGCGACGGCCGCCACCGGCCTCGCCACCGACGTGGTGGTCAGCGGGCACCAGACCACCGCGTCCTCCACCGTGGTCTCACCCGTCTTCAGCACGACGCAGAGCGGCGAGCTGCTCCTGGCCTTTGTCACCGCCGACGGACCGGCGGTGGCGGGGAGCGAGACCTTCCCCTCGGTCACCGGCGCCGGCCTCACCTGGCAGCTCCGCAAGCGGGTCAACGCGCAGTACGGGACCGCGGAGATCTGGCAGGCCGTCTCCGGCAGCGTCATCACCAACGCCACCGTCACGGCCACCCACGGCGGCTCCGCTCTGGCGGCCATCACCGTCGTCGGCTTCACCGGCGCCGACACCGCCACGGCGGGCGCGGTCGCGGGCGCGAGCGGTGCGTCGGGCGCGCCCTCCACGACGCTCACCACGACGCGGACGGGTTCCTGGGTCTGGGGAGTCGGCGAGGACTGGGACAACGCCGCCGCACGAACGGTCGGGTCCGGCCAGACCAAAGTCGATGAGGACCTGGCGTCATCCGGGGACACGTTCTGGACGCAGCGGCAGACGTCCGTGACCACCGCGGCCGCACCGACGAGCGTCACCATCAACGACACCGCGCCGACGAACGACCGGTGGAACCTCGCCGCGATCGAGGTCCTCCCGGCGAACACGCAGGACACGACTCCGCCCACCGTCAGCATGTCCGGCCCGGCCGACGGCAGCACCGTCACCGGCACGGTCGCGGTGTCGGCGACCGCCACCGACAACGTCGGGGTCGCCTCCGTGCAGTTCCTGCTCGACGGAGCGCCGGTGGGTGCGGTCGTCACCAGCTCTCCGTACACGATCCAGTGGGACAGCACCTCGGTCGCCAACGGGACACACACCCTGTCCGCGACCGCGCGCGACGGCGCCGACAACCAGGCCACCGCTCCGCCGGTCACGGTCACCGTGAGCAACAGCGCGAACGATCCGTCGGTCGTCGGATCCTGGGGTCCGGTCGTCCCGTGGCCCGAAGTCTCGATCCATGCGGCGCTCACCGACACCGGCAAGGTCCTCACCTGGCAGGGCGACTTCTCCGCCAACGGCCAGCAATACCTGCTCGATCCGGTGAGCGGCGACTACATCCAGGTCCCGAACGGCGCCGTCGACCTGTTCTGCGCCGGCCAGGCCGTGCTCGCCGACGGCCGGATCGCCGTGATCGGCGGGACCGCGACGAGCGGCGGCCTCGGGATCACCGCGGTGAACGCTTTCGATCCGAGCACCCAGACCTGGGCGCCGCTGAAGTCGATGAACCATCCGCGCTGGTACCCGACCGGGACAACGCTCGCCGACGGCCGCGTCCTGGTCACCTCCGGATCGAACACCGGCCTGACCGACATCGTCCCGATCCCCGAGGTGTACAACCCGCCCGCCAACACCTGGACGGACCTCACCGCCGCGAGCAACCCGATCCCCTACTACCCGTTCATGTACCAGTTGCCGGACGGGAGGGTGCTCCAGGCCGGCGCGTCGGAACAGGCCACGTCGACCCAGGCCCTGGACGTCGCCAAGCAGCAGTGGACCACGATCGACAGCCAGGTGCTGGACGGCGCGTCCATCACCAACTACGCCCCCGGCAAGTTCCTGAAGGCGGGCACCGCGTCCGACGGCGGCTTCACCGGCCTGTCGGCGAACACCGCCTACACCCTCGACATGAACCAGCCGAACCCGGCCTGGAAGGCGACCGCCTCCATGGCCTACCCGCGCAGCTTCGTCGATCTCACCAACCTCCCCGACGGGACCGTGCTCGCCACCGGCGGCGGGACCGACAAGTCCGGGCAGGACGTCACCAAGGCGGTGAAGCCCGCCGAGATCTGGAACCCCGGCACCGGGACCTGGACGACCGTGGCCGCCCTGACCGCGCCGCGGCTGTACCACTCGGTCGCGCTCCTGCTCCCCGACGGTCGCGTGTTCGTCTCCGGCGGCGGAGGCGACAACGGCGTGACCAACCAGTTGAGCTACCAGATCTACTCGCCTCCCTACCTGTTCAAGGGCGCGCGGCCGACCATCACCTCCGCTCCGTCGACGGTCCAGTACGGCTCGACCGCGTTCATCCAGACCCCGGATGCGGCAGGCATCACCTCGGTTTCGCTGATCCGGACCGGCTCGGACACCCACGCGTTCGACCAGAACACCCGCGGGATGCAGCTGTCGTTCACGCAGACGGCGGGCGGACTGAACGTGCAGCTGCCGCCCAACGGGAACTGGGCGCCCCCCGGCTACTACATGCTCACGATCGTGAACGGCAAGGGCGTGCCCTCCACCGCCGCCATGGTGCGCTTCCCCGCGCCCTACGAAGACACCGTCCCCCCGACGGCGCCCGGCGCCCCGACGGCGACCGGAGCGGTCGGCAGCGTCACGCTGGGCTGGACCGCCTCCACCGACAACGTGGGAGTGACGGGCTACGACATCTACCGGTCCACCACCTCCGGCTTCACCCCGAGCGCGGCGAACCTGGTGAAGCAGGTCGGCGGCAGCACGACGAGCTACACCGACACCGGGCTCGCGGCCGGCACGTACTACTACCAGGTCGAAGCGGTGGACGCGGCCGGGAACGCGAGCCCGCCCTCGGGGGAGGTCTCCGGGACCGCACTCGCCGACACGACCCCGCCCTCCGCGCCCGGCAACCTCACCGCGTCGGCCGGGGCGGCGGGCATTGCGCTCAGCTGGACGGCGAGCACGGATGACGTGGGCGTCGTCCGCTACAACATCACCCGGAACGGCTCGCCGCTCACGACGACGACCGGGACCGGCTACACGGACGCCGCGGTCGTGGGCGGCACCTCCTACACCTACACGGTGACCGCGCAGGACGCGGCGGGGAACGTCAGCGCGGCCTCCAACAGCGCCACGGCCACCGCCGTGTCCGGACCGAAGGCGATCACCGTCGACAAGCTCGTGACGAAACATCAGGGCACGGCCGCCTCCACGGTCGCGGTCGGCGGCCTCACGACGACCGGCACGAACGAGCTCCTGCTCGCCTTCATCAGCTCCGACGGCGGGAACGCCGCCCAGATCGGCTCGGTAAGCGGAGGCGGCCTGACCTGGACGCTGCGGCAGCGCGCGAACATCCAAGCGGGCACGGCGGAGGTCTGGCAGGCCGTGGCGCCGACGCCGCTCTCGAACGTGACCGTCACGGCCACCCAGAAGTCGGGATCGTGGCAGTCGTCGCTCACGGTCGCCGGGTTCCTCGGCGCCGACAGCGGCGCCGGAGCGGTCACCGCCGCGAACGGTTCGAGCGGCGCGCCGAGTGCGACGCTCACCACGACCCGCGCCGGCTCCTGGGTGTGGGGCGTCGGGACCGACTGGACCGCGGCGCGCGCACGGACGGTCGGCGCCGGCCAGACGCTCGTCGACCAGTACCTCTCCCCCTCGGGCGACACCTACTGGCTGCAGCGGACGAACGCCCCGACCGCGGCGGCGGGCACGGCCGTGACCATCAACGACACCGCGCCGACGACCGACCTGTGGGACCTGGCGCTGGTCGAGATCCTCCCGGCGCCGTGAGAGGGCCGGGCCCACAGCAACACAGAAGGCCAGTCAACACAGAAGGCCAGTCAACACAGAAGGCCGGATCGACTTCCGTCGATCCGGCCTTCTCGTTCGTGCGCGAGGGGGGACTTGAACCCCCACGCCCTTTCGAGCACTGGCACCTGAAGCCAGCGCGTCTGCCAATTCCGCCACTCGCGCGAACCAAGGAAGAGTAACACGACACCGTCTCCGCAGACGAATCCGCGGGTGGGCCCTGGGGATGATCTTCACCTGGCAGTCAGCCGCGCGGGGGTGCCTTCCAGGACGTTCCGACTAACATGCATGTAGCTGGCAAGCCGGGAGCGGGAGACTAGTGGGCATTCTGGACAACTTCGAGCGGGGGCTCGAGCGCGCGGTCAACGGCGCGTTCGCGAAGACCTTCCGTTCCGGGCTGCAGCCCGTGGAGCTCACCAGCGCCATCCGCAAGGAGATGGACACCAAGGCGGCCGTCGTCGCCCGGGATCGGGTCCTGGCTCCCAACCGCTTCGTGCTGCGGATGTCGGCCGCCGACTACAAGCGCATGAGCTCGATGGGGGCGGCGCTCACCGACGAGCTCGTCTCGTTCGCGCAGAAGCACGCCACCAGCCAGCACTACGCGTTCGCCGGCGGCCTCTCCATCGAGCTGCGGGAGGATCCCGACATCAGCGTGGGGATGCTGCAGATCGACTCGGAGAACGTCAAGGGCGACGTCGCCTGGACCCCGGTGCTCGACATCGACGGCCGGCACTACCCGCTCACCGGCGGCCGCACCGTCGTCGGGCGCGGCAGCGACGCGGACATCACCGTCGACGACACCGGCATCTCCCGCCGCCACGTGCTGATCACCTGGGACGGCCACCGAGCCCAGGTCGAGGACCTCGGCTCCACCAACGGATCGAAGCTGAACGGGCAGCCGGTGAAGAAGGCGATCCTCGAACCCGACTCCGTCGTCACCATCGGCCGCACCCGCATCGTGTTCCGCGTGCTCCCCCAGGCGGCGCCCTCCCCGCACTCCCCGCAGGGCGACAACTTCTGGAGCACCTCGTGAACCCGAGCGAGCTCACCCTCCTGGTGCTGCGGTTCGGCTTCCTGCTGCTGCTGTGGCTGTTCGTCTTCGGCATCGTCTACGCCCTCCGCACGGACCTGTTCGGCCAGCGCGTCCGCAAGCTCCCGGAGTCGCAGGCGCCCGCCTCGCCCTTCCCGACGCCCGCCGCCGCTCCCGCCGCACCGGCTCCGGCGCCGGTCGTCGCTCCCGGCCCCGCCGGCCCGACCGAGCCGGTCATGAAGCACGCGCCGGTCTCCAGCCTCCCGGCCGGCGCGAACACGGCGGTCGGCGGCACCAACGCCAGCGTCCAGACCGCCCACCGCCTGGTCATCACCTCCGGGCCCCGCGCCGGCACCGAGCTCGCGCTGGGACGCGACCCGATCACGATCGGGCGCTCCAGCGAGTCCGGGCTCGTCATCCGCGACGACTACACCTCGACACACCACGCCCGCCTGCTCCTGTGGAACGACGAGTGGATGATCCAGGATCTCGACTCGACGAACGGCACGTTCCTCGACGGCCGCCGCGTCACCGTCCCGACCCAGGTCCCGCTCGACACCCCGATCAAGATCGGGACGACCACGTTCGAGCTGCGACGGTAACCCGTGGCAGGCAATCGCGCGGCGGCCGTCTCCCACGTCGGGAAGATCCGCTCGAACAACCAGGACTCCGGCTACGCGGGTCATGAGCTGTTCGTGGTGGCCGACGGCATGGGCGGCCACGCCGGCGGCGACGTCGCCAGCGCGATCGCGGTCAACCGCATCCGGGAGGCCGACGGCGAGTACCAGACGGCCGCCGAGGCCGAGTTCGCCCTGCAGTCGGCGCTGATCGCCGCCAACTCGCTGCTCGCCGAGACGGTCTTCGAGCACCCGGAGCTCACCGGGATGGGCACCACCGTCAGCGCGCTCATGCGCGTCGGCGACGAGATGGCGATCGCCCACATCGGCGACTCCCGCATCTACCTCTTCCGCGACGGCGAGCTCAGCCAGGTGTCGGTGGACCACACCTTCGTGCAGCGCCTGGTCGACAGCGGCCGGATCACCGAGGAGGAGGCGATGGTCCACCCGCGCCGCTCGGTGCTGATGCGGGTGCTCGGCGACGTCGACGCCTCCCCCGAGATCGACACCCTGATCCTCGCGACCCGGCCGGGCGACCGCTGGCTGATCTGCTCGGACGGGCTCAGCGGCGTCGTCAAGCACGATGACCTCCTCGCGGCCCTCGCCACGCGCGACGCCCCCAAGCAGGTCGCCGACAAGCTCCTCAAGCAGAGCCTGGACGCGGGAGCGCCCGACAACGTGACCGTCGTGATCCTCGACATCGCCGACGTCGCGCGCGGCGACATCGTGAAGGAGCCGATCACGGTCGGCTCGGCCGCGGCGCCGCTCCAGTTCGGCGAGCCCAAGCCGACGACGCGCGCCGCCCGCCTCCCCACGCTGCGGCTCCACCCGATGCGGCCGGCGACCGGGCCGACGCACTTCGAGCCGCAGTCCGACGACTACCTCGACGAGCTCATCGAGGAGGACGAGCGCCGGGCGCGGCGCAGACGGCTGACCTGGATGATCGGCCTGGCGGCGCTCGTCGTCGCGATCGTCCTCGCCGTGCTCTTCGGCTACCAGTGGACCCAGTCCCGCTTCTTCGTCGGGGCCTCCCCCGCCGGGAAGGTCGCCATCTACCAGGGGGTGCAGCAGAACCTCGGACCGATCGTGCTCTCGCACGTGTACGAGGAGTCCACCGTGTCCGTCAAGAGCCTCCCGCAGTACGACAAGCAGCTCGTGCAGCAGACCATCAACGCCGACGACCTGGCAGCAGCCCGGGCCATAGTGGACCAGTTGACCGATGCCGCAAAACACTAGCGTCCAGGAGCGGAACCAGGCCGGGCCGGCCACCGGCCCGGTCAAGCGGCTGCGCCTGCCCGCCAAGCTGCGCAACCTCGAGCTGTTCCTCCTCCTCATCGCCTGCGGCATCAACGCCGCGGCGGTGGTCCTCGTCCAGCTCGGCGCGCTGGGCCACCTGGATCTCACGCTCGTGTACCTCGGCGCCGGGCTCGCCGCGCTGGTGATCGGGATGCACATCGCACTGCGGATCGTCGCCCCGCAGGCCGACCCGTTCCTGCTGCCGATCGCCACCGTCCTCACCGGCATCGGGATCGCCGAGATCTACCGGATCGACATCCACTTCAAGGACGCGGGCTGGGACAGCGCGGGCGTCAAGCAGATCGCCTGGGCGGCCATCGCGATCGCCTGCGCGATCGGCGTCATCGTCGTCATCCGCAACCACCGCGTCCTGCAGCGCTACACCTACATCTTCGGCCTCGCCGCGCTCGTGCTGCTCCTCCTGCCGATGCTGCCCGGCATCGGCCGCGAGATCTACGGCGCGCGCGTGTGGATCGGCATCGGCCCGTTCAGCTTCCAGCCCGGCGAGCTCGCCAAGCTGTGCCTCGCGATCTTCTTCGCCGGCTACCTGGTGCAGGCCAGGGACTCGCTCTCCATGGTGGGCAAGAAGGTCCTCGGCATCCGCTTCCCGCGCGCCCGCGACCTCGGCCCGCTGCTCATCGTCTGGCTGATGTCGATGGCCGTTATCGTGTTCCAGCGCGACCTGGGCACCGGTCTCCTCATCTTCGGGCTGTTCCTCGTGATGGTGTACGTCGCCACCGCCCGGATCAGCTGGGTCATCCTCGGCGTGCTGCTGATCGGCGGCGGCGCGATCGTCGCCAGCCAGCTGCTCCCCTACGTCCACGACCGGTTCGAGAACTGGCTCGATCCGTTCGCCCAGAAGGTCTACGACGCGCAGGGCGGCAGCTTCCAGCTCGTCCAGGGCCTCTTCGGCCTCGCGCACGGCGGCCTCATCGGCACCGGGCTCGGCCAGGGGCAGCCCTGGGTCACCCCGGTGTCGCAGAGCGACTACATCATCGCCAGCATCGGCGAGGAGCTCGGGCTGGCCGGCCTGTTCGCCATCTTCGCGCTCTACCTGATCTTCGTCGCGCGGGGACTCCGGATCGGCTTCGCCGGGCAGGACGACTTCGGCAAGCTGCTCGCCGTCGGCCTCTCCTTCACCGTCGGCCTCCAGTGCTTCATCGTCATCGGCGGCGTGACGCGGGTGATCCCGCTGACCGGTCTGACCACTCCCTTCCTCGCGGCGGGAGGCTCGTCCCTGGTCGCGAACTGGATCATCGTCGCGCTGCTGCTCCGGCTGTCCGACACCGTCCGCAACCAACCCCGTCTGGTGGTGAGCTGAACGATGAATCGCGAGATCAAGCGGGTCAGCACGATCGTGCTCGTGATGTTCCTGGCACTCCTGGTGTCCACGTCGATCCTCCAGGTGGTGCAGGCCGACAACCTGGCCGCCGACGCGCGCAACACCCGCGCGCGCAACGACAGCTACTCGGCCCAGCGCGGCGCGATCCTCGTCGCCGGGCAGCCGATCGCGCAGTCGGTCCCCTCCAGCGACGTGTACAAGTGGCAGCGCCAGTACAGCAATGGGCCGCTGTACTCGGCCGTGACCGGCTTCTACCCGGTGAACGGCGAGGCCACCGGGCTGGAGGGCGCCCTCGACGACAAGCTGTCCGGCACCTCCAACTCGCAGTTCTTCGAGCGGATCAACTCGATCCTGACCGGGAAGAACCCGCAGGGCGCGACCGTGGAGACCACGATCGACCCGAAGGCGCAGCAGGCCGCCTGGAACGCGCTCGGCAACTACCAGGGCGCCGTCGTGCTGCTGGAGCCGAAGACCGGCAAGATCCTGGCGATGGTGTCGAAGCCCACTTACGACCCGAACGTGCTCGCCTCCCACGACACCGCCGCCGTCAACGCGGCCTACCAGCAGTTGCTCGACGCCTCGGGCAGCCCGCTCACCAACCGGACCATCGGCGGCAACCTCAACCCGCCCGGCTCCACCTTCAAGCCGGTGATGAGCGCGTCCGCCTTCGGCACCGGCCAGTACACCAAGGACAGCCAGCTGCCGAACCCGGCCGAGCTGACGCTGCCGAACTCCCCCACCGTCGTGCGGAACGACTCGCTGACCACCTGCGGTCCCGGCGCGACGGTGTCGATCGCGACCGCGCAGATCCTCTCCTGCAACATCCCGTTCGCCGAGCTCGGCATGCAGCTCAAGCCGGAGGTCATCAAGGACCAGGCCGACAAGTTCGGCTTCAACCAGTCGCTGAGCATCCCGATCCCGGTCGAGAAGAGCGTCTACCCGCTCTACACCGACCCGGCGGAGCGCGCGCTCGGCTCCTTCGGACAGAAGGACGACCGGGCCACGCCGCTGCAGATGGCGATGGTCTCCGCGGCGGTCGCGAACGGCGGCAAGCTGATGACGCCGAACCTGGTCGACTCGATCCGCTCGTCGGACCTGCAGCCGATCGAGACCTTCCAGCCCCAGCAGTTCTCGCAGCCGATGACCCAGCAGAACGCCGACACCATCAAGCAGATGATGGTCGACGGCGTCGATCACGGCGTTGCGAGCAATGCAAGAATAGACGGGGTCCAGGTCGGCGGTAAGACGGGGACGGCGCAGAACGGCGCGACCGACCCGTACACCCTGTGGTTCACAGGGTTCGCGCCGGCGAACGACCCTCAGTTCGCTGTGGCGGTAGTCGTTGAAAATGGCGGTGGACTCGGTCAGAGCGGCACGGGCAACCAAGTCGCCGCGCCGATCGCGAGAAAAGTACTAGAGGCGGTGCTGAATAAATGAGACCCACAGCAGGGCTCACCTTCGGAGGACGTTACGAGCTGCAGTCGCGCATCGCGATCGGCGGCATGGGCGAGGTCTGGCAGGCGACCGATCTGGTCATCGGCCGCACCGTCGCGATCAAGATCCTCAAGGACGAGTACCTCGGCGACCCCGGCTTCCTGGAGCGCTTCCGCGCAGAGGCCCGGCACGCCGCGCTCGTCAACCACGAAGGCATCGCGAACGTCTACGACTACGGCGAGGAGGAGGGCAGCGCCTACCTCGTGATGGAGCTGGTACCCGGTGAGGCGCTCTCGACCATCCTGGAGCGGGAGCACGTCCTCAGCACCGACCGCACCCTCGACATCGTCGCGCAGACCGCCGCCGCCCTGCACGCCGCGCACGCAGCCGGGCTGGTCCACCGCGACATCAAGCCGGGCAACCTGCTCATCACGCCGGACGGCCGGGTCAAGATCACCGACTTCGGCATCGCACGCATCGCCGACCAGGTCCCGCTCACCGCCACGGGCCAGGTCATGGGCACGGTGCAGTACCTGTCGCCCGAGCAGGCGTCGGGCCACCCGGCCTCGCCGACCACCGACATCTACTCGCTCGGCATCGTCGCGTACGAGTGCCTCGCCGGCCGCCGCCCCTTCACCGGCGAGTCCCAGGTCGCGATCGCGATGGCCCAGATCAACGAGGCCCCGCCGGAGCTGCCGGCGACCGTGGCCGAGCCGGTGCGGAACCTGGTGTTCGCGTGCATCGCGAAGAACCCGGCCGACCGGCCGGCCTCCGCGGCCCACCTGGCGCGCGCGGCGCAGGCCCTGCGGCGCGGCGACATCCGTGCGGCGGCCGCGTCCGTCCCCGCCGTGCTCGGCGCCGCGGTCGCGGCCGACGCCGCCACCGTCCTGATGACCTCGCAGAACCCCGCCCCGACGCAGGCCACCACGGTGCTGCCCGCGGCGGCGGCCGGCGCCGTCACCGAAGAGGAGGAGACGGAGGAGCCGGTCGAGGAGAAGAAGCGCAGCCCCTGGACCTGGCCGCTGATCGCGCTCATCGCCCTGCTCGCGCTGGTGCTGATCGGCACGATCATCGCGCTGTTCCTGCAGCCGAAGACGCCGGCGCCGACGGCGACCACGCCTCCCGTCGTCCACACGACCCCGCCTCCGTCGCCGTCGGCCACCCCGACCGAGACGAGCAGCACGGTGCAGATCAGCGAGGGCGACTACCTCGGTCTCACTGCCGACCAGGCGCGGCAGAAGCTGCAGGGCGTCGGGATGGTCGCGGACGTGCAGACGGGCAGCGCGGCGACCTCGGCCGGCCAGGTCAACACGGTGTACTCGGTGAACCCGACCGGCCCGGTGCAGAAGGGCTCGACCATCACGGTCAAGGTCTACGGACCGGTCACGCCGATCCCGACGCCGAGCGACACGGTCTCCGCCAACCCGCCCTCGGGTCAGGGCGCGGCCAACTCGCAGATCACGGTGTCGTTCGGCTCGGCGACCTGCCCGGCCGGCCAGAACCTCACCGGGCGACGCCTCTTCGTGAACGGCCAGCCGCAGGCTCCGGTCAACGACAGCAAGTTCACGTGGTCGCCGACCTCGGCGGGCAACTACACGCTGAGCTACTCGATCTTCTGCAACCAGGGCGAGTCCGTCGAGTCGGCCCAGTCGCCCACCACCCCGTACACGGTCGTCCCGGCCGGAGGCTCGACCTCCCTCCCGACACCGTGAGCGGCCCGGCGCCCCTCCGACACCGACCGTCCGCACACCACCCCGGGGAGACATCCAGAGTCGGCCCGCTACACTAGCCGTCAGCCACCCGCCACCACCCGAGAAGGAGTTCGTCTTGAGCCCAGATAGCCGCCTGCTCGCAGGCCGATATCAGGTGGGCGAACTCATCGGCCGCGGCGGCATGTCCGACGTGCACCGCGGAACGGACACCCGGCTGGGCCGGACCGTGGCCATCAAACTGCTGAAGCCGTCCCTCGCGACGGATCCGGCCTTCCGCACCCGATTCCGCCAGGAGGCCCAGGCGGCGGCCCGGATGACGCACCCCACCATCGTCCGCGTCTTCGACGCAGGCGAGGAGACGGTGCGCGAGCCGAACGGCCACGAGGCGCAGCTGCCCTTCATCGTGATGGAGTACGTCGACGGCGTTCTTCTGAAAGATCTCATCAAGCGCGGCCCGCTCGAGGTCGCGGAGGCCGTGCGGATCTCCGAGGGCATCCTGACCGCCCTCGAGTACTCGCACCGGGCAGGCGTCGTGCACCGCGACATCAAGCCGGGCAACGTCATGATCACGACGACCGGCCAGGTCAAGGTCATGGACTTCGGCATCGCCCGCGCGATCAGCGACTCCTCGGCGACGGTCGCGCAGACCACCGCGGTGCTCGGCACCGCCAGCTACTTCTCGCCCGAGCAGGCCAAGGGCGAGACGGTCGACGCGCGCACCGACCTGTACTCGACCGGCGTCGTGCTGTTCGAGATGCTCACCGGGCGGCCGCCGTTCCGCGGCGACACCCCGGTCGCGGTCGCCTACCAGCACGTCAGCGAGACGCCCGTCGCGCCCAGCACGATCAACCCCAAGGTCTCGCCCGCGATGGACGTGGTGGTCGCGCGCGCTCTCACCAAGGACCGCTTCGAGCGGTACCAGACCGTCGCCGACTTCCGCGCCGACCTCGAAGAGGCCGCCGCCGGGCGCGTGCCCGTCCACAAGCAGCCCGACGAGTTCTCGGAGACCCTGTTCGGCGCGCCGCCGAGCTCCGTCTCCGGCCCGGAGGCCGCGTTCCGCCAGCTCGCCGAGGACCAGACCATGGTCCGCACGCAGCGCCGTCCACCGGTCATCTGGATCTGGGCCGGCATCGCCGTGATGGCGGTCGTGATCGTCGCGGTCCTGGCCTGGGTGCTCCGGCTGGGGCCGAGCAACACCATGCCGGACAGCTCCCGCGAGGTGCCCAACCTTTCCGGGCAGACGCTCGACAAGGCGACCAAGCAGCTCGAGGACCTCAAGCTCAAGTGGACCCAGTCGACGGAGGCGAGCTCCACCTACGCGGAGGGCCAGGTCATCCGCACCGACCCGGCCGCGGGCATCGTCGTGGCGACCGGCGACACGATCAACGTCTTCGTCTCCACGGGCAAGAAGGCGGTCGCCGTCCCGGACGTGACGAACATGACGCAGGACGCGGCCAAACAGGCGCTGACGGCGGCCGGGCTCACGCTCGGGCCGGTCACGACGCAGAACTCCGCCACGGTGCCGGCCAACGTCGTCATCCAGACCGATCCGGCCGCGGGGAGCAACGCGCACGAGGGCGACGCCATCGGCCTCACCGTGTCGAGCGGCAAGGTCACGCTGACCGACCTCACCGGTCAATCCCTGCCGGCCGCGACGTCGCTGCTCCAGCAGCTCGGGCTGACGGCCGATCCGAAGGCCGACGCCAGCTGCAAGCAGAACAGCGGAGCGCCGCTGGTGCACACCCAGACCGTCGCGCCGGGAGACGTCCCGCAGGGAAGCACGGTCGGGCTCACCTACTGCTCGGGCTGACCCGCGCCGGGCGTGACCCGGGTGGTCTCAGCCCAGCTTGACCAGCGGGTTGAGCGACCGCGAGGCCTCGGCGGCTCCAGCCAGCCCGGCCTGCTCGAGCCAGTTGCCGAGCATGCGGTAGCCGCCCTCGGTCAGCACCGACTCCGGGTGGAACTGCACTCCGTAGATCGGGGCCTCGCGGTGCTGCAGCGCCATGATGACCCCGCCGGCAGTGCGCGCCGTCACGGTCAGCTCGTCGGGGAGCGTCCCGTCGACGACGGCGAGGGAGTGGTACCGCGTCGCGGTGAACGGCTGCGGCACCCCGTCGAAGAGGACGCTGTCGTCGTGCTCGACCTGGGAGGTCTTGCCGTGCATGAGCTCCTCGGCGTTCGTGACCACGCCGCCGAACGCCTCGGCGATCGCCTGGTGCCCGAGGCACACGCCGAGCAGCGGCGTCCCGGTCGCCAGGGCGAGTTCGACCACGGGGATGGAGACCCCGGCGTCGGCCGGCTTGCCCGGGCCCGGCGAGACGAGCACGGCGTCGAACGCGGCCACGCGGGCGGCGAGGTCCTCGACAGCGATGTCGTCGTTCCGCACCACCTCGGTTTCGGCGCCGAGCTCACGCAAGTAGCCGTTCAGGGTGTAGACGAAGCTGTCGTAGTTGTCGATGACGAGTACGCGGGTCACGGCCCAACGGTACCTTCCTGCGGACCGAGGAGCGAATCCACCCACGGGAAGACCCAGGTCACCAGCGCCCAGAGCACCACGACGGCGAGGGCGATGAGGATGAGGATGCGCAGCCAGACCGGTCCGGGCAGGATGCGCCACAGGGCACCGTACATGTTCAGCCTCCCGTCACCGCGGCGCGGATCTCACTCGGCACGTCCTGCGTGGGCTGGAAGCCCTCGAAGACGTTGTACGCGATCAGCCGCTCGCCCGCGTGGAACGGCGGGTTGCACGTCGTGATGGTCATCAGCCGGTCGACGGGCTGCACGTCGGGATGGTGCGGCACCGCCGCGATCACCTGCACCTGCGTGGGCTGCACGAACTCGAAGTTGCGGAAGACGTAGGTGTACCAGCCGTCCTTGGTCTGCACGTAGATGCGGTCGCCGAGATGCAGCTTGGACAGGTCGATGAAGGTGTTGCCCCAGCCGGAGTCGTGGCCCGCGACGGCGAAGTTGCCCACCCCGCCCGGCATCTGCGTGCCGGGATAGTGGCCGACGCCGGCGGTGTAGCTGTTCAGCACCTTCTCGACGTCCACGGTCTGCCGGATGGTGCGCTTCCAGTCCGCGCCGAGCCGCGGGATGTAGAGGACCGCGAACGCCTCGTAGTCCGCGGGCTGCGCCATCACGGGAGGGTCGACCGCCTGAGGGCTGGAGGGATCCGTCGGGGTGGCCCGCGGCGCCCGGACGGCGTCGTCGATCCACTTCTTGCTCTGCTGCTCGGCCACCGAGGTCTGCTGACCGGAGAGGATGAGGTTGTTCCACCAGACCTGCCAGCCCAGGAACAGCCCGACCAGCACCCCCGCGGTGATGAGGAGCTCGCCGATCACCGTCAGAACGACCTCGCCGGCGCTGCGCTTGCGGCGGGAACGACGTGCCGCACGACGCGAGCCGGCGCGGGTGCGCTCGGGCTCTGCGGGTGCGGTCATATGACAGATTCTAAGGGGCGACCGCCCGGTCAACCGGGATGTTTCCCGGGAACCGCACGCCTCCGTCGCCACGAACGTTCAGATCCCGCCCGCTACACTTGTGTGCTATGGCACGCACCAAGTCCAAGACCAAGCTCGAGCGCTCCGCCCGTCCCGAGCGCAGCTCGGCCGCAACCGGCGAGGACGCCCCCAACCCCGTCTGGTTCAAGCCCGTCATGTTCGGCTTCATGCTGCTCGGGCTCATCTGGATCATCGTCTTCTACGTCAGCCAGAACCAGTACCCGATCCCGGCCCTCGGCGCGTGGAACATCCTGGTCGGCTTCGGGATCGCCTTCATCGGCTTCCTGATGACCACCCGCTGGCGCTGAGCCGTCCACACCCTGCCGTCGTCCACTTATCCACAGCAGTTCTCCCCACAGCCCACACTCCCGCAGTCGGCTTCTCCCCAGTGTTAATAAGCCTGTGGAGAGTTACACCGGTGTAATTATCCCCACTGTTAATAAGGCTGTGGATAACTTATCCACGCGTTGTGGGAAGTGGCCGCGGCGCAGCGGTCCGCGACGGAGCGGCCGGCGTCAGGCGAAGTGCAGCAGGCTGGCGCCCACCAGCACCACGCAGAGCGCGACGATCAGCGGCGTCTGCCAGCGGCGGCGCGAGGGCTTGCGGGTCTCGACGTAGATCAGGCCTGCGAGGGCGCCGCCCACCAGGCCGCCGACGTGCGCCTGCCAGGCGATGTTCATGCCGGGCAGGAAGCCGATCGCGAGGTTGAGCCCGACCAGCACCAGGATCTGCATCCCGTTGCCGCCGAGCCTCCGCTGGATGACGAAGAACGCGCCGAGCATGCCGAAGATGGCCCCGGAGGCCCCGATCACCGGCTGGCCGGCCGGCGAGAGCAGCAGGACGCCGAGCGAGCCGGCGAACCCGCTGATCAGGAACAGCGTGAGGAACCGCGCGCGGCCGAGCACGGGCTCGAGCGCCATGCCGAAGATCCACAGCGTGTACATGTTGAGCGCGATGTGGATGATGTTCGCGTGCAGGAAGACCGAGGTCAGCATCCGCCACGGCTCGAAGCCGATCTGCGGCGACAGCGACCCGGACGGGTACGAATAGGCGCCCGCGTACAGCAGCGAGTTCGTGACCTGGGAACCGATGATCGGCAGGTTCTGCAGGATGAACACCACGATGCAGACGCCGATGATCGCGTACGTGACGACCGGGGCGCCCGGCCCGGTCAGGCGGGACACCCAGGGCGAGCGCGTGCGTGGCGCGGTGGCACGCTGCTGTGCCATGCACTCCGGGCAGATCACCCCGACCGCTGCCGGAGTCTGGCACTCACCGCAGATCGGCCGGCCGCAGCGCTGGCAGCGGACGTGGCTGACGCGATCGGGATGGCGGTAGCAGACGCTCGTCGGAGCGTCGACGGGCTGAGACATCGTTCCTTCCCCGCCCGTTCCCCCCGGCAGGCCTCAGGCCTGGTCGATCTCGACCGACTCGATCACGACGTCGTCGAGGGGACGGTCGCGGGCGTCGGTCGGGAGCTCGGCCAGCTTGTCGACGATCTTGCGGGACGCGTCGTCCGCGACCTCGCCGAAGATCGTGTGCTTGCCCTGCAGCCAGGTGGTGGGGGCGACGGTGATGAAGAACTGCGAGCCGTTCGTCCCGCGGCCGCCCTGGATGCCCGCGTTGGCCATCGCGAGGATGTAGGGCTGGGTGAAGTCGAGCTCGGGGTTGATCTCGTCGTCGAACTGGTAGCCCGGGCCGCCGATGCCCTGACCGAGCGGGTCGCCGCCCTGGATCATGAAGCCGGGGATGATGCGGTGGAAGACCACGCCGTCGTAGAGCGGCTTGTTGGTCTTCTCACCGGTGGCGGGGTGCGTCCACTCGATCTCACCGGTCGCGAGGCCCACGAAGTTACGGACCGTCTTCGGAGCGTGGTTGCCGAAGAGGTTGACCTTGATGTCTCCGTAGTTAGTGTGGAGCGTGGCGACAGCGGTGTGCTTAGACATGGCACCAATTCTTGCACAGGGCCCTGTTGGGTTTCGGGAAGCCTCTTCGGCTCTCGGGCCATCCTCAGGGCTTTCGGTGGCAAGATGGAGTGAGTTCGCCCAGCCGACGCAATGGAGGTCCAGAATGAGCCTGACACGGAAGCGCCAGAAGGAGCTCGACCGTCTGCGGAGTGACGCGCAGCAGCTGTGGGAGCAGCAGCAGGACGTGATCGCGAACGCGAACGCACTGGCGGCGGCCGCCCGCAAGCAGGCCGCCCACTACTCCCGTGAAGAGCTCGCACCGCGCGTGCGCGAGGGCTACGAGTCGTATGTGCGCCCCGCCGCGCAGACGGCGAAGGAGTCGGCGGGACGCTACGCGGGCGTCGCGCGCGATCGCCTCGTCGGCGACGTGATCCCCGCGGTCGGCACCGCGGTGGGAACGGCCCTGTCGGTCGTCGACCATGCACGCGCCGCACGCAGCGCCGCCTTCGCCGGCGAATTCACCAAGGCCCGCAAGGAGATCACCAAGCGCGCGTCCGCCGCCACCGGCAAGTCGGGCCCCGGCGCCGGCACGGTGATCGCGGTCGGTCTCGGGATCGTCGCGGCGGCCGGCCTGCTCTACGCGGTCTGGCAGACCTTCCGCGCCGACGACGAGCTCTGGGTCGCCGACGAGGAGCCGACGGCCCCGTCCGGCGAGTAACGCCGACCACGCTGCAGAGTACCGGCCCCAGGGTCGAATCGGGGGTTTCCCCGATGGTGCAGGCCTCGTCGCACGACGAGACTCGAGGCATGAACACACTGGAACGACCCCTTGGCGACCGCATCCTCGGCGGCGTCTGCGCAGGACTCGCCCGCCGCTTCGGCCTCAAGCCGCTGACCGTCCGGGTCCTGTTCCTGCTGTCCCTGCTGCTGCCGGGACCGCAGGTGCTCGCCTACATCGCGATGTGGATCATCATCCCGTCCGAGCAGCGCGACGTCCGGGTGGTCTGACCCCGGGCGACCGAGCCACCGCCGGCCGGGCTACCGCACGCCGGGCTACCGCTCCGGCCGGGCCAGGTCGCCGAGCCCGGCCATCCGCAGCGCGACGTCGACCAGGTCGACCCGCCGATTCGGGATGCTCGCCAGCGCGAACCAGGCCGCCTCGTCGGTGGTGCCGCCCAGCTCGTTCCGGAGGCTGCCGCCGGTCACCGTCGCACGGTAGACGATGCGCAGCGCGTGCAACGGTCCGGCATCCGGCACGAAGCGCGCCTCGGCCGGGACGATCTTCGAGTCGATGCCGAGCAGCTCGTCGGCTCGCGCCTCGAAGCCGGTCTCCTCCGCGATCTCGCGCACGACGGCGTCGAGCGGATCCTCCCCGGGCTCGATCCCGCCGCCCGGCAGCGTCCAGCCCGAACGCCCGCCCTCGTTCCAGTGCGCGAGCAGGATGCGCGGGCCGTCCACGATGACGCCGTAGGCGGCGACCCTGATGTCCATGCCGACACCCTACTGCCGCTCGTCGGTGGGGAGCGGCAGTATGGGGTGGTGCCCGAACTGCCGGAAGTCACCGCCCTCGCCGCCGACCTGGGCGAGCGGCTCAGCGGTCGCGTCATCGACCGGCTGAGCATCGCCGCGTTCTCCGCGCTGAAGACCTTCGATCCGCCACCGGAGGCCCTGAAAGGCCAGACGATCACGGGGGTGAGCCGGCACGGCAAGTTCCTCGACATCGCGGCGGGCGACCTGCACATCGTCATCCACCTCGCGCGGGCCGGGTGGATCCGCTGGCGCGACACCCCTCCTCCGAAGCCGACCGGGCGCCCGACCAAGGGCCCGCTGGCGGCGCGCCTGGTGCTCGACGACGGCTCCGGCCTCGACATCACGGAGGCCGGCACCAAGAAGAGCCTCGCCATCTCGATCGTCCGCGACCCGTCGGAGGTGCCCGGCATCGCCCGCCTCGGCCCCGACCCGCTCGACGCGGCCTTCACGCGGGACGCGTTCGCGGCCATCCTCGCCGGACAGGGCCGCGCCCAGATCAAGGGGGTGCTGCGCAACCAGGCGCTCATCGCCGGCATCGGCAACGCCTACTCGGACGAGATCCTCCACGTCGCCAAGATGTCCCCGTTCAAGCCGGCGTCGATGAGCGCCGAGGAGATCGACCGTCTCTACGCGGCGCTCGAGTCGACGCTGCACGACGCGTTGGAGCGCTCGGAGGGCCTCGCGGCATCGGAGCTGAAGGGCGAGAAGAAGTCGGGCATGCGCGTCCACGGCCGAACGGGCCAGCCGTGCCCGGTCTGCGGCGACACCATCCGCCAGGTGATCTTCGCCGACTCCACTCTGCAGTACTGCCCGACCTGCCAGACCGGCGGCAAGCCGCTGGCGGATCGAGTGCTGTCCCGGTTGTTGAAGTAGCCGCTCGGGCCTCAGCAGGCGCAGCTGATGGAGTCGACCGGCGCCGTCAGGGGGTCGGCGCTGCGGGTAACCGGACCGTTGTCGTCTTCGACAGGCAGCCCTTCCCGCGCCCAGTACTCGAACCCGCCGATCAGCTCCCGCACCTGGTAGCCGAGCAGGCTGAACGCGAGTGCGGCGCGGGTAGACCCGTTGCAGCCGGGACCCCAGCAGTACACGACTACCGGCTGGTCGCGCGGCACCAGCCCCGCGGCGCGCTCCGCGATGTCCGCTGTCGGAAGATGCACGGCGCCCGCGATCCGGCCCTGACGCCAGGCGGCCTCGCCGCGGCTGTCGATCAGGACGAACCGCTCCCCCGCGACCTGCGCCGCGCGTACGTCGGAGGGGTCGGTCTCGAACCGGAGCTTCGCCGCGAAGTGCTGTGCGGCCTCGCTGGCCGTCGAGGTGGTTGTCGAAGTCATCGTCATGGACACAACGGTATTGAGGCCGCAGTCTGAAATGAACAGACGATCGACGGCATCGGTCGCCGCCAGCCGCGATTTCCATGCCAGAATCGCGCCATGACCGCGAATCCTCCATTCACCGCCGACGGGGTCGACCGCGCACTCCTCGCAGAGCTGCAGCGGGACGGCCGGCAGTCGATCGCGGAGCTCGCCCGCACCGTCCACATGTCGAACAGTGCGGTGGCCGAACGCATTCGGAGGTTGGAGGAGGCCGGCGTGATCTCGGGCTACCGGGCGGTGGTCGACCCCGAGCGCGTGGGCTACGGCATCCTCGCGTTCCTGCGGCTGCGCTACCCGAGCAGCCAGTATGCACCGCTCCACGAACTGCTGGCCGCGACCCCGGAGGTCGTGGAGGCCCACCATGTCACGGGCGACGATTGCTTCATCCTGAAGGTCGTCGCGACGTCGATGCGCCACCTGGAGCGGGTGTCCGGCGCCATCGGAACGCTGGGCAGCGTCACGACCAGCATCGCCTACTCGAGCACAGTGCCGGCCAAGCCGATCGAGCCACCGAAATGAAATGAGTGTGGAGCCTAGGAGATTCGAACTCCTGACATCCTGCTTGCAAAGCAGGCGCTCTACCAACTGAGCTAAGGCCCCGGGAGAAGGTGCCGTCATGGCACGTGGTGGGGATACGAGGACTTGAACCTCGGACCTCTTCGTTATCAGCGAAGCGCTCTAACCGCCTGAGCTATATCCCCGAATGGGCAACAGATAAGAGGGTACCTGATCTGGCCCGGATGGTGAAATCGAGTGCCGGCCGCGCTCAGTTGTTGGTGAAGCCCACGAGCAGGCCGCCCGTGATCTTGACCGACAGGTTGTAGAGCAGCGCGAAGACGGCGCCGAGCGCGGTCACCACGACGATGTCGAGGATGCCCACCACCAGCGAGAAGCCCATGACCTGGCCGAGGCCGAGGACCGACCGGAGGTCGCCGCCGCCCGCGCCGGAGATGTCCTTCACCAGGCCGTTGAGCTGGTCGAAGATGCCGGTGCGGTCGAGGACCGTCCAGATCAGGAAGGTGCCCACGATCGCGATGATCGCCAGGCAGATGCCTGCGAGGAACGAGAGCTTCACGGTCGACCAGAAGTCGACGTAGACGAGCTTCAGTCGCACCTGCTTGGCGGACGTGGGTCGTCGTGTCGACTTCCTCGCGAGTTTCTCGGCGACGCTACTGCTCATCTACGGCTTCATCCTTCCCGGCACGACCGGTTTCATCGTCGGCTACCGATTCTGCATCGGCTTCCTGGGAATCCAGGTTGCGCTCGGTGTTCTTCGCCAGAGCGATGATCTTGTCGGACTCGGCGAAACGTGCAAAAACGACACCCATGGTGTCTCGGCCCTTGGCGGGTACCTCGGCCACGGCAGAGCGTACCACCTTGCCGCTGGCAAGAACCACCAGGACCTCGTCGTCCTCGTCGACGATGAGAGAACCCACGAGATCCCCTCGGTCGTCGCTCAGTTTCGCCACCTTGATGCCGAGTCCTCCGCGGTTCTGGAGGCGGTACTGGTCGGCCGAGGTGCGCTTGGCGTAGCCGCCCTCCGTCACCACGAAGACGTAGCCCTCGTCCGAGACGACGGCCGCGTCGAGCAGCCGGTCCTCGCCGCGGAAGTGCATCCCGATGACCCCGGAGGTGGAGCGTCCCATCGGGCGCAGCGCCTCGTCGCTCGCCGTGAACCGGATCGACATACCCTTGCGGGAGACCAGCAGGAGGTCGGAGTCCTCCTCCACCAGCAGTGCGGAGACGAGCTCGTCGTCCTCGCGCAGCTTGATCGCGATGATGCCGCCGGACCGGTTGGTGTCGTACTCCTCGAGCGCGGTCTTCTTGATGAGGCCGTCGCGGGTGGCGAGCACCAGGTACTTCGCGGCCTGGTAGTCACGGATGTCCAGGATCTCCGCGATCTCCTCGTCCGGCTGCATGGCGAGCAGGTTGGCGACGTGCTGACCCTTGGCGTCGCGGCCGGCCTCCTGCACCTCGTAGGCCTTGGCGCGGTACACCCGGCCCTTGTTGGTGAAGAAGAGGAGCCAGTGGTGCGTCGTCGTCACGAAGAAGTGGTCGACCACGTCCTCGCCGCGCAGCTGGGCGCCCTTGACACCCTTGCCGCCGCGGTGCTGGCTGCGGTAGTTGTCGCTGCGCGTGCGCTTGATGTACCCGCCGCGCGTGACGGTGACCACCATCTCCTCTTCGGGGATGAGGTCCTCGACGCTCATGTCGCCGTCGAAGCCGAACATGATCTCGGTGCGGCGGTCGTCGCCGAAGCGGTCGACGATCTCGGTGAGCTCCTCGCTGACGATCGTACGCTGGCGCACCGGGTCGGCGAGGATCGCCTTGAGGTCCGCGATCTCGAGCTCGATCTGGTCGTGCTCCTCGATGATCTTCTGGCGCTCCAGGGCGGCCAGGCGGCGGAGCTGCATGGCGAGGATGGCGTCGGCCTGCACGTCGTCGACGTCGAGCAGGTCCTTCAGGCCGTCGCGGGCGTCCTCGACGGTCGGCGACCGGCGGATGAGCGCGATCACCTCGTCCAGCGCGTCGAGCGCCTTGAGGTAGCCGCGCAGGATGTGGGCGCGCTCCTCCTTCTTGCGGAGGCGGAAGCGGGTGCGGCGCACGATGACGTCGATCTGGTGGTCGACCCACGCCGTGATGAAGCCGTCCAGCGCGAGCGTCCGCGGGACGTTGTCCACGATCGCCAGCATGTTGGCGCCGAAGTTCTCCTGCAGCTGGGTGTGCTTGTAGAGGTTGTTGAGCACGACCTTCGCGACGGCGTCGCGCTTGAGGACGATGACCAGGCGCTGGCCGGTGCGGCCGGAGGTCTCGTCGCGGATGTCGGCGATGCCGCCGACGCGGCCGTCCTTCACCAGCTCGGCGATCTTGATCGCGAGGTTGTCGGGGTTCACCTGGTACGGCAGCTCGGTGACCACCAGGCACACGCGGCCCTGGATCTCCTCGATGTTGACGACGGCGCGCATCGTGATCGAGCCGCGCCCGGTGCGGTAAGTGTCCTGGATGCCCTTGACGCCGAGGATCTGCGCGCCGGTCGGGAAGTCCGGGCCCTTGATCCGCTTGATCAGCTCTTCCAGCAGCTCCTCGCGCGAGGCGTCGGGGTTGGCGAGGTGCCACAGGGCGCCGTCCGCGACCTCCCGCAGGTTGTGCGGCGGGATGTTCGTGGCCATGCCGACCGCGATGCCGACCGAGCCGTTGACCAGCAGGTTCGGGAAGCGGCTGGGGAGGACCGACGGCTCCTGGGTGCGGCCGTCGTAGTTGTCCTGGAAGTCGACGGTCTCCTCGTCGATGTCCCGGACCATCTCGAGCGCCAGCGGGGCCATCTTGGTCTCGGTGTACCGCGGGGCCGCCGCGCCGTCGTTGCCCGGCGAGCCGAAGTTGCCCTGGCCGAGGGCCAGCGGGTAGCGCAGGCTCCACGGCTGGACGAGACGGACCAGCGCGTCGTAGATGGCGGAGTCGCCGTGCGGGTGGAACTGGCCCATCACGTCGCCGACGACGCGGGCGCACTTCGAGAAGGCCTTGTCCGGGCGGTAGCCGCCGTCGAACATCGCGTAGATCACGCGGCGGTGCACAGGCTTCAGGCCGTCGCGCACCTCGGGCAGCGCGCGCCCGACGATCACGCTCATCGCGTAGTCGAGGTACGACCGCTGCATCTCCGACTGCAGGTCGACCTGGTCGATCCTGCCGTGGATGCCGAAGCTCTCGCCGGTGGGGGTCTCGTCCGTCACAGTGCTCTCTTCTCGTAACCGAGGGGGTGTCTTCGCTGCGGTGTCCTCAGATGTCGAGGAACCGCACGTCCTTGGCGTTCTTCTGGATGAACGACCGGCGCGACTCGACGTCCTCGCCCATCAGCGTGGCGAAGATCTCGTCGGCCGCCGCCGCGTCGTCGAGCGTGACCTGGAGCAGCGTGCGCGTCTCCGGGTTCATCGTGGTCTCCCACAGCTCCTTGTAGTCCATCTCGCCCAGACCCTTGTAGCGCTGCACCCCGTTGTCCTTGGGGATGCGCTTGCCGGCGGCGAGGCCCTCCGCGAGGAAGGCGTCGCGCTCGCGGTCGGAGTAGACGTACTCGTGGTCGGCGTTCGACCACTTGAGCCGGTAGAGCGGCGGCTGGGCCAGGTACACGTAGCCGAGCTCGATGAGCGGCCGCATGTAGCGGAACAGGAGCGTCAGCAGCAGGGTCGTGATGTGCTGGCCGTCGACGTCGGCGTCGGCCATGAGCACGATCTTGTGGTACCGCGCCTTCTCCGGGTTGAAGTCCTCGCCGATGCCGGCGCCGAACGCCGTGATCATCGCCTGGACCTCGTTGTTCGCGAGGGCGCGGTCGAGCCGCGCCTTCTCGACGTTGAGGATCTTGCCGCGCAGCGGGAGGATCGCCTGCGTCTCCGGGTTGCGGCCCTGGACGGCGGAGCCGCCGGCCGAGTCGCCCTCGACGATGAAGATCTCGGACAGCGTCGGGTCCTTGGACGCGCAGTCCTTGAGCTTGCCCGGCATGCCGCCGCTCTCGAGCAGGCCCTTGCGGCGGGCGGTCTCGCGCGCCTTGCGGGCGGCGATGCGGGCGGTGGCGGCCGAGAGCGCCTTGCGGATGATCTCCTTGGCCTGGTTCGGGTTGCGGTCGAACCAGTCGCCGAGCTGGTCGCCGACGATCTTCTGCACGAAGGCCTTGGCCTCCGTGTTGCCGAGCTTGGTCTTGGTCTGACCCTCGAACTGCGGCTCGGACAGCTTGACCGAGATGACGGCGGTCAGTCCCTCGCGCACATCCTCGCCGGAGAGGTTGTCGTCCTTCTCCTTGAGGATGTTCTTCTCACGGGCGTACCGGTTGACCAGCGTGGTCAGCGCCGCGCGGAAGCCTTCCTCGTGCGTGCCGCCCTCGTGCGTGTTGATCGTGTTCGCGTAGGTGAAGACGGACTCGTTGTAGCTCGTCGTCCACTGCATCGCGACCTCGAGGGCGATCTTGCGATCGGTGTCCTCGGACTCGAAGGAGATGATCTCGTCGTGCACGACCTCGGCCTTCTTCGCGGCGTTGAGGTAGTGGACGTAGTCGGTCAGGCCGCGCTCGTAGAGGAAGACGTCCGAGCGGGGGGCGAAGACCTCGGCCTCCTCCTCGACCTCGCCCTCGACGGGCTCGACCTCGGGCGCGCGCTCGTCTCTCAGGGAAATGCGCAGGCCCTTGTTGAGGAACGCCATCTGCTGGAAGCGCGTCCGGAGGGTGTCGTAGTCGAAGACGACGGTCTCGAAGGTGGCGGGGCTCGGCCAGAACGTGATGATCGTTCCGGTCCGCTCCGACGCCTCGCCCTGCTCCAGTGGAGCCTGCGGGACACCGTCGCGGTAGCTCTGGCGCCAGGCGAATCCCTGGCGGTGGACCTCGACGTCGAGCCGGGACGAGAGGGCGTTGACCACCGAGCTGCCGACGCCGTGCAGTCCGCCGGAGACGGCGTAACCGCCGCCGCCGAACTTGCCGCCGGCGTGCAGGATGGTGAGCACGACCTCCACCGTCGACTTCTTCTCGACGGGGTGCTCGTCCACCGGGATGCCACGGCCGTTGTCGTCGACCCGGACGGCGCCGTCGGGGAGGATCGTCACCTCGATGTTGTCGGCGTGGCCCGCGAGAGCCTCGTCGACGGAGTTGTCGACGATCTCGTACACCAGGTGGTGGAGGCCGCGGGGACCGGTGGAGCCGATGTACATTCCGGGTCGTTTGCGGACGGCTTCGAGACCTTCGAGGATCTGGATCTCATTCGCGCCGTAGTCGTGTTCCGCCTCGGCCCTGTTCGGTTCCATCGTCATATGAAATTTGGCTCCTGACCGCACTCGACAGTGACTCTCCATTCTACCAAGGGCAGGGAGCCGGAATGCCCGAAATCGCCCCTCTGACGCGTTTTCTTTGCTCGGGCGACCTCTTTTGTGCAGTCAGCCGTAAGTATCGCGCGGACCGCGCCCTGGAATCGACCTGGGACCGCGTTTCCAGGAGGGGGCGTCCGGCCCTTGAAAACGGATCGACTGGATGTCGGCGTCGGGGAAGCGTTCGCCGATGCGCGCCAGGAGCTCCGACCGCATCATCCGCAGCTGCGTCGCCCACGCCGTGGACTCGCAGCGCACCACCAGGACGCCGTCGGCGATCTGGTCGGGGACGGCGTGCTTCGCGGTCTCCTCGCCGGCGAGCTGCTCCCAGCCCTCCAGCAGGTCGGACTTCGCCAGCGGCGCGGTCCAGCCGAGCTGCTGGGCGAGCGCGTCGACCACGTCGCCGAGGCCGCGCGGGTCGCGACCGGCCCCGAAGGGCTTCGACGCGGACGGGTCGTCCTGCTCGCGGCGGGCGCGACGGCTGCGGGAGGGGGTGCCCGTGAAGAGCTCCTTCATCCGCAGGTAGACGGCCGACGCCTCGCTCACGATCCCACGATAGTCCCGGCCTCGATCCGCACGGTGTGGGCGGTGAGGGTCTCGGGGACGTCGTCGTAGACGGCGGCGGTGATGAGCACCTGCTCGTAACCGGCTACGGCGGTTGCAAGCATGCGCCTGCGGGCCTGATCGAGTTCGGCGAAGACGTCGTCGAGGATGAGCACAGGGTCGCCGGTGGAGGACTCACGACGCAGCAGCTCGGCGGAGGCGAGCTTGAGCGCGAGCGCGAACGACCAGGACTCGCCGTGGCTGGCGTACCCCTTGGCCGGCAGCCCGTTGAGCTCGAAGAGCACGTCGTCGCGATGCGGCCCGACCAGGGTGAGCCCGCGCTCCAGCTCCTTCGGGCGCACGGCCGCCAGGGCGCCGCGGAACACCTCGGCAGTGTCACCGGCTGAGGTGGTTACAGCGGTGTCGTCCTCATCGTCCTCGTCGTCGACGTGCGCGCCGCGGATGGTGAGCTGCGGCAGGAGCCGGGGGTGGTGGTCGTCGCCCGCGACCGACCGGTAGGCCGCGACCAGCGGATCGCTCAGCCGCGCGACCAGATCGAGGCGCGCGTCCAGGAGCTCCGAGCCGAGCGCGACCAGCCGTTCGTCCCAGATGTCGAGGGTGCCGAGCTGATCGGCCTTCACCCGCGAGGCGCGAGCCGACTTGAGCAGGGTGTTGCGCTGCTTGAGCACGCGCTCGTAGTCGGCGATGACGGCCGAGAAGCGCGGGTTCCGCTGGATCAGCAGCTGATCGAGGAAGCGCCGGCGGATCCCCGGCTCACCCCGGACGAGCGCGAGGTCCTCCGGAGCGAACAGGACGCTGGAGAAGTAGCGCGGCAGCTCGCGGGGCTTGATCGCGCCGCGGTTCACCTGCGCCCGGTTGGGCGAGGACCGGTTGAGCTGCACCTCCACGAGGAGCTCGCGACCGTCGTGCTCGATGCGCGCCCGGACGATCGCCGACTCGGCATCCTTGCGGATCATCGCCTGATCGCTCGACACCCGATGCGACCCGAGGGTGCTCAGGTAGCCGAGCGATTCGACGAGGTTGGTCTTCCCCTGACCGTTGCGGCCGACGAACAGATTGGCGCCGGCCGCGAACGGGACATCCGCGGTGCGATAGTTGCGGAAATCGGTCAGGGAAAGATGCGTAACTCTCAAGGAGGGTTAGTCCACGGCCTTCACGGCGTGGCCGCCGAACTGGTTGCGCAGGGCGGCGACCGCCTTCATCGCAGGCGAGTCCTCCTGGCGCGAGACGAAGCGGGCGAAGATCGACGCGCTGATGGTCGGCACGGGGACGGCGTTGTTGAGCGCCTCCTCGACGGTCCAGCGGCCCTCGCCCGAGTCCTGCACGAAGCCCTCGATGTGCTCGAACTCCGGGTCCTGCTCGAGGGCGCGCACCAGGAGGTCGAGCAGCCAGGAGCGGACGACCGTGCCGCGCTGCCACGCCTTGAACGTCCCGGTGACGTCCTTGATGATGTCCTTCCGGGTGTCGAGGAGCTCGTAGCCCTCGGCGTACGCCTGCATGAGCGCGTACTCGATGCCGTTGTGCACCATCTTCGCGTAGTGGCCGGCGCCGACCTCCCCGACGTGGACGAAGCCCTCGTCGCGCGGACCCTCCGGGCGCAGCGCGTCGAAGACCGGCATGACCCGCTCGACCTGCTCCTTGGAGCCGCCGACCATCAGGCCGTAGCCGTTCTCGAGGCCCCAGATTCCACCGGAGACGCCGGCGTCCATGAAGTCGATGCCCTTGGGCGCCAGCTGCTCGGCGTGCTTGAAGTCCTCGGTGAACTTGGAGTTGCCCCCGTCGATGACCAGGTCGCCCTTCTCGAGCAGCGGTTCCAGGTCGGTGATGACCGAGTCGGTGATCTGGCCGGCCGGCACCATGACCCACACGGTGCGCGGAGCGGCGAGCGCGGCGACGAGGTCGGCGAGGGTGGCCACATCCGACACCTCGGGATTGGTGTCGTAGCCGGTGACCTCGATGCCCTTCTTCTCCAGGCGAGCACGCATGTTGTTGCCCATGCGTCCGAGACCGATGAGGCCGATGTGCATGATTGTCCTTCTTCTCTCGTGGAGCGGGACCGGGTCCTAGCGCAGCAGCAGGTTGGGCTGCAGCAGGTACTTGTAGGAGTCCGAACCGGACTGATCCTTCGAGGTCTGACTCGTGATGAGCACCGGACCCGGCTTGTTGGGGTTCTCGGTCTTGGTGAAGGAGATGCGCACGAATTCCGAGTGCACGGCACCGAGACCATCGAGCAGGAACTGCGGCTTCAATGAAACCACCGTCTCCTGGCCAGTGAGGAGAGCGTCGATGCTCTCGGATGCTTGCGCCTGCTCCGAGCCGATCGCTTCCAGCGTCAGCCCGTCGGCGGTGAAGGTGTAGCGGAGCGCTGCCTCGCGCTCCAGGACGAGCGACACGCGGCGGGTGGCCTCGATCAGCTCGGCGGTGTTGATGACCGCGTAGTTGTCGACCTGCTCGGGGAAGAGCCGGCGGACGGGCGGGAAGTTGCCCTTGATGAGCAGCGACGTGACGGTCTTCTTGTCGGCCGTGAACGCGATCAGCTCGCGGTCGTCGCGGTTGGTGATGGAGATCGACACCGTGCCGGAGTGGCCGAAGGTCTTGCCGATCTCGGTGAGCGTGCGCGCGGGGACCAGCGCGGTCTGCGGCTCGCCGGAGGTGGTCCCGTTGTCCCAGTCGATCTCGCGGACCGCGACGCGGTAGCGGTCGGTCGCGACGAGGCCGAGCGTGTTGTTCCCGACCTCGAGCTGGACACCGGTGATGACCGGGGTGACGTCGTCGCGCGACGCGGCGACGCCCACCTGGGCGACAGCCTCGGCGAATTCCTCGGCGGGGACGAGCCCGGCCTCCCCGCCGACCTGCGGGATGCTCGGGTATTCCTCGACCGGCATGGAGAGCAGCGTGAAGTTCGCGGATCCAGCGCGGACCACGATCTTGGACTCCTCCGTCGAGAACCGCACGGGCGCGTTCGGCAGCTTGGCCGCGATCTCCGCGAGGAGGCGCCCGGAGACGAGGACGCGCCCCGGCTCCTCGACCTCGGCCGCGATCTCGGTCTGCGCGGAGACCTCGTAGTCGAACGACGAGAGCTGCAAGCCGGTGTCGGTCGTCTCGATCAGCACGCCGCTCAGGATGGGGAGGGTGGTCCGCTGCGGAAGAAGCTTCACGGCGAAGGAGACGGCCTCACTGAAGACATCCCGATTGGCTTGGAACTTCACGAAGTCTCCCCTGGTCGGCGCTCGGATACGAACGACACCGATCCTAGCGCTTGGCCTTCGGCGCAGAAGTTGTCATTCGAGCAAGCGCTTGAGGTTGTCGGCCGGCCTTAACTGAGAAGGATTAATCATTAATGGTGTTAACCGCTGTGGAAAATGTGGATAACTCGGTGGATACCTTGCAATCACCGGGAACTACAGCTCCGTGACTTGTTGATGAGCGGTGGATTCCCACTGTTGACAAGGATGTCGGACGAGAAGCCGCCGCACGGCTTTTCACAGCCGTGGACCGTTCGTCCCCATTAATCGAGCGACTTTCCGGAACTTCTCCACAAGTTATCCCCAGGTGTTAATAACGAACTCTCCCCACTCTGGGGATCAATCTGTGGATAACTTTCTCGAGCGGCCGCGGCGTGGCGTGCTCCCGTGCCCGGCCGCCGGCTACTTGCCGTAGCGGTGGTTCTGCTTGATCCGGCTGGTGAGCTCCGTCACCTGGTTGTAGATCGAGCGCCGCTCCTTCATGAGCTCGCTGATCTTCTTGTTCGCGTACATCACGGTGGTGTGGTCGCGGCCGCCGAAGAGCTGCCCGATCTTCGGGAGCGAGAGGTTGGTCAGCTCGCGGCACAGGTACATCGCGATCTGGCGCGCGGTGGCGACGGCCTGCGAACGGCTCGACCCGTAGAGGTCGTCGACGCTGAGCTTGAAGTACTCCGCGGTGTTGGTGATGATGTCCGTCGGCGCGATCACGTTGTCGTCGTCGAGGGTGATGAGGTCCTTCAGCACCGTCTGCACCAGCGGCATGTCGACCGGGGTGCGGTTGAGGCTCGCGAACGCGGTGACCCGGATGAGGGTCCCTTCCAGCTCGCGGATGTTGCTGGAGACCTTCGACGCCATGAACTCGAGGATGTCGTCGGGGACGAGGATCTTCTCGCTCTGCGCCTTCTTGCGGAGGATCGCGATGCGGGTCTCGAGGTCCGGAACCTGGACGTCGGTGATCAGGCCCCACTCGAACCGCGACCGCATCCGGTCCTCGAAGCCGGTCAGGTGCTTCGGCGGGAGGTCGCTGGTGATGACCACCTGCTTGTTGTGGTCGTGGAGGGTGTTGAAGGTGTGGAAGAACGCCTCCTGCGTCTCGACCGCCCGCTGCAGGAACTGGATGTCGTCGATCAGGAGGATGTCGATGTTCCGGTAGCGCGCCTGGAACGAGGAGCCGCGGTTGTTGGCGATCGAGTTGATGAAGTCGTTCGTGAACTCCTCGCTCGACACGTAGCGGACGCGGATGCCCGGGTACAGGCTCATCGCGTAGTGGCCGATGGCGTGCAGGAGGTGCGTCTTCCCCAGCCCGGAGTCGCCGTAGATGAAGAGCGGGTTGTACGCCTTGGCCGGGGCCTCCGCCACGGCGACGGCAGCGGCGTGGGCGAAGCGGTTGGACTGGCCGATGACGAAGTTGTCGAAGCTGTACTTGGAGTTGAGGCGGGTGTCGCCGTTGCGCGGGGGCGCCGTGATCTCGGTCGGCGGCGCCACCATGGGCGCGACGGCCTCCAGATACGGGGCGGGCTCCGGCTCGGACGGGCCGGCCATCGACTCCTGCTGGATCTCGGGGTTGACCACGATCGCGAAGGTGTTCACCTCGAGCGCCTGGTCGAGGTTGCCGATCGCGTTGAGGAGCGGGACCCGGCTGCGCTGCTCGATCATCCCGCGCGTGAACTCGTTGGGCACTTCGAGGTAGAACGTGCCGGCCATGATGCCCTTGGGCTCGACCAGGCTGAGGAAGCCGTGCAACTGCGGGGTGATGCGGTCGTCCGTCTCGAGATTGTCGAGCACGTTCTGCCATGCCGCAGAAATGGACTCTTCGCCGCCTGCCATCGTTCCCCGTCTTCGAATTCGTGGATGCCGTCGGCCCGCCGTGAGACGAGTCGTCCCCCGTGTGACTCACGTCGGGCTGGCGGCAAGGATGCCGCCGTGGGGTATTCACAGAGTTATCCACCGCTGTGTGTGCAATACCGTAGCGATCTCCGGCCGCTTTTGGGATGGGCTGGGGATAACTTTCGAGTTCACGCTAACTTGTCCACAGGTGTGGATCAAATTCGGTTCCCGGAATACTCCGGCGCGTCGATCGCGCGCTTCCTGCTAATCCCGTGCATAATCAAGGGTTTCGGGACGATCGGTTTGACCTCGGTCACCCTCAGGTCGTAGTTTTAATCAGTTGACTTCAGCCGTTTCGGCTGCCCAGAAACTTTCCTGGCCTCCCCGTGCTGGCCGAATCCACTCAGCACCGGCCTGTGAAGAGACCATCACGGAGATAGATATGAGCAAGAGAACGTTCCAGCCGAACAACCGCAAGCGCGCCAAGACCCACGGCTTCCGCCTCCGCATGCGCACGCGTGCGGGCCGCGCTATCCTCTCGGCGCGCCGCGCCAAGGGTCGCGAGAAGCTCTCGGCCTGATCCCTTCCGGGACAGAGCCGCTTCCGGGAGAAGGGCACGACGCGTGCTCGCGAAGAACCATCGCATCACGCGGGGCGCGGAGTACCGGGCGACGGTCCGACGAGGTGCTCGCTTCAATGGAGCGAGCACCGTCGCGTACGTCCGGTTCAACCGCGACTCCGACGTGGTGCGCTTCGGATTCATCGTGAGCAAGGCCGTCGGCAACGCGGTCGTGCGCAATCGCGTGCGACGTCGGCTCAAGGCCGCGGCCTACGACCTCCTCCCCCGGCTCGCGCCGGCGGCAATCGACGGCGCCGGAATCGACGTGGTCATCCGGGCATTGCCAGCGTCCGCTCACCTGACGTGGGCTAACCTGCACGGTGAGGTCTCGGGTGCCGCCGACCGGTTCCTCAGCCGCCACACCACCCGTCCGCGCGACCTCGGTCCGCGCGGCACCAGCGAAGGCAACGTCCGTCCATGAACACCGCGATCGCAGCTGTGCTCCTCGCTCCGAGGAACGCTGCCGTGTTGGTGCTCCGGGCCTACCGCGCTGTGATCTCTCCACTGTACGGCGACGTCTGCCGCTACTACCCCTCGTGCTCCGCCTACGCGCTCCAGGCGATTCAGGAGCACGGAGTGATCGTCGGGAGCGCGCTCGGGATCCGCAGGATCGCCCGCTGCCACCCGTGGGCAGCCGGAGGGGTCGATGACGTCCCCCTCAAGAAGAAGCGCCGCTACCGGGTCACTCCGTTCGGATTCGTCGTCGCCACCAGCCAGGGAAAGGCCTAGCACCCAGACATGGACATCATCGGTACCATCCTCTGGCCCATCAAATGGGTCGTGGAGCTCATCCTCGTCGCCTGGCACTGGGTGTTCAGCGCCATCGGAATGGACCCGGCGGCGGGTATCACCTGGGTGCTGTCCATCGTCGGTCTGACGGTCGTCGTGCGTGCGGCCCTCATCCCGATCTTCGTCCGGCAGATCAAGAACCAGCGACGCATGCTGGAGATCGCGCCGCAGCTGAAGAAGATCCAGGACAAGTACAAGGGCAAGAAGGACCAGTTCTCCCGCGAGGCGATGTCGCGCGAGACCATGGAGCTCTACAAGAAGACGGGCACCAACCCGCTGAGCTCGTGCCTCCCGCTGCTGCTGCAGATGCCGGTGTTCTTCGCCCTGTTCCAGGTGCTGAACGGAGCCCAGAGCGGCAAGGCCGGCGTCGGTCCGCTGAATGCGACACTCGCCGAGCAGTTCGGCAGTGCGACGCTGTTCGGTGTCGCCCCGCTGCACCAGAGCTTCCAGGGCGCGATGAACGCCCACCCGCAGCAGGTCGCCGTCATGGTGATCGCCGCGGTGATGGTCGTGCTCATGACCGGGTCGCAGTTCCTGACCCAGCTCCAGATCGTCTCCAAGAACATGTCGCCGGAGACCAAGGCGAGCCCGCAGTTCAAGCAGCAGCGCATCCTGCTGTACCTGCTCCCCTTCGTGTTCCTGTTCTCGGGCTTCGCCTTCCCGCTCGGCGTCATGTTCTACTGGCTGACCTCCAACCTGTGGACGATGGGACAGCAGTTCCTCGTCATCCGCAACATGCCGACGCCGGGGTCCGACGCGGCCATCGCCCGTGAGGCCCGCCTGGCCCGCAAGGGCAAGCTCGTGCAGGACGGCGCCGTCGTTCTGCAGGTGAACGAAGTGCCGCAGAAGCCGGTGACGACGCAGCGCACGCAGCCGGTGAGCAAGAACCGCGCGAAGAAGCAGGCCGGAAAGAAGTAGGGATATGACCGACGTGCAGACCGAGTTCACGCCTTCCGACGAGGAAGCCGTCCACTCCCCCATCACCACCGATGTCGAGGGCGAGACGGCGTCGGCGGCCCCCGCCGACCTCGACCGCGAGGGCGACATCGCCGCGGACTACATCGAAGAGCTGCTCGACATCGCCGACATCGACGGTGACATCGACATCGACACTCGCAACGGCCGTGCTTACATCTCGGTGAACGCCGAAGAGGGCACGAACCTGCGTCTGCTGTCGAAGCCGGAGACGGTCGCGGCGCTGCAGGAGCTCACCCGGCTCGCGGTCCAGAACCAGACCGGTGGCTTCTCGCGTCTCATCCTCGACATCGCCGGCTCGCGCGACGCGCGCCAGGCGGAGCTGGCCACCCTAGTCGACCGGGCGATCGCCCGCCTCGAGGAGGGCTCGTCGGAGGCGTCGCTTCCCGCGATGTCGTCGTACGAGCGCAAGCTGGTGCACGACATCGTGTCCGAGCGCGGCTACGTGTCCAACTCCCGCGGCGAGGGTCGTGACCGCCACACGGTCATCACCGCCGCGTAGTTTCACGTGAAACGGTGACTGATTCCGTCGAGACCGAACCCGCGGTCGCCTCGCAGCTCTTCGGTGAGCGCCTCGATGTCGCGCGCGCGTTCACTGCCAACCTCATCGCGCAGGGTGAAGAGCGTGGCCTGATCGGCCCCCTCGAACTCCCCCGCATCTGGTCGCGCCACATCCTGAATTGCGCGATCGTCGCGCCCCTGCTGCGGCCGGGGCTCGTCGGCGATGTCGGGAGTGGTGCCGGATTGCCGGGACTGGTGCTGGCGATCGCACGGCCCGACGTCGAGTTTGTGCTGATCGAGCCGATGGAACGCCGCGTCGCCTGGCTGACCGAACAGGTGGAAGAACTCGGCCTCGGGAATGTCACCGTCGTCCGCGATCGGGCCGAGGATGTCCGGCTCGCCCGGCAGCTGGACCAGGTGACCGCACGCGCAGTGAGCGCCTTCCGGAAGCTGATTCCGCTGACCGCTCCCCTCCTCCGCGACGGCGGCGAACTGGTGCTGATGAAGGGCGCTGGCGCGGCGGCGGAGGTCGACGCAGCGGCCAAGGAACTGCGGAAGTTCAAGGTCCATGACGTCGAGGTGCTCACGCTCGGAGAGGGCGTCTTGGAGGACATCACCCGGGTGATCCGGGCACAGGTTCGCTGAGGACAGATCCGTTCTCCACACCCTCCGCGATGCTGGGAGGTGTGGTCGGACATGCAAGCTAGAGTTGACGAGTGGTGCGCTCCGCGTTCCCGTTCCGACCCCGCGGCGAGGCCGTGCACTGAACCAAGCGACGAGGTTTCACGTGAAACAACCCGATCAGGATGCTCCTGCTGAAGTGGGTGAAGCGACATTCGATGCGTCGACCCCACTTGCGCGGGAGATTCAAGATCTGGCCAGGAGGAGACAAGCCATCGCGTCCACGACCCTGCCACTGCCGGCCCGAACGAGGATCTTCACGATCTCCAATCAGAAGGGCGGTGTCGGCAAGACCACCACGGTCGTGAACCTCGCTGCAGCGTTGGCGAAATCCGGTGCGCGCGTGCTTGCGATCGACCTGGATCCGCAGGGGAACGCGTCCACCGCACTCAGCGTCGAGCATCGGGAGGGCACTCCAAGCGTCTACGACGTCATCGTCAACGACAAAGAGCTCGAAGACGTCATCCAGAAGAGCCCCGAGTTCGATGGACTCTTCGTGGTTCCGGCCACCATCGACCTCGCCGGCGCCGAGATCGAGCTCGTCTCCATGGTCGCGCGCGAGCAGCGGCTGTCCCGGGCGCTCGGCCGGTTCCTCGACGAATACGACATCGACTACGTGCTCATCGACTGCCCGCCGTCGCTCGGGCTGCTCACCATCAACGCGTTCGTCGCCGCCACTGAGGTGCTCATCCCGATCCAGTGCGAGTACTACGCGCTGGAGGGTCTGAGCCAGTTGCTGAAGAACATCCAGCTCATCGAGCGTCACCTGAACCCGAAACTGCGCGTCTCGACGATCCTTCTCACCATGTACGACTCGCGCACGAACCTCGCCCACCAGGTGGCCGAGGACGTTCGCCAACACTTCCCCGACGAGGTGCTCGACACGATCATTCCGCGGTCCGTACGGATCTCGGAGGCGCCGAGTTACGGACAAAGCGTCATCAGTTATGACGCCAACTCGTCTGGCTCGCTCTCGTACCTCGAAGCGGCCGCAGAAATCGCACGAAGAGGAGTACCCCGCTAATGGCAGCGAAGCGCACCGGATTGGGACGAGGCATCGGAGCGCTCATCCCGACGAGCGATCAGTCCACGCGACCGGTCGATGTGTTCTTCCCGGAGTCGTCGTCGGCTGTGATGACGGAGGAGCTCGTCGCGGTCCCGGGCGCCCGGCTCGCCAACCTCTCCCCCGCCAGCATCGTTCCCAACGCCGTGCAGCCGCGTGTGGAGTTCGATCGCGACGCGCTCGATGAGTTGGTCGCGAGCATTCGCGAGGTTGGCGTGCTCCAGCCCGTCGTGGTCCGTCCGGTCGTCGGTCAGCCGGACAAGTACGAGCTCATCATGGGCGAGCGCCGGCTGCGCGCGACCAAGGAGCTCGGGCTCGACAGCATCCCGGCGGTCATCAAGGACACCGCCGACGAGGACATGCTGCGGGATGCCCTCCTCGAGAACCTGCACCGCTCCCAGCTCAACCCGTTGGAGGAGGCGTCGGCTTACCAGCAGCTCCTCGCGGACTTCGGCATCACGCAGGAGCAGCTGGCGACGCGGATCGGCCGCTCGCGTCCCCAGATCACGAACACGATCCGCCTGCTGAAGCTGCCCGCGCCTGTGCAGTCGCGCGTGGCGGCGGGCGTTCTCAGCGCCGGCCACGCCCGTGCGATCCTCTCGGTGGGCGAGGACGAGGAGGCGATGGTCCGCCTCGCGGACAAGATCGTGAATGAGGATCTGTCGGTCCGTGCCGCCGAGGCGGCGGCGAGCAAGGCGCCGAAGCCGGTTCGTACCAAGGCCTCCCCCGGCAAGCACCGCGGGCACCTCGACGAGGTAGCCGAGCGCCTCGGTGACCGCCTGAACACCCGCGTCAAGATCACGCTCGGCGCCCGCAAGGGTCAGATCGTGGTGGACTTCGCGACGATCCAGGACCTGAACCGCATCCTGGACGAGATCGGCCAGCCGACCTACAGCAGCTCGACGGTCCGTTTCACGTGAAACGTCCGCGGACATGACAACGGGGAGGCCTGACCAGGCCTCCCCGTTTCACGTGAAACCCCGGCTACTCCCCCGCGTCAGCGATGGCGGCCGCGGCGAGCGTCGCATAGACGTCGCCGAGGTCGCGACCAGAGGCGGCGATCGCCTGCGGCATGATCGACGTCTCGGTGAGCCCGGGCAGGACGTTCGCCTCGAGGAACCACGGCACACCGTTCGCGTCCACGATCAGATCGACCCGCGAGAGGTGGCGGAGGCCGAGAGCGGAGTGGGCCGCGGTGGCTGCGGCGGAGACAGCCTCCGTCGTGTTCGAATCGAGTCGCGCCGGAACGTAGAACCGGGTCTCCCCCGCGTTGTACCGGGCGTCGAAGCTGTAGGTGCCCTCGATCGGCTCGATTTCGACCGGGGGAAGCGCGATCGGGCCGTCCCCGGTGTCCAGCACTGCGACGGACACCTCGACCCCGTCGATCTTCTGCTCGATCAGTGCGACGTCGGCATACGTGTAGGCGTCGACCATCGCGCGCGGCAACTCGTCCGCGGCCGTGACGATGGTGACGCCCTGTGCTGAACCGCCGTGGGCCGGTTTGACGACGAGCGGGACCTGGAACGCACTCATGACTGTCGCCAGCACGCTGTTCGCGCCGAGCTCCCGGAAGGTCTCCTTCGGGAGGGTCACCGACGCCGGCGTCGAGACACCCGCACGCGCGACCACCGTCTTGGCGGTCGGCTTCGACCAAGCGAGTCGCGCAGCGTCGGTCGTCGAGCCGACGAAGGGCACTCCGGCGAGCTCCAGGAGCGCGCGGAGAGCGCCGTCCTCTCCGCTCGACCCGTGCAGTGCGGGCCAGACGACGTCCGGCCGGGTGTCGGTGAGGAAGCCGAGCAACTCACCGTCGGGCTCGCGCACCGTCACGCGGTGACCGAGCGACTGCAGGCCGTCGGCGACCCGTCGTCCGCTGCGCAGCGAGATGTCGCGCTCGTGCGAGATGCCGCCGGCGAGAACGACGATGTCGAGGGCTTCTTTTTGGGCCATGATCTGCTCTTTCTCTGGGCGGACGGCCCGGTCAGCGGAGGTCGGTCGGCGGGTTCGGGCTGGTGCGGTCGGCGCGCGCCGCGGTGAGCGGGCCCGTGCCGGCGAAAGTGTCCAGGAGGTCCTGCTCGCCGTTGATGACGTTGGCCAGGCGGCGGACGCCGACCTTGATGTTCTCCGGCGTGGGGTAGCAGAACGACAGCCGGATGTTCTGCGCACCCGACCCGTTCCCGTAGAACGCAGTGCCCGGCGTGTAGGCGACCAGCTCGGTCACCGCGCGCGGCAGCATCGCCTTCGAGTCGAGGTGCGGCGGCAGCGTGAGCCACACGTAGAAGCCGCCGTTGGGGTTCGTCCAGGACAGCTCGGGGAGGTACTCCTCCAGCGCGGAGATCATGGCCTCCTTGCGCTCCCGGTACACGCCGCGGAACGTGTCGATCTGCCCGCGCCAGTCGGCGTCGCGCAGATACTCGGAGATCACGAGCTGGCTGAAGGAGCTCGGACTCAGCACGGCCGCCTCGTTGGCGAGGATCAGCTTCTCCCGGATGGCGTGCGGGGCGAGCGCCCAGCCCACCCGGAAGCCGGGCGCCAGGGTCTTCGAGAACGTGCCGAGGTAGACCACGCCGTCGCGCTCGACGGAGCGCATCGCCGCAGGCGGCTTCTCGCCGAAGTAGAGCAGGCCGTACGGGTTGTCCTCCAGCACGAGGATGTCGTTCTGGCGGGCGATCTCGAGGATCTCCAGCCGGCGCTCCCACGACAGCGTCACTCCGGCAGGGTTGTGGAACGTCGGCACCGTGTAGAGGAACTTCACCCGCCGGCCCGCTGCCTTCAGCCGCGCGATGTGCTCGCGCAGGGCCTGCGGGATCATGCCGTGCTCGTCCATCGGGACGTGGTCGACCTCCGCCTGGTAGGAGCGGAAGATCACCATCGCCGTCACGTAGCTCGGTCCCTCGGCGAGCACGACGTCGCCCGGGTCGATGAACAGCTTGCTGAAGAGCTCCAGCGCGTGCTGGGACCCCGTCGTGACGATGACATCGTCGGCGCTGCCGCTGATCCCCTCGAGCGCCATGACCTCCAGGATCTGCTCCCGCAGCGCGGGAACGCCCTGACCGGAGCCGTACTGCAGCGCAACCGGACCCTGCTCGCGCATGACGCGGTCCATCGCGCCGACCACGAGGTCCTCGGGGAGCGCCGCGACGTACGGCATGCCGCCGGCCAGCGAGACCACCTCGGGGCGGCTGGCGACGGCGAACAGGGCTCGGACCTCACTGGCGGCCAGGCCGCTGGTGCGCTGCGCGTAGTGGTGATACCACGGGTCCAGATTGTTGCCCTGCTGGCGAGGGCTGCCCTGTTCTGTCACGAATCGTCCGTTTCTCGTGTCGTTCATTCATGCTAGGGGCGGCACGTATCCCTCTGGAAATCGAGCCGACTCCCGGATACACGAAAGACCCGCCCGGCGGATGAGCGCCGGACGGGTCTGACAGTGTGTGGAAGCTGCCTGGCTGTCGCGCTACGCGAGGTAGGCGGCCAGGTCGGCCTCGAGGGCGGGCTTCGGCTTGGCGCCGATGACGGTCTTGACGACCTCGCCACCCTGGTAGACCTTCATCGCGGGGATGGACGTGATCTGGTACTTCGCCGCGGTCTGCGGGTTCTCGTCCACGTTGAGCTTGACGATCTCGATCTTGTCCGCGTGCTCGGCGGCGATCTGGTCGAGGATCGGGCCGACGGCCCGACACGGGCCGCACCACTCGGCCCAGAAGTCCACGAGGACGGTCTTGCCGCTGCTGAGGACGTCCTGCTCGAAGGTGGCGTCCGTGACGGAACGTGCTGCTGACATAGTTGCTGTTTCTCCTTATGCGGTGGTCGTGAGTTCGAGATCGCCGGCCGCGCCCTCCACGGCGCGCTCCAGCAGGTCCTTGGGGAGGGTCGTGAGGTAGTGCTCGGCGTCGAGCGCGGCGACCGTCCCCGACGCGGCGGCGGTGACCGCCTGCCGGTAGGTGGGGTCGATCACGTCGCCCGCGGCGAACACGCCCGCGACCTTCGTCTTGGAGCTCCGGCCGGCGACCGCGATGGTCCCCTCCGGAGTGAGGTCCAGCTGGCCGTGGACCAGGTGGACCCGCGGGTCGTTGCCGATCGCGATGAACAGGCCCTGCAGCTCCAGCTCGCTCTGCTCGCCGGTCTCCAGGTTGCGCAGCGTCACCGCGCGCACCTGCTCGTCGCCGCTGATGCCGACGACCTCGGAGTTCCAGATGAACTCGATCTTGTCGTTGGCGAACGCGCGCTCCTGCATGATCTTGGAGGCGCGCAGCGAGTCGCGGCGGTGGATGACGTACACCTTGTCCGCGAAGCGGGTCAGGAAGGTCGCCTCCTCCATCGCGGAGTCGCCGCCGCCGACGACGGCGATCGTGCGCTCGCGGAAGAAGAAACCGTCGCAGGTGGCGCACCAGGAGACGCCGTGACCGGAGAGGCGATCCTCGTCCTCCAGGCCGAGCTTGCGGTACGCGGAGCCCGTGGCGAAGATGACCGCGAGCGCCTCGTGGACCGCGCCCGAGCCGAGCGTCACCGTCTTGACGTCGCCGGAGAGGTCGACGGACACGACGTCGTCGAGGACGATGTCGGTGCCGAACTTCTCGGCCTGCGCCTGCATCTTGAACATGAGGTCGGGGCCCATGACACCGTCGGGGAAGCCGGGGAAGTTCTCGACCTCCGTGGTGTTCATCAGCTCGCCGCCCGCCTCGACGGAGGAGGCGATCAGCAGCGGCTTGAGGTTGGCGCGAGCGGCGTAGATGGCCGCCGTGTAACCGGCAGGGCCGGAACCGATGATGATGATCTGCCGCACGGAGGAACTCCTTGATGGTCTGCGGTGCTCCGTCCGGAGACACCGCCCTGTAGAACACATCCTAGGCGGATGCTATTCCGTGTCACCTGCGAGCGGAGAAACGGCCCGCGGCGCGCTCCAGAACCGGCGCGAGACCGGCCTCCAGGTCGTCTGAACGCAGGATCCCGAGGAAGCCGAGGTAGACGACGAGCATCACGGCGCCCACGATCGCGGTGGACACGATGGCGGCGATGGGGTTGCTCACGGGGAACGCCCCGGGCGACACCCCGCCGAGGATGACGAGGAAGCCCGCGCCGGCGATCATCGCGGCGACCCCGGCGACGAGGAACCGCCAGAGCGAGGCGAAGATCCGGGTCCCATCCACTCCCCCGGTGCGCCGGCGCAGCAGCCAGAACGCGAGGATCGCCTGGAGGAGGCTCGCCAGCGAGACGACGAGCGCGACGGCGGCCGCACGCACCGACGGGGGAACGGCGAAGCAGATCAGCACGCCGATCACGATCACGACGACCTGCGCCAGCGTGAAGAAGAACGGCGTGCGGGTGTCGCCGAGCGAGTAGAACGCCCGCTGCGCCATGAACACCAGCGAGAACGGCACCAGGCCGATCAGGTAGGCGATCAGCACGAGCCCCAACGCCTGGAAGTCGCCGGTGAACACCCGCGCGATCGGGTACGCCGTGACAATGAGCGCGGCCGACGAGAACACGATGAACAGCATGATCGAGCGCGCCGCCGACGAGAAGTCCTGCCGGAACGAGTTCACCGCGCCCCGGTGCGCGTGCTCGGCCATCCGCGTGTAGAACGCGGTGACGATCGAGACCGCGATGATGCCGTGCGGCAGCATGAAGATGAGCCAGGCGTTCTGCATGACGAATGAGCCCGCGTAGCCGGGGCCGGCGGAGTTGGAGACGTTGACCTCGATCAGGCCGGCGAGCTGCGTGGCGATGAGCATCGCGAACGTCCAGCCCGCCGCCTTGCCCGCCGTCCCCAGGTTGACGCCCCGCCAGCCGAAGTCGAACCGGAAGGTCAACCCGACGCGGCGCCAGAAGACGAACAGGACGAGCGCCTGCACCGCGATCCCGAGGGTCGCGCCGCCGGCCAGCAGGGCGATCATCCAGAACGACCACTCGGTGCCGTGGCCGCCGCGCGACGCCGTGCCGAAGGCGAGGATGAAGGCGATGAGCAGGACGATGGCGACGATGTTGTTCACGACCGGCGCCCAGGTGAACGGTCCGAAGGACTTGCGGGCGTTCAGCACCTCGCCGAGCAGCGTGTACAGCCCGAGGAAGAAGATCTGCGGCAGCGACCAGTACGCGAACGCGGTCGCCAGCCCGCGCTGCTCGAGGGGGACGCCGAACAGCGCGATCAGCGCGGGGGCGAGGAAGGTCGCGACGAGGGCGATCGACGCGAAGATCACCATCCCCAGCGTCACGAGCTTGTTGATGTACGCGCGGCCGCCGTCCGGATTGACCGACGCCCGGACGATCTGCGGGACGAGCACCGCGTTCAGGATGCCCTGGGCGATGATCGCGTACAGGCTGTTCGGGATGGTGGTCGCCGTCGCGTAGGCGTTCGCGGCGAACGAGACCGCACCGATCGCCTGCACGAGCAGCCAGGCCTTGGCGAAGCCGAGGAGGCGCGAGACGAGGGTGCCGGAGGCGAGCATCGCGCTCGCGCGGCCGACGCTAGCCATCGGCGCCTCCCGGACGGGTCGGGGCCTCGGCCTCTCGGTCGGTGGGATCGGCGGCGGTGGGCGCGGCGGCGGAGGGCGCGGCGGCGGAGGGCGCGGCGGCGGAGGGCTCGGCGGCGGAGGGCTCGGCTTCGGTGGGCGCGTCATCCGTCTCAGGGCCCTCGCCCTCCGGCCGCAGCTCCCCCTTCTTGCGCTGATCGCGGCGGCGCAGGATGTTGCGGACGATCCCGAACCCGAACAGCAGCACGAGCAGGCCGCCGAAGATCAGTGCGCCGATGCCCTCCCAGTCGGCGTGCACATCCACCGTGACCGAGCTGGGATCCCCGATCGGCACCCCGGTCGGGCTGTACAGCTGCAGCGACAGGATCACCTGGCCGTTGCCCACCTTCGCCTTCACCGGGACGAGCATCGTGGCGCGGGAGTCCTGCGGGATCGTCTTCGTCGTCGGCGCGTCGATCTCCAGGCGGCTGTTCGACGGCGACGCGCTGAGCACGACGGTGACCGCCTCGTTCGTGAGCTCGTTGCTGACGGTGAACGGGATGGAGCCCTGCGCGCTCACCAGGTTGACGTTCTCGGTCGGCAGGATGTGCACCGCGTGCAGCGTCCTGATCGTGCCCTGTCTGCTCGCGTCGACCGCGGCCGTCCAGTCCGTGCGCGGGTTCTGCCAGGAGACCGCGAGGAGGGTGAGCAGCTGCGCCCGGGTCTGCCCGGTGAGCGTCGTCGGGTCGGCCAGGATGGTCGCGAACTCGTCCATCGACTTCTCGTCCTGGAGCAGCAGGTGGATGCTGTCGATCCGGGTCTGCGACTCCGGGGAGTCCGTGAGCGACAGCTCGGGGGACTGCGACGCCTTGAGCAGTGCGGGGAAGGTGGACGGCGCCGCCCACGGGCTCGTGAACAGGGCGTCCAGCGTGCGCTGGAGCTGCGTCCCGCTCGACGGCCAGGAGCGGTCCATCGCGACGAGCACATGGTGGGAGGCCGTGCCCTCCGCGCTGATCAGCTCCAGCTGAGCGTTGAGCTTCGACATCGCGGTGTTCCAGGCGAGGTCGCTCGGCGCGGACACGGCCTGCCGGAGCGCGTCGGACAGCCGCTGGTCGGACACCGCGAGCGTCGACGAACCGTTGCGAGCGGGGGCGTTCGGGGTGGCCGCGAGCTTGTCCGCGTTGGTGTTGCTCCCGGAGAGGATGACGGTCCCGAGGCCGGACGCGGCGAGCGGGGCCAGGTCGGCGGTCCGAACAGTGTCGTCGCCGGGCCAGGCGACCCCGCTGAGGCTGTACTTCCACGCCAGGAGGCGGTCCAGCGTAGGGAGGGACGGGCTGGTCCCTGGCGTGGGCGTCGGACTCGGGGTCGCGGCCGGCGTCGCCGTCGCGGTCTGCGGTTCGCCGATCGAGGTCGGGGTCGGCGTGAAGTTCTTGGGGTCGAGCGCGTAGCCGAGGGCGGTCGGCTGCAGTGGTGCGGGAAGACCGGCCTGGAGCTGTCCGGCGACGTCCGCGTCGCCGTAACCGAGTGAGAAGGTGTCGTTCGGGAGCGAGCTCAGCCGGTCGAGCCAGGCCGTCGCGGTCGGCGGCGCGGAGTTCCCCAGGGCGCGGATGGAGGCGATGATCATCGGGTCGATGCCGATCGCGACGGTGGCGTGGTTCTGCACCCCGTCGAGGTCGCGGGTGAGGACGCCGTTCGCCGCCGTGTACGTCGTCAGCTCGTCGGCGGACAGGAGCCCGTTCCCGGTGGACGGGCTGACGATGGGCATGACCACGCCGACGTCCGAGCGGGCGGCCGGAGCACCGGGATTCCAGACCACCGAACCGCGCGCGCTCGCATCGGCCTGGCCGGCCTCCACGGTGGCGCCGATCCCGTACACGGCGGACGTCGGCCGCGCGCCGAACGGGATCGCGGCAGCGGGGACGGTCACCCGCACGACCGCGCTGGCGCCCGGCTCCAGGGTCTGCAGGGTGGCCTTCCCGAGGTCGACGCGGCCTGAGACGGCGTCGGACGAGGTGAGCCAGGAGGCGAGATCGCTCCGCGAGGTGCGCGGCTTCGGGTCGAGCCAGAGGGCGACGGAGCCGGGCTCGTACGCCGTTCCGGTGCTGTTGGTGACCGTGACGGAGGCGACGAGGTCCTGCCCGGGTGCGAGCACTCCCCCGTTGTCGGTGGTCAGCGACGCGGTGACAGCGGCTTCGCCGGCCGCGCGCTGCGGCTGGACGGCGATCGAGCCCGCGGGCGAGGCGGTCGCCGGGGCCGCCGCCGGGCCGGCCAGCAGGGCCACGAGCGCGACTCCGGCGCCGATCAGGGCAGCAGGCAGTCGCGCACCCCGGAGGGTGAAGCCGGATGCGCTCATGCGCCGACGCACGTTCCCGGTTCCGCCTCCATGTCGATGATTCTAGAGGCCGGCCCCTGTGAGAGCCCGGCGAGCACGCGGCCGTCCGCCGAGGTGGGCGGGGCTCCCGCCTCCCATTAAACTGAGGCACCATGCAGTCCGTCGCCGAATCCCTCGACCGCCTCGGCACCCTGGCGAAGACCCCGACGGTCGATCGGCTCGCCCGGGCGTTCGCCGCGGCGGGCTACGAGCTGTCGCTCGTGGGAGGCCCGGTCCGCGACGCGCTCCTCGGCCGCGACGTGCACGATCTGGACTTCACGACCGACGCGCGACCCGACGACATCCTCGGCGTCGTGCGGCCCATCGCCGACGCCGTGTGGGACATCGGCCGCGCGTTCGGGACGATCGGGGCGCGCTTCGGCGACGACACGGTCGAGATCACGACCTACCGCAGCGACAGCTACGACGGTGCGACCCGGAAGCCGGAGGTGCAGTTCGGGGACACGCTCGACGGGGACCTCCTGCGCAGGGACTTCACGGTCAACGCGCTCGCGCTCCGCGTCCCCGAGGTCCGCCTGGTCGATCCGTCCGGCGGCGTCGAGGACCTCCTGGCCCGCCGGATCACGACGCCCTCGAGCCCGGAGGTGTCGTTCGGCGACGACCCGCTGCGGATGATGCGCGCCGCGCGGTTCGCCGCCCAGCTCGGCTTCGTCGTCGACGAGGAGACGCGCGAGGCCATGGCGGACATGGCCGGCCGCATCGGGATCGTCAGCGCCGAGCGCGTGCGCGACGAGCTGACCAAGCTGCTGCAGGCCGACGACCCGCGGCCCGGCGTGGAGCTCCTCGTGGACTCCGGGCTGGCGGACCACGTCCTGCCGGAGGTGCCCGCGCTGCGGCTGGAGGTGGACGAGCACCACCACCACAAGGACGTGTACCAGCACAGCCTCACGGTGCTCGACCAGGCGATCGGCTATGAGAAGGAGCGTCACCCCGGGACGCCGCCGGACCTGGTGCTGCGGATCGCGGCCCTCCTGCACGACATCGGCAAGCCGGCGACCCGGCGGTTCGAGCCGGGCGGCGCGGTCAGCTTCTACCACCACGACGTCGTCGGGGCGAAGCTCGCGAAGAAGCGGCTCACCGCGCTGCGCTTCGACAAAGCGACGATCGACTCCGTCGCGCGGCTGATCGAGCTGCACCTCCGCTTCTTCGGCTACTCGGACGCGCACTGGACGGACTCCGCCGTGCGCCGGTACGTGCGGGACGCCGGCGGGGAGCTGGAGCGCCTCCACATGCTGACCCGGGCCGACGTGACCACCCGCAACCGGCGCAAGGCCGACCGGCTCGGGTTCGCCTACGACGACCTGGAGCAGCGGATCGCCGAGCTGAAGGCGCAGGAGGAGCTGGACGCCGTCCGGCCCGACCTGGACGGCGAGCAGGTCATGCGCCTGCTCGGTCTGAAGCCCGGGCGGGAGGTCGGCCAGGCGCTCGCGTTCCTGCTGGAGCTGCGGCTGGACGAGGGCCCGCTCGGCGAGGAGGAGGCCACGCGGCGGCTGCTGGCGTGGTGGGAGTCGCGGTAGTCGTCCTCCACAGGGTCGGTCGGCGGACGAGTTCTCCACACATCGTCGATCTCCGGCCTCGGGTGCTCGCATCGTCGCGAGGCTGGACGCATGAGCATCGCAGAGACCGTCGCAGCCACCACCGACCAGCGCCCGGATTGGCGCGGGACCAGCCCATCCGCTACCCTTGGTAAGTTGCCCGGGCGGAGTCCTGCCTGCGCAACCGATGTCAAACCCTCCTGCTGCAGAACGTCTGCAGCCGCTGAGACCAGAGGAGGTGGGTTAGTCATGCATCAGTACGAGTTGATGGTCATCCTCGATCCCGAGATCGATGAGCGCACCGTTGCTCCCAGCCTTGACAAGTTCCTCAACGTCGTTCGCAACGACGGCGGAACCATCGACAATGTCGACATCTGGGGCCGTCGCCGCCTGGCGTACGAGATCAACAAGAAGTCCGAGGGCATCTACGCCGTCGTGCAGCTCACCGCGACCGGTGACACCACGAAGGAGCTCGACCGCCAGCTGAAGCTCAGCGAGGCCGTCATGCGCACCAAGGTGCTCCGTGCCGAAGAGGCCATCGCCCAGGTCGCGGCCGCTCAGAAGCGCGCCGACGAGAAGGCCGCCCGCAAGGCGTCCTCCTCCGCCGACAAGGCCGCTGCCGTCTCCGAGAAGGCCGGCGCCTAGTCCCATGGCCGGCGAGACCGTCATCACCGTGGTGGGCAACCTCACGGCCGACCCCGAGCTGCGCTACACGCAGAACGGGCTGGCCGTCGCCAACTTCACCATCGCGTCCACTCCCCGCACGTTCGACCGTCAGGCGAACGAGTGGAAGGACGGTGAGGCTCTCTTCCTGCGCGCGAGCGTCTGGCGCGAGTTCGCCGAGCACGTCGCAGGCTCGCTGACCAAGGGGTCCCGCGTCATCGCCCAGGGACGTCTCAAGCAGCGTTCCTACGAGACGAAGGAGGGCGAGAAGCGCACCTCCATCGAGCTCGAGATCGACGAGATCGGGCCGTCGCTGCGGTACGCCACCGCTCAGGTGACCCGTACCCAGTCGTCGCGCGGTCCTGGCGGCTTCGGCGGCGGCGCTCCCGCTGTCGAGGAGCCGTGGGCCGCCTCCGCCCCCGCGGACCCGTCCGCGGGCGCCGACGTCTGGAACACTCCGGGCTCCTACAACGACGAGACCCCGTTCTAACGGGTCCGAACAACTGAGTTTGTCTGGCAGGCCCTGCGCCTGCCAGGCGGAAAGCAAAGGAAATCATGGCTGGAAAGTCGAGCGGCGACCGCCGCAAGCCGATCCGCAAGGGCAAGGACGGGAAGAACGCCGCCCCGGCGAAGTCCGTCCGCGTCGGCGTCATTGACTACAAGGACGTCGCGACCCTGCGGAAGTTCATCTCGGAGCGTGGAAAGATCCGCGCCCGCCGCATCACCGGTGTCTCCGTCCAGGAGCAGCGCCTGATCGCCCGCGCCGTCAAGAACGCGCGCGAGATGGCTCTCCTCCCCTACGCCGGCTCTGGCCGTTAACGAGAAGAGACACAATGTCGAAGGTTATTCTCACGCACGAGGTCACCGGCCTCGGTTCCGCCGGTGACGTCGTCGACGTCAAGAACGGCTACGCACGCAACTACCTCGTCCCGCAGGGCTTCGCCATCGTGTGGAGCCGTGGTGGCGAGAAGCAGGTCGAGCAGATCAAGGCGGCGCGCGCCGCTCGCGAGCTGCACACGATCGAGGCTGCCCAGGACCTCAAGGCGAAGCTGGAGGCGACCCGCGTCAAGCTCGTCGTCAAGGCCGGCCGCGAGGGCCGTCTGTTCGGTTCCGTGAAGACGGGCGACGTCGCCGACGCGGTCAAGGCCGCCGGCATCGGCGAGCTCGACAAGCGCAAGATCGAGCTCCCCAACCCCATCAAGGTGACCGGTGACCACGAGGCCACCGTCCGCCTGCACGACGACCTCTCGGCCGTCATCTCCCTGCAGGTGGTCGCCGCCAAGTAGCGGTCGGAAATCTCACAGTGTAGCGGCGGGCTCCGGCCCGCCGCTACACCGCGTTAAGGGAGTTTTCCCCGGCTCCATCCACAGAGCAGAAACACCCGTGGACACCGCAGATCACAGGGCGCCGAGAAGTTTTTACACACAGCCTGGGGAATAGGAAAAAGCTGGTCAAGAGCTGTTTTCTCCGCAAAGAATTCTGGTTTTCCACAGCGCATCCCACATCTTGTGCACAGACGCGTCGGCGTTTCGCCCAGATTCTCCCCACACTTATCCACAGGTGGAGTTGTGGGGGCGGTGAGCGCTTCGTAGGGTGGAGCGACGTCGACGGAAGACCGCCGAGGATCGGCTCGCACAGGGTGCGGGGCGTTGTCGGTGGCCGTCCGTAGTCTGCGAGCGGACGCGCTTCGGCGCGGTCTCCCCGGGACAGCCTGAATCGGGCGTGACCGGGGCGGCCGCACTCGGCGTGCCCGCGCGCCGTTCGGTCGCGGGCGGCGCAGGCTGGAGTGGCGGCCGCATCGAACGGTGCGTGCCGAACAGGAGAAGTGAGGAGAGCACGTGTCGATCGCCCATATCGGTCTCGCCGACAGCCGCGAACCGGGCGAGGCCCGTTCTCCCGAGCGCACCCCTCCCCACGACCTCCTCGCAGAGCAGAGCGCCCTCGGCGGCATGCTGCTCAGCAAGGACGCCGTCGCGGACGTCGTGGAGGTCGTGCGCGGCACGGACTTCTACATTCCCAAGCACGAGATCATCTACGACGCGATCCTCTCGCTGTACTCGCACGGCGAGCCGACCGACGTCATCACCGTGACCGACGAGCTGACCAAGCTCGGCGAGCTCTCCCGCGCCGGCGGCGCCGAGTACCTGCACACGCTCACCAGCCTCGTCCCGACCGCCGCCAACGCCGGCTACTACGCCAACATCGTCACCGAGAAGGCGCTGCTGCGCCGCCTGGTGGAGGCGGGCACCCGCATCACGCAGATGGGCTACAAGGCGGAGGGCGAGGTCCTCGACCTCGTCAACAACGCCCAGGCCGAGATTTACTCCGTGACGGGGCACCAGGAGGTCGAGGACTACGTCCCCCTCACCGAGGCCGTGACGGTCGCCATCGACGAGATCGAGGCCGCCAAGCACAAGGACGGCTCGATGACCGGCGTGCCCACCGGCTTCGCCGAGCTGGACGAGCTGACCAACGGCCTCCACCCCGGGCAGATGGTGATCGTCGCCGCCCGCCCCGCGCTCGGAAAGTCGACCCTCGCGCTCGACTTCGCGCGCGCCGCCGCCATCAAGCACGACATGCCGACCATCTTCTTCTCCCTCGAGATGGGGCGCAGCGAGATCGCGATGCGCCTCCTCTCAGCCGAAGCGTCGGTGCCGCTGCAGCACATGCGCAAGGGCACCGTCGACAACCGCGACTGGACCACCATCGCCTCCACCCGCGGCCGCATCAACGACGCCCCGCTCTACATCGACGACAGCCCGAACATGACGCTGGTCGAGATCCGCGCCAAGTGCCGCCGCCTCAAGCAGCGGGTCGGCCTCAAGATGGTCATCATCGACTACCTCCAGCTCATGACGAGCGGCAAGCGCGTCGAGAGCCGCCAGCAGGAGGTCAGCGAGTTCTCCCGCGCGCTGAAGCTCCTCGCGAAGGAGCTGCAGGTCCCCGTGATCGCCCTCTCCCAGCTGAACCGAGGCCCGGAGCAGCGCGCCGACAAGCTCCCCGCCCTGAGCGACCTCCGCGAGTCCGGCTCGATCGAGCAGGACGCGGACGTCGTCATCCTCCTCCACCGCGAGTCGGCCTACGAGAAGGACAACCCCCGCGCCGGCGAGGCCGACCTGATCGTCGCCAAGCACCGCAACGGCCCCACCAAGACCGTGACGGTGGCCTTCCAGGGCATGTACTCCCGCTTCGCGGACATGGCGCCGATCTGAGCGGAGCCAGAGCCGACGCGACACGCCCCCGAGGGATAGCGTGGCGGGCATGACCACCATCGACGTCGCCGTCCCAGCCGCACTCGAGAGCACGGACGTGGAGGCGTTGCGCCGGCTGCTGCCGCAGCTGTCCCGCTCCGCGGCCTTCGACGAAGAGCGCCTTGCCGCGATGATCGGCCACCCGGGAACCGACCTGTTCCTGGCCCGGATCGATGGCGAGGTGGGAGGGATGGCGACGCTCGCGTCGTTCCCGCTCCCGACCGGGTGGCGTGGTCATGTCGACGATGTCGTGGTCGACGACGCGCACCGCGGGAGGGGCATCGCCCGGAAGCTCCTGGAGGCGATCATCGATCTGGCCGAGCAGCGCGGGCTGCGGACGCTGGACCTGACCTCCCGCCCCAGCCGCGCCGCGGCGATCGCCCTCTACGAGTCGGTCGGATTCGTCCGTCGCGACTCGACGCTCATGCGGTACGCGGGCCGGCCGGCGTCGCGCACCGACCTGACCGCCGAACGCGCCCACCGCTAAGCTTCCCCCATGCCCCAGCACCGCGTCGTCGCGCCCGTGATCGCCCCCGGCGAGAAGGTCATGGGGCCGCCCTCCTACTTCCCGAGCATCGAGAAGAACTACGGACGGCCGGTCCAGGAGTGGCTGGACCTCGTCGTGGAGCGGCTCGACACCGGTGCCACGCACATGGAGGTCGTGGGCTGGCTGAAGTCCGAGTTCGGCATGGGGCATGGCCACGCGAACGCGCTCGTCGGGTACGCGAAGGCCAAGCTCGCTGAGGAGAAGTAGCCCGTTCGCCGAGGAGCCCTGACCGGCACGCCGCCGCTGGGCCGGCCGAAAGCCGGCTGAGAGCGTTCTCCGAGCGCGGATCATCCTCAGGGAGGACGCGCGTCGCCGCCGTTCCGCGTGGAATGGAAGAGTGAACACCATCCTCATCCCGTTGCTGCAGGGCGCAGGGCCCGTCGCGCTCGCCGTGGTGTCGTTCGCGCTGGCCTTCACCTGGCCCACCCTCATCGAGCCCGTCGGCCGGCTCGGCTCCGAGCGCGGCCGGCTCACCGGCTTCGCCGCCGTCGGCGTGCTCCTCCTGCTCGCCGCGACCGTCGTGTACGTCGTCCCGGGCGTCCTGCTCCGCGACGACTTCGGCGCGGTCGTAGTCGCGCCGATCGCCGCCACCTGGGTCATCGTCGCCGCCGCGCTCGGCGTGCGTTCGCTCCTCCAGACCGGGATCGCGCGCGTGGTCTCCGTGGCGTTCTCGATCGTCACCCTGTTCGGCGCCGCCGCCGGCGTCCTGACGGCGCTCAGCTGGCACCACCCGATCAGCAGCACCATCCTGCCGACCGGGGCGTTCGTCCTCATCGTGGGCGCCATCGCGGGGATCGTCGCCTGGGCGCGGCCCGACAGCGACGACGCGACCGCGGTCGCCGCCTAAGACAGAGGCGAGGAGTCAGGCGGTCGCCGAGTCGCCCGGGAGGGCGCGGCCGCCCCGCCAGCGCCGCGACGCCCAGACCACGCCGTAGCCCGCGCACAGGATCACCGCGGCGATCAGCACGATGTAGGACGCGACCGACAGATAGCCGTTCGGAGATGTCTGAGGGTTCAGGAACGGGTACGGGTACCACGGCTGCCGCCCGGTGACCGCGTCGGCGGCGAACGGTCCGCGCACCAGCGTGTACACCGCCCACACGATCGGGAACGCCGCGATCCCCCACACCGTGCGGCGGCGCAGCGGTACGCGTCCGGGCGCGAGCAGCCAGTCCAGCACCAGGTAGAGCGGCGCGACGACGTGCAGCACCTCGTTCGACCAGGCGACCGTCGTGCCCTGCGGGAGCGGGATGTTGCGCAGCAGCAGGTTGTAGACGACGCCCGTGGTCAGCATGTAGGTGACGACCGCCGCGCGAAACGCCCCGAACCACGCCGGATCGTCCGTGCGCGTCCCGAGCAGCAGCACCGCGCCGATCGCGAGCACCACGACGGTGGCGGCATTCGACTCGATTGTGAAGAAGCTGAAGAAGTTCACCACGAAACCGGCGACGTCGCCGCCCTTGCCGGCCACCGTCCGCACACTCGTCGCGAGCTGGGCGACGATCGCCGCCAGCACCAGCAGCGCGATGAGCGCGCGGAGCACACCGAAACCGACCCGCATGGCGCGATCGTAGCGGCGCCGGGAGGCCGTCGCGCGGCAAACGCGCAGGTAGCCCGCGACTAGACTGGGAAGCGAATCCTGACTGAGAGAGGTCGCCGAGTGGCACCCGCCGTTCCCCAGAATCAGGGCGATCCGAACTCGAGCCGGTATTGGGTCGTCCCCGCCGTGCGCGCGATCGTCGCGCTCGCCGCGGCCGCCGTCGTCACCTTCACCCGGGACGCGCACACCGCCCAGTTCGGCCTCATCGTCTTCGGCGTCTTCGCGGTGGCCGACGGCCTCGCGACCAGCGTCCTCACCCTCCTCTTCGCCGCGAAGGGGCTCACCCGGACCCTCTTCGCCGTCCAGGGCTGCATCGGCATCCTCGCCGGAGCGATCGCGATCGCCCTCAACACCAGCGGCCTCGGCCTCTACCTCTACATCGTGACCGTCTGGGCCGCGCTGACGGGCGTGCTCGAGCTCTACAGCTGGGTGCGCGAGCGCCGGCGCGACGCCGCCGCCCGCGACTGGCTCATCACCGGGGCGCTCACCGCGATCCTGGCCCTGGTGCTCCTGTTCGTGCCGGCCGACGCGGTGCTCGCCATCGGCCTCTTCGGTGCCTGGGCGGTCATCGTCGGCGTCTTCCAGGGCATCGGAGCGGCGTCGCTGCGTTCCGCCGCCCGGTCCGCCACGGCCGCACGCCGGACGGGGAGCGGATCGTGACCAAGCGCGACAAGAAAGACCCCAGTGTGACCAACAGCCTCCAGCCGACCCGCCGCGACCGCTTCCTCCCCGCCGAGCTGCTCGGCATCTCCGCCGGACTCGGGGTGTTCGTCGGCCTCATCGTCCTCATCGCGACGCGCGAGTTCATCCTCGCGGGCGTCGCGCTCGGGATCGCGTTCATCCTGTCGCTCGTGCTGATGGCGCTGTTCGCCCTCGCCTTCAAGCCGACCGCGGCCGAGGTGGAGGACATCCACGAGCAGGACGCGGAGGCGCAGGAGAAGGCCGCAGGCCACGGCGACGCGGCGAAGCCGAGCGTCGAGCGCGACGACCGCCGCGGACGCGACGACGGGCCGCGCGGGCACTGAGCCCGGCCCACGCGTTCTCGACCGGCATCCGGCCGAGAGGGGGCGTCGGCCGGGACCGTCCAGCGGCCCCGGCCGCAGACCTCAGAGCCGGTCGACCAGCTCCGACGCCAGCCCGATGTAGCCGGCGGGCGTGAGCGCCAGCAGCCGGTTCTTCGCGGCCTGCCCGATCTCCAGGCCGTCCACGAACGCCGTCAGCGCCTCGTGGTCGACGCGCTTGCCGCGGGTCAGCTCCTTGAGCAGCGCGTAGGGGTCGGAGATCGTGGACCGGCCGGCGGTGACCTCCGCGCGGATCACCGTCTGGATGGCCTCCGCGAGCACCTCCCAGTTGAGGTCGAGGTCCGCCGCGAGGGCGTCGCGGTCGAGCGAGATCTGGGCGAGGCCGCGCTGGATGTTGTCGAGCGCCAGGAGCGAGTGGCCGAGGCCCACACCGATGTTGCGCTGCGTGGTCGAGTCGGTCAGGTCGCGCTGCAGGCGGCTGGTGACCAGGGTGGCGGCGAGCGAGTCGAGGACCGCGCTGGAGAGCTCGAGGTTGGCCTCCGCGTTCTCGAAGCGGATCGGGTTGACCTTGTGCGGCATGGTCGAGGAGCCGGTCGCGCCGGGCTCCGGGGTCTGCCGGAAGTAGCCGAGCGAAATGTACGTCCAGATGTCGGTGCACAGGTTGTGGAGGACGCGGTTCGCGTGCGAGATGCGGGAGTACAGCTCGGCCTGCCAGTCGTGCGACTCGATCTGCGTGGTGAGCGGGTTCCAGTCGAGGCCGAGGCTCTCCACGAACTCCTGCGAGATACGGGGCCAGTCGGCCTCGGGGTCGGCCACGAGGTGAGCCGCGAAGGTGCCGGTCGCGCCGCTGAACTTGCCCAGGTACTCGGTGGCCTCCACCTGCTTCCGGATGCGGTCGAGGCGGTGCACGAAGACTGCGAGCTCCTTGCCCATCGTCGTCGGCGTCGCGGGCTGGCCGTGAGTGCGGGCGAGCATGGCGTCGTCCCGGTACTGGACGGCCTGGGCGCGCAGCTCGGCGATCACGTTGCGGAACGCGGGCAGCCAGACCTGCGCGACCGCCGCGCTGACCGTGAGCGCGTAGGAGAGGTTGTTGATGTCCTCGCTGGTCGCGGCGAAGTGGGTGAGCTCGGCGATGTGGTCCAGGCCCAGCGCGTGCAGGCGCTCGCGGACCAGGTACTCGACGGCCTTCACGTCGTGCTTGGTGGTGGCCTCCAGCTCGGCGAGCCGGTCGATCTCGGGCTGGCCGAACTCGTCCGCGAGCGCGCGGAGCTGCGCGATCTGCTGGTCCGTCAGCGGGGAGGAGCCGAACATCCGGTGGCCGGTCAGGTAGATGAGCCACTCGACCTCGACCTGGACGCGCGCCCGGTTGAGACCCGCCTCCGAGAGGTGGTCGCCGAGGCCGAGCACCGCGGACCGGTAGCGGCCGTCCAGGGGGCTGAGCGGCTGGGGAGGCAGGGCGGTCATGGGGCTCCTCGCGGGATCGGCGTGGTGGATTCGCCTCTATTCTCCCGCACTCGCGCCAGCGGGTCAGCGCTCGCGCGTGAACGGCCGGAAGATCAGCCCGATGAGCCAGCCGATGATGCCGAGCACCAGCGCGCCGAGCACGCCCCACCAGAAGCCCGCGACGTGGAGGCCGAAGCCCATCAGGCCGCTGATCCACGACACCAGGAGCAGGAGCAGCCCGTTCACGATGAACGAGATGAGCCCCAGGGTGAGGATGTAGAGCGGGAACGCGACGATGCGGATCACCGTGCCGACGATCGCGTTGACCACGCCGAAGATGAGGGCGACGAGCAGGTAGGTCAGGACGGTCGCCGTGGAGCCGGGGGCGTAGGGCACGACGGTGACGCCGCTGACGATGAGGGTCGTCAGCCACAGCGCCAGGGCGTTGATGATCACCTTGAGCAGGAATCGCATGGCCACATCCTCCCAAACGGGAGGCGCGCGGGACAGGGGCTCGCCGCTAGAGTCGCGGTCATGCCCGATGGAGACGGCCGGTTGCCGGATACGAACGGACTCGTGCCGCCGCAGCTCCTCGACGCGCCGCGCGTGAAGAAGGTGTATCCGCCGCTGCAGTGGTGGCCGCTGCGGGTGATGAATCCGTGGCACAAGCTCGCAGCCCTCCTTGGGTTGTGGGCCGTTGGGTTCCTTGTCACGTCGCTTCTGCGGCTGGTGGTTCCGGCGGACATCGCTTCCTCGATCACGGAGCCCTTCCTGTTCGTGGGTCAGTTCTTGCTCGCGCGGTCGTTCAGGGGATACGGGGAGCCGGTCGAGCCGTCCCGAGCGTGGTGGCGACTCACCGCTCGCCCTCGCGCCGGATGGTGGCTCGCTGTCTTCTATGCCTGGGGTGCGTTCGGCGCGTTCAGTCCACGAATTCATGCCCCGATCGACTGGATGCTCGTCGTCGAGTTCGTCTTCTGGGCCGCCGCCTTCCTCAACTCCTCCATCCGCCTCACCATCGAGCGTCGTCGCGCGCTGCCCTCCCGATAGAGAGGAATGCTCCCGCGGGAATGCGCCCGCGACTAAGTTGGGTCTGTGACTGACGAAGACGCGCACGGCGTGCGGCTGCGGCCCGAGATCGTGGCGGTCCCCGCCTACAAGCAGGGTCGGCCCGCGCCGGCGGACGGTTTCAAGCTGTCCAGCAACGAGAACCCCTATCCCCCGCTCCCCTCCGTCGTGGAGGCCGTGGCGGCCACGCTCACGGAGCTCAACCGGTACCCGAACGCGGGCGGCGCCGACCTGCGGGAGCGGCTCGCCGAGCGGCACGGCGTCGATGTGGCGCAGGTGCACCTGGGCAGCGGCTCCGTCGCGCTGCTCGCACAGCTCATCTCCGCGGCAGCAGGACAGGGCGACGAGGTCGTCTACTCCTGGCGGTCGTTCGAGGCCTACCCGGGGCTGGTCACCGTCGCGGGCGCGACCAGTGTCCAGGTGCCGAACCGTCCGGACGGCGGCCACGACCTTCCGGCGATGGCCGCGGCGATCACCGACCGCACGCGCGTCGTGATCGTCTGCACGCCCAACAACCCGACCGGCCCGGTGGTCACGGCCGCCGAGTTCGAGGCGTTCATGGCCAAAGTGCCGCGCGACCTCCTGGTGCTGCTCGACGAGGCCTACTACGAGTTCGTCACCGACGACGCCTCGGTGGACGGCATCCCGCTGCTCTCGCACTACCCGAACCTCGTGGTGCTGCGCACGTTCTCCAAGGCGTACGGCCTGGCCGCCCTGCGCATCGGTTACGCGGTCGGCCCGGCGGCGGTGCTGAACGCGGCCCGCTCCGCGGCCATCCCGCTCTCCGTCACCGACGCGTCCCGCGTCGCCGCGCTCGCCTCCATCGACGCCGAGGACGAGCTCATGGAGCGCGTGGCACGGATCGCCATGCGCCGCGACAAGCTGCGGAACGCGCTGATCGAGCAGGGCTGGAACGTGCCGGAGGCCAACGGCAACTTCGTCTGGCTGGACACCGGCGCGGAGACGGCGGCCGCCAACGACGCGTTCTTCGACGCGGGCCTGACCGTGCGCGCGTTCCCGCCGGAAGGCATCCGGATCAGCGTCGGCGAGCAGGAATCTGTGGAGAAACTCCTGGAGGTCACCGCCGATATTGTGCGGAACCTACCAAATGGGCACCCCGGCAAGCGGTTAGGTTAGAACGGTGGTTGCGACGAACGATACCCCGCGCCCGGCGAACACCGTCCAGCTGCTGACCGCAGACGGCCGGTTCCAGCCGAGCGACCCGGCCGGCGAGTACCTCCCCTACCTCGAGCGACTCGGGGAGGAGGACTACCGCACCTTCTACCGCGACATGGTGCGCGTGCGCGCCGTGGACGACGAGGGGGCCAACCTCCAGCGCCAGGGCCAGCTCGGCCTGTGGGTGCCGAGCCGCGGCCAGGAGGGCGCCCAGGTCGGCTCCGCCCGCGCCGCCAAGCCGCAGGACAATCTGTTCCCGTCCTACCGCGAGCACGTCGTCGGCATGATCCGCGGCATCGACCCGGTCGGCATCATGGGCCTGCTGCGCGGCACCACGCACGGCGGCTGGGATCCGACCGACCCCGCCATCCACGGCTTCCACCTCTACACGCTGGTCATCGGCTCGCACACGCTGCACGCCACCGGCTACGCCATGGGCGTCAAGCTCGACGGCAAGGTCGGCACCGGGAACCCGGACGTGGACGAGGCGGTCATCGCCTACTTCGGCGACGGCGCGACCAGCCAGGGCGACGTCAGCGAGGCGTTCGTCTTCGCGGCGAGCTACCAGACCCCGCAGGTCTTCTTCCTGCAGAACAACCACTGGGCCATCTCCGTGCCGGTGAAGACGCAGTCGCGCACGCCGCTCTACCTGCGGTCCAGTGGCTTCGGCATCCCGGGCGTGCAGCTCGACGGCAACGATGTCCTCGCCGCCTACGCGGTGACCGCGAAGCACCTCGACGACGCGCGCAACGGCGAGGGCCCCAGCATGATCGAGGCGCTCACCTACCGGATGGGCGCGCACACGTCGAGCGACGACCCGACCAAGTACCGCACCGACGATGAGGTCGCCTACTGGGCCGAGCGCGACCCGATCCTGCGGTTCCGGGCGTTCCTGGAGAACCAGGGCGTCGGCCAGGCGTTCTTCGACGCGGCGCACGAGGAGGCGGCCGACCTGGCCGCCGACGTGCGCCGCCGCACGCTGGAGCTGGGCGTGCCGCCGATCGAGAGCATGTTCGACAACGTCTACAGTGAGCCGCATCCCGTGATGGACGAGCAGCGACGCTGGCTGCAGGAGTACGAGGCGTCGTTCGGAGGTGACGCATGAGCGACCTGAGAGGCGAGACCGGATACGTGGAGGCCGAGCTGATGGAGGACGAGACGCCGCAGCGCGACGAGCCGTTCGACGACACCCAGGCCATCGACGTGGTGGAGATCGTGGAGAGCGAGCCCGGCTCGCGCGTGCTCGAGGAGCACGTGGCCGAGCAGGAGTGGACGCGCGAGTTCGTGGTCGAGAACGAGACGGTGCCGGAGCAGGCGGACGCGATCGACGCCGAGTCGGAGGTCGGGGAGCCCCAGCCGGGAGTCGCGGCACAGTCGGAGGCTCCTGCCGAGCCCGCCGGCCCGCGCATCCAATCGATGCCGATGGTGAAGGCGCTCAACGCCGGCCTGCGGCGCGCGCTCGCCGCGGACCCGAAGGTCCTGCTGATGGGCGAGGACATCGGCCCGCTCGGCGGCGTCTTCCGCGTCACGGAGGGCCTGCAGGCCGAGTTCGGCGCGAAGCGCGTGCTCGACACCCCGCTCGCGGAGGCGGGCATCATCGGCTCGGCGATCGGCCTCGCGATGCGCGGCTACCGCCCGGTGGTCGAGATCCAGTTCAACGGCTTCGTCTTCCCCGGCTTCGACCAGATCACGACGCAGCTGGCGAAGCTGACCAACCGGCACGGCGGCGCGGTTTCGATGCCCGTCGTCATCCGCATCCCGCACGGCGGCCACATCGGCGCCGTCGAGCACCACCAGGAGGCTCCGGAGGCGTACTTCGCGCACACCGCGGGCCTGCGGATCGTCGCGCCGTCGACGCCGAACGACGCGTACTGGATGATCCAGGAGGCCATCGCCTCCGACGATCCCGTGATCTTCTTCGAGCCGATGAGCCGCTACTGGCCGAAGGGCGACGTGGACACCGAGGAGAACCCGGTGCCGCTGCACGCCAGCCGCGTGGTCCGCACCGGCACGGACGCGACGATCGTGGCCTGGGCGGGCATGGTCCCGGTCGCGCTGCGCGCCGCCGAGGTCGCCGCCGAGGAGGGCCGCAGCCTGGAGGTCGTCGACCTGCGCTCGCTCGCACCCATCGACTACGCGCCGGTGCTCCAGTCGGTGCAGAAGACCGGCCGGCTCATCGTCGCGCAGGAGGCGCCCGGCACCGTGTCCGTGGCCTCCGAGGTCGCCGTGGTGGTCGCCGAGAAGGCCTTCTACTCGCTGGAGTCGCCCGTGCTGCGGGTCGCCGGCTTCGACACCCCCTTCCCGCCGGCCAAGCTGGAGGGCGTCTACCTGCCCGACGCCGACCGCATCCTCGAAGCCGTCGACCGCGCGCTCGCGTACTGAGCCCGCGACGAACGAAAGAAGCCGCACATGAGCGAGTCCCAGTTCCTGCTGCCCGACGTCGGCGAGGGTCTGACCGAGGCCGAGATCGTCTCCTGGAAGGTCGCGCCCGGTGAGCCCGTCGCGGTCAACCAGGTGATCGTGGAGATCGAGACGGCCAAGTCGCTCGTGGAGCTGCCGTCGCCGTTCGAGGGGACGGTCGGGGCGCTGCTCGTGTCCGAGGGTCAGACCGTGGAGGTCGGCACGCCGATCATCACCGTCACCGGCGGGTCTGCGCCGTCCGCCCCGGCCGAGCCGGTGGGCGAAGTGGCGGAGGCGGAGGCCGACGCCGCGCAGAGCGTGTCGCACGAGGCCGACGAGCCGAAGGCGGGCGCCGTGCTCGTCGGCTACGGCGCGGCCGGTCACGGGACCAGCCGCCGGCGCCGCGTGACGCACCCGGGGACGGCGTCCATCCCGGTGACGTTCACGCCCGCTCCCGCCGCTGCCGCGGCTCCCGCTGCCGCCGCTCCGACCGCTCCCGCGGCTGCTCCGGCCGGCGCCTCCCCCGCCGGGCGCGCCCCCGTCATCGCCAAGCCGCCGATCCGCAAGCTGGCGAAGGACCTCGGCGTCGACCTCACGATCGTCACCCCGACCGGCCCGATCGGCGACATCACCCGCGACGACGTGCTCCGGGAGGCGACCCAGGCGAGCGTGTTCCGCAACATCCAGACCCCGGCCTGGCCGGACGACCGCGAGGACCGCATCCCGGTCAAGGGTGTGCGCAAGGCGATCGCCAACGCGATGACCACCAGCGCGTTCAGCGCCCCGCACGTCAGCCTGTTCGTGGACGTCGACGCCACCCGCACGATGGAGTTCGTCAAGCGGCTGAAGAGCTCGCCCGACTTCGTCGGCGTCAAGGTGTCGCCGCTGCTCATCGTGGCGAAGGCGATCATCTGGGCCGTGCGCCGCAATCCGACCGTGAACTCCACGTGGACCGACGAGGAGATCATCGTCCGGCACTACGTGAACCTCGGCATCGCCGCCGCGACACCGCGCGGGCTCATCGTCCCGAACGTCAAGGAGGCGCAGGGTATGACCCTGCTGGAGCTCGCCAAGGCGCTGGAGGAGCTGACCCTGGTCGCCCGCGAGGGCAAGACTCCCCCGGCTGACATGGCCGGCGGCACGATCACGATCACGAACATCGGTGTGTTCGGGATGGACACCGGGACGCCGATCCTGAACCCGGGCGAGGTCGGCATCGTGGCGCTCGGCACGATCAAGCAGAAGCCGTGGGTCGTGGACGGCGAGGTGCGCCCGCGTTACGTCACGACGCTGGGAGCGTCGTTCGACCACCGCGTGGTGGACGGGGATGTCGCCTCGCGGTTCCTGGCGGACGTCGCCTCCATCATCGAGGAGCCCGCGCTGCTGCTCGACTGAACCCTCGACATTCGTGCCGAATGTCGCTTCTCGCGCGCTCAGAGTCGACATTCGTGCTGAATCGCGCGTGGGCCGTTAATGATTTTGACAATCGTTCTCAATTAGGGATACATTCGTGGTACACCCACGAATTAGACAGGTCCCCATGCAGAAGCGTTCCGTCTTCGCCCTCGCCCTCGCCGCCGCGACCGTAGCGGCCCTGACCGGCTGCTCCGCCGGCTCGTCCGCCGACGACGGCAAGGTCCGCGTCGTCGCCAGCACCAACGTCTACGGCGACATCGCCTCCACCATCGCCGGCAACGCCGTCGAGGTGACGTCCCTCATGTCCGACCCCGCCCAGGACCCGCACTCGTTCGAGGCGAGCGCCCAGAGCCAGCTCGCCGTCTCGAAGGCCGACATCCTGATCGAGAACGGCGGCGGCTACGACGACTTCATGAACACCCTCCGCACCGGCTCGAAGAACACGAAGGCCACCGTGCTGAACGTGGTCGACATCTCGGGCAAGAAGGCCGTCGGCGGCGAGCTCAACGAGCACGTCTGGTACGACTTCCCCACGATCGAGAAGTTCACGACCACTCTGACCGACGCCCTCTCGAAGGCCGACCCGGCCCAGAAGGCGACCTTCACCAAGAACGCCGCGGCCTTCTCCGGGAAGCTCGCCGCCCTCCAGAACCGGGAGGCCGAGCTGAAGGCGAAGTACGCCGGTGCCGGCATCGCCGTGACGGAGCCGGTGCCGCTCTACCTCCTGGAGGCCGCCGGGCTCGTCAACAAGACGCCGGAGAAGTTCAGTGCGGCGATCGAGGCGGGCACGGACGTGTCCCCGCTCGTCCTGCAGGAGACGCTGGCGCTGTTCAGCGGGCACCAGGTCAAACTGCTCGCCTACAACGAGCAGACCAGCGGCCCCGAGACCGAGCGCGTGAAGGCCGCGGCCACGGCAGCCGGCATCCCCGTCGTGCCCGTCACCGAGACGCTGCCCGCCGGCAAGGACTACGTTGGCTGGATGAACGCGAATCTCGACGCCGTCGCTTCGGCGCTCGCCAAGTGAGCGAACCGATCGAGCGCGTGGCGGCGCCGGGCGAGCGCGACGTCGTGCTCAGCCTGCGCGACGCCGCGCTCGGCTTCGGCGACCGCACACTGTGGAGCGGGCTGGACCTGGACGTCCACGCCGGCGAGTTCGTCGCCGTGCTCGGGCCGAACGGCTCGGGCAAGACCAGCCTGCTGAAGACGATCCTCGGCCAGCAGGCGCTGGACTCCGGGAACATCGTCCTCGAAGGCCGCCCCGTCCGGCGCGGCGACCGGCGGATCGGGTACATCCCGCAGCAGAAGCTCATCCCCGCCGGCACCCCGATGCGCGCCCGCGACCTCGTCGCGCTCGGCGTCAACGGTCACCGTTGGGGGCTCCCCCTCCCGAACCGCGCCGACCGGGAGCAGGTGGAGCAGCTGATCGACTCCGTCGGCGCGCGCCGCTATGCGGACACCCCGGTCGGGTCGCTGTCAGGCGGCGAGCAGCAGCGGCTCCGCGTCGCGCAGGCGCTCGCCGGGGATCCCGCGCTGCTGCTCTGCGACGAGCCGCTGCTGTCGCTGGACCTCCAGCACCAGCGCGGCGTCAGCGAGCTGATCGACCGGCGCAGGCGCGACCACGGCAGCGCCGTCGTCTTCGTGACGCACGACGTGAACCCGGTGCTCGGGATGGTCGATCGGGTCCTCTACCTGGCGGGAGGCCGGTTCCGCACCGGCACGCCCGACGAGGTGCTGCGCAGCGAGGTGCTCACCGACCTGTACGGAACGCCCGTGGACGTCATCCGCAGCCGCGGGCGCATCGTCGTCGTGGGCATCCCGGACGCCGAGACCCACGCGCACCACGAGCACACCCGAACCTCGCACCCGGAGCCGGCCGCATGAACGATCTCTGGTCGCAACTCTTCAACTTCACCGACTACGGCCAGCTGCTGGCGCTGGTGCGCAACTCGATCTTCGCGGGCGCCGTTCTGGGCGTCGTCGGCGGCCTGATCGGCGTCTTCGTGATGCAGCGGGACATGGCGTTCGCCGTCCACGGGATCAGCGAGCTGTCGTTCGCGGGGGCCGCGGTCGCGCTGCTGTTCGGCGTGAACGTCGTCGCCGGGTCGATCGTCGGATCGCTGATCGCCGCGATCCTGATCGGCCTCCTCGGCGCGAAGGCGCGCGACCGAAACTCGATCATCGCGGTGCTGATGCCCTTCGGGCTCGGGCTCGGGATCCTGGCCCTGGCGCTCTATCCCGGCCGCTCCGCGAACAAGTTCGGCCTGCTCACCGGCCAGATCGTGTCGGTCGACGACCCGCAGCTCGGCTCGCTGCTCGTCATCGGCGCCATCGTGCTCGTCGGCCTCCTGCTGATGTGGCGCCCGCTGATGTTCGACAGCCTCGACGCCGACGTGGCGGCGTCTCGGGGCGTCCCGACCCGGTTCGTCGCCCTGGCGTTCATGGTGCTGCTCGGCCTCGCGGTCGCGGTCTCCGTGCAGATCGTCGGCGCCCTCCTCGTGCTGTCCCTGCTGGTGACCCCGGCGGCGGCGGCCATGCGCGTCTCCTCGTCGCCACTGGTCGTCCCGCTGCTGAGCGTGGGCTTCGCCCTCCTTTCGGTGGTCGGCGGCATCCTGCTGGCGCTCGGCAGCTCCCTGCCGATCAGCCCGTACGTGACGACGATCTCCTTCCTCATCTACGTCGTGTGCCGGCTGGCGGGCGCCCGGGGTTCCCGGCGACTCGTGAGCCAGAACGGCTAGCCTGGAACCGTGAAGCGCAACACCTGGCAGCGGGAGGCCGTCCGCGAGGCCCTGTCCTCGACGGAGGGCTTCATCAGCGCGCAGGGACTCCACCTGTCGCTGCACGAGACGGGCTCGCCCATCGGCCTCGCGACGGTCTACCGCGCGCTCGCCGACCTGGCCGCGGAGGGCGACGCCGACTCGCTCCAGTCGCCGGAGGGCGAGAGCCTCTACCGCGCCTGCACCACCGGCCACCACCACCACCTGATCTGCCGCAACTGCGGCCTGACGGTGGAGATCGAGGCGGACGAAGTCGAGCAGTGGGCGCGCGCCGCGGCGGCGTCGCACGGGTTCACGCAGGCGCAGCATGTGGTGGACGTGTTCGGGCTGTGCGCGGGGTGCACGGCGAAGGCGGCAGGCGCGGAATAGCTGAATGGCGCCGGGCAAGCGCTACTGCGATTTGTCGCCACCGCCATCTGTGCCGTATCATGAATGTTTGGCTGAGTGGGCTCCTCCCACTCCGTTAGCCGTGTACGAAACCCCAACCTCATAAACCGGTCGGGAAGTCGTGCGCCGACAAGTGACCTTGGGTGATGCAACTGCATCACGGTATTGGAGAAGAAAGCAATGGCAGCAGTGTGCCAGGTGACAGGAGCCACCCCCGGCTTCGGTCACAACATCTCGCACTCGCACCGTCGCACGAAGCGCCGGTTCGACCCGAACATCCAGAAGAAGACGTACTACGTCCCGTCTCTTCGTCGTAACGTCACCCTGACGCTGAGCGCCAAGGGCATCAAGGTCATCGACGCCCGTGGCATCGAGTCCGTGGTGAAGGACCTCCTGGCCCGTGGGGAGAAGATCTAACAATGGCGAAGCAGCAGGACATCCGTCCGATCATCAAGCTCCGTTCGACGGCGGGCACCGGTTACACCTACGTGACCAAGAAGAACCGCCGCAACGACCCCGACCGTCTCGTGCTCAAGAAGTACGACCCCATCGTGCGCAAGCACGTCGACTTCCGAGAGGAGCGCTAAACCATGGCCAAGACGTCCAAGATCGCCAAGAACGAGCAGCGCAAGGTCATCGTCGAGCGCTACGCCGCCAAGCGCGCCGAGCTCAAGAAGGCCCTCGTCGACCCCAACGGCACCGACGAGTCCCGTGAGGCCGCCCGCGTCGGCCTCCAGAAGCTCCCCCGCGACGCCTCCCCCATCCGCGTCCGCAACCGCGACGCCGTGGACGGCCGTCCCCGCGGAAACCTCAGCAAGTTCGGCATCTCGCGCGTTCGCTTCCGCGACATGGCGCACCGAGGCGAGCTGCCCGGCATCACCAAGTCGAGCTGGTAAGACCCAGCCTTCGCTGCTGAGAGGCAGCGGTCGACACCCTTCGGAGGGGCGTCCGGCATCCGCCGGGCGCCCCTTCGTCGTATCCTCGCCTGGACACGCCGTGTCAACCCGGCCGAAAATCCGCGAGAATCCGCGTAATTCCGCGGGATTCTGATACATTCGAGGCGGTCAACCGACCAAACGTTACGGCCCACCGTGGCCTCAACCGTTCCACAAGACAGCTGAATATCCAGCACAAGGTCCGAGGAGGACACTCAATGGCTGAAAACCTGAACAAGACCGAGCTCGTTGCTGCCGTCGCCGCGGCGTCGGGTCAGAGCCAGGCCACCGTCTCGAGCGTCGTCGACGCCTTCTTCGCCACGATCAGCGAGACCGTCAAGGGTGGCGGCAAGGTCACCATCCCGGGCTGGCTCGCCGCCGAGCGCACCGAGACCGCCGCTCGCACCGGCCGCAACCCGCAGACCGGCGAGGAGATCTCGATCCCGGCCGGCCACCGCGTCAAGCTGACCGCGGGCTCCAAGCTCAAGGCTGCCGTCAAGTAACAGCCTGAACCAGGCTCTTGCGGGGGCGGCGTCGCGACTGCGGCGCCGCCCCCGTTCCGTTGCGGCGACAGGGATCCGCGGCCCCCGACCGGCGAGCCCTGTGGGCAGCCGCACAGCGGCGGAGACGTAGGCTTGAGGGGTGCCCCGACTTCTCCGCGTGATCGGTCCCGCCGTACTCCTGGCGGCCGCTCTCGTCTCCGTCGTGGCGGCTCTCGCCTTCGGCGGAGGGGCCGCCGCGCCCCTCCTGCTCGACCCGGGAGCGCTCGTGCGCTGGGGCCTCCCCATCTCGACGCTCGTCGTCAACCTCGCCCTCTCCGGGACTGTCGGAGCGCTCGTCCTGGCCTGCTTCGCGTTCAGCTCGGACCGCCCCGAGTACGGGATCGCCCTCGACTTCGCCGCGGCGTGCGCGGCGATCATGACGGTCGCCGCCGCGGTGACCGGCCTCTTCACCTTCGTCAGCGTCGCCAACGTGCCGTGGTCGTTCGACCAGACCTTCACGAACGGGCTCAGCTCGTTCGTCACCAGCGTCTCGCTCGGGCAGGCCTGGCTCGGGATCACGCTCATCGCCGCCGCCGTCACGGTGCTGTGCTTCGCCGTGCGCAACCAGACGGCGATCGTCTTCGTCACGCTGCTCGCGATGGCCGCCGTCGTGCCCATGGCACAGCAGGGGCACAGTTCGGAGGCGGCCGGCCACGACGCCGCGGTGACGTCCTTCGGCCTGCACGTGCTCTTCGCCGCGATCTGGCTGGGCGGACTTGTCACGCTCATCGTCATCAAGCGCACCCTGGGCGGCGGGCGGCTCGTGACGGTGCTGGAGCGCTACTCCAGCATCGCCCTGATCTGCTTCATCGTCGTCGCCGCCTCCGGCTACGTGAACGCGGAGCTGCGCGTGGGCACGCTGGCGGAGCTCGCGACGCCGTACGGCATTCTGGTGCTCGTCAAGGTGGCGGCGCTCGTGGTGCTCGGCCTGTTCGGCCTCATGCAGCGCCGTGTCCTCATCGACCGGCTGAAGCGGCTCGGCGAGGGCCGGACGTTCTGGTGGATCGTCACCGCCGAACTGGCGTTCATGGGCATCGCGTCCGGGGTGGCCGCGGCCCTCGCGCGCACCGTGACGCCGGTTCCGCAGACGCGCGCGGCGACGCCGACGCCCGCGGAGATCCTGACCGGCGAGAAGCTGCCGCCCGAGCTCACTTGGGGCCGCCTGTTCACCAGCTGGAACTTCGACCTGCTGTGGGTGCTCGGCTGCGCGTTCGCGCTGTTCTTCTACCTGGCCGGAGTGTGGCGGCTGCACAAGCGCGGCGACGCCTGGCCGATCTACCGCACCGTGCTCTGGACCCTCGGCATCGTCCTGTTGTTCTACATCACCAACGGCGGCGTCAACGTCTACGAGAAGTACCTCTTCTCGGCGCACATGTCCGCCCACATGGTGCTGACCATGGCGGTCCCGCTGCTCCTCGTCCCCGGCGCCCCGGTGACGCTCGCCGCCCGGGCGATCCGCAAGCGCCAGGACGGCTCCCGCGGCGGCCGCGAGTGGATCCTGCTCGCCGTCCACTCCCGCTTCGCCGGGATCATCTCGCACCCGCTGGTCGCGGCCGGCCTGTTCGCCGGCTCGCTGTGGGCGTTCTACTACACGCCGCTGATCCGGTGGGCGACGACCGACCACATCGGGCACGAGTGGATGGTGATGCACTTCCTGATCACCGGCTACCTGTTCGTGCAGTCGCTGATCGGCATCGACCCGGTCAAGTACCGGCTGCCGTACCCGTTCCGGCTGCTGCTCCTGCTCGGCACGATGGCCTTCCACGCCTTCTTCGGCCTGTCCATCATGCAGATGCACGGCCTCATCCTGGCCGACTGGTTCGGCGCGATGGGCCGCACCTGGGGCGCGACGCCGCTCATCGACCAGCAGACCGGGGGCGGGATCGCCTGGAGCGTCGGCGAGATCCCGACCGTGATCCTCGCGATCGTCGTGGCCATCCAGTGGAGCCGCAGCGACGAGCGGGAGACCAAGCGTCAGGACCGCAACGCCGACCGGACCAACGACGCCGAGCTGAAGGCGTACAACGAGCAGCTCGCCCGGCTCGCGGCCCGGGACGGCACGGCGCAGCGTTAGCCGCTACTCCCCCACCACGATGTCGAGCGACTCGTCCGGCCGGATGACGACGCTGGTGAGCGACACCGTGAACTTCTCGTCCGACTCGCGGTGCTCGATGCTGCCGTCGAAGATGGACTGCACCGTCACGGAGAGGTGCACGACGCCGCCGGTCGAGGGCATCGTCCACGCGCCGTCCCCCGCGGCCAGGCGAACCGGCGGATAGGTCTTCATCGTCCAGGTGGGCGCGCCCTGCACGCGGTCGTCGATCACGACGCCGAACGGGCAGCCCGCGGGCTGGAGCACCTGCTGCTTCGCGCACTGGTCGAGGAAGCCGTCGAGCTCCTTCTGCACAGCCGTGGTGAAGTGCGCGTTCGGCTGCGCGTCGACGGTCGCCTCCACTGTCCGTCCGGGCGACGGCTGGAGCGCGACCGCGGCGGCCTGCGTGTAGGTGTCCGAGTGCCCGAGCCGGTACAGCGACGGGGCGGGGACCAGGTAGCCGGCGCTGACCGTGAACGCCGAGGCGGGTTGGGCCGGCGCCGCCGCGCGCGGGTTCAGGGTGTGGCCGCCGACGGTGAACGTCTGGGCGTGGGCGACGGTGATGCGCGCGACGCCGACGGGAGTGCGGGCGAACTCCCACGTGGGCAGCAGGCCGAGGATCGCGCCGGTCTGGCGGAGCTCGAAGGAGGCCGTCACCGGGTGCCCGTCGGCGAGGACCCGGACCACGACCGTGCGGCCGACCCCCGTCGCCGTGTCGGACACGATGCGGAGGCCGCTGTAGCGGGGAAGCAGGTCGGACCGCAGCAGCTCGGCGGAGGCGTCCGTCGGGAGCCCGGCGCCGCTCAGGGCCTGCTTCGTCGGCGCCGCCCCCGGCATGGCGAGCGCGGCGGGCAGGTCGTGGGCGGCGAGCGCCCCGACGTAGGCGGAGACGAAGCCCTCCGGGCTGTAGTACGTGCGCTGGACGGCGCCGAGCGCGGCGAGGAACGCCGCGACGAGCAGGACCCCGAACCCCGACCAGAGCAGCACGGGGCGGAGTTCGCCTCCCCTGCCGTCCCCGCCCATAGCAGCCATCCTATGGGCCTGTGGATAAGCGGCCCCGGCGCTGCACGCGGGGTTAGAGTAGTTCGGCAGGTCGCGCGAGGGAAGGGATCCGGATGGGCGGACTCTCGCTCTCGCCCGAGCAGCGGGCGGTGTTCGAACTGATCGAGCACACGCGCGACCACGTGTTCGTGACCGGCAGGGCCGGCACCGGCAAGTCCACGCTGCTCAACCACCTGTCGTGGAACACCGAGAAGTCGATCGTCATCGCCGCGCCGACCGGGGTGGCCGCGCTGAACGTCGGCGGCCAGACCATCCACTCGCTGTTCAAGCTGCCGATCGGCGTCATCGCGGACCACGACATCGAGCAGACCAGCGAGCTGCGCAAGCTCCTGAACAGCATCGACACCCTCGTGATCGACGAGGTCTCGATGGTGAACGCGGACCTCATGGACGCGGTCGACCGCAGCCTCCGCCAGGCCAGGCAGCGGCCGAAGGAGGTCTTCGGCGGTGTGCAGATCGTGCTCTTCGGCGACCCGTACCAGCTGGCGCCGGTGCCGGGCGACCACGAGGAGCGCGCCTACTTCGCCGACACCTACCGGTCGATGTGGTTCTTCGACGCGAAGGTGTGGCGGGAGGCCGACCTCCAGATCGTGGAGCTGCTGCAGGTGCACCGGCAGCACGAGTCCGACTTCCGCTACATGCTCAACGCCGTCCGGCACGGCCAGGTGACGAAGGAGATCGCCGACCGGCTGAACGAGGTCGGCGCGCGGCCCGCGCCGCGCGACGGCACGATCACGCTCGCGACCCGCAACGACACCGTGAACCGGATCAACGCGCTGGCGCTGGAGCGCCTCCCCGGCCGTCCGCTGACGGCCAAGGCCGAGGTGAGCGGCGACTTCGGCGGCCGCAACTACCCGGCCGAGGAGGTGCTCGAGCTGAAGGTCGGCGCGCAGGTGATGTTCCTGCGCAACGACGTCGGCCAGGGCGACGGCCCGCGCTGGGTGAACGGCACCATCGGCACCGTGACGCGCATCGACTCCAACGTCTATGTGGAGGTCGACGGCCAGGTCCACGAGGTCGAGCCGGCGATCTGGGAGAAGTACCGCTACAGCTACTCCCCCGAGACCAAGAAGCTGACGAAGGATGTCGTCGCGGAGTTCACGCAGTTCCCGCTGCGGCTCGCCTGGGCGGTCACCATCCACAAGTCGCAGGGCAAGACCTACGACGCGGCGATCGTGGACCTCGGCACCCGCGCGTTCACCTCCGGCCAGACCTATGTGGCGCTCAGCCGGATCACCAGCCTCGACGGCCTCTACCTGACCCGGCCGCTGCGGCCCAGCGACATCACGGTCGATCCGGACGTGGAGCGCTTCATGCGCGACGCCCGGTCGATGCGGGTGCCGGTGGCGTCCGAGTGAGTCTCGCCCCGGAGGGCGATCTCTAGGAGCGCGCGGCGCGACATGGCATGCTAAGCGAGGTGCTTCGTGTGCGCCGACGAGAGGAGACGCCGATGGCGGTGATGTTCGCAATGGACCTGAGCGACGGGCAGCACGTCGAGACCTCGGGCAACGGGGTGATCGGCCGGAACCCGGCCTCGCACACGCCGGGCACGGAGTTCGAGGATCCGGCCCACATCGAGCTGGTGACCGTGGCGGACGAGGCCAAGTCGGTGTCGCGCGCGCATCTCGCCTTCGGGCAGTACGACGGCGTGTTCTGGGTGATGGACCTGGGCTCCGCGAACGGCACGACGATCACCTACCCGGGCGAGGGAACCTTCGCCTGCGACCCGAACACCCGGCACGAGGTCGACCCCGGGTCGATCGTGCGGTTCGGGAACGCGTCCTTCGCACTGAGCCGCCGGAGCTGAGCCGCCGGAGCTGAGCCGCCCGAGCCGAGCCGGACGCAGCCGGGCCTCGCTCAGTGGTGGTGGTGCACCGTCACCGCCGCGACACCCGCGTCAGTGGCGCCGAGCGCCGGGATGGTCACCGCGCAGACCGCGCACGCGCTGACCGCGAGCGCCGCCACGAACCGGAGCGCGCCGGTGCCCTCCCGCGCTGCCCGGCCGCGGCGCAGGACCACCGCGGCGATCCCCGCCACGACGACGTCGAGCAGCGACGCCACGCCCATCGGCAGGAATGGGAGCGTGAGCACCGTGCCCGACGTCGCCGTGGCCCCGGCCGTCGCGAGCGCGGCCCAGATCCCGAGCGGCGCCAGCGCCAGTGCCGGGATCAGGCCGAACAGGGGAGGTCGCTCGCGGGCCAGTGCGAGCACCGCCCAGGTCAGCTCCGCGGCGGCGACCGCCACCAGGAGCGCGAGCAGTGCGGGAGGTGCGCTGGGGGCCAGTGCCGCGTGCAGCAGCCCGGCCCCCAGCGCGGCCACGGCGAGGACGGCCCTGGTCGCCGGAGCGACCGGGGCTGACTCCTTCATCCTGCTCATGGGAAGCGCCGTGGCCCAGCCGGTCAGACGGTCGCCGAGGAGGCGCGCACAGTCCGCTCGGCGCCGAGACCGACACCGAGGAGCACGATCGCGCTCACCAAGTGGAGGAAGTGGTCGGGGGTGTTCAGGGCGAGGATGTTCGCTCCCGTCCCCACGAGGAAGAAGCCGACGATGCCCAGGAGCAGGTAGACGGCCCCGACCGTGATGTTGACGGCCTTCGCGGCGGCGAGCCGGGTGAGGCCGGCGATGAGCAGCGCCGCGCCGATCAGCAGGTGGGCGATGTTGTGCAGCGGGTTGACCTCGAAGATGCCGAGGATCAGGCCGCCCTGGGTCGCCACGAAGCCGACGCCGCCGGTGAAGGCGAAGCCGAGCAGCCCGACGAGCAGATAGACCGCGCCGAAGATCGTTGCGACGAGGCGGTTCGGTGATGTGCGCATGTGTCGTTCCTCCTTGGAAGACGGCGCGCGGCGTGCGCGCCTCATCACTGGTTCGGCGCGGGCCGCCGATCGGATTGGTCGCGGACGGGACCCCTTCGACGGGACGCCGCCGCGGGCTACAATCGCAGCACAGGGCGGCCGTGGTGGGCCGGGCCGCAAGCGTCGGGGGGATGCGATGGGACGAGGGGCCGGTCTCCGGAGGGCGGTCCTCGCCGCCTCCGCCGCGGCCCTCGCGCTCGCGCTCACCGCGTGCGGCACCACGGTCTCCAACCCGGATTTCCCGCAGCAGCAGCCGGGCGGCCTCCCCGCCGCGACCTCCGCGCGGCTCAAGGCGGCGGTGACGGACGCGATCGCGCTCTCCGGCGGATCCGCCGCGCTCGTCGGCGTCTGGGCCCCGTGGGCCGGGAGCTGGACGGCCGCGATCGGCACCACCACCCGGGGCGGGTCCGTGCCGGTCTCCCCCGCGATGACCTTCCGCGCCGGGCAGCTCACCACGGCGATGACCTGCACCGTCCTGCTCGAGCTGGTCGACGACGGGACCGTGGAACTCGACGACCCGGTCGCCACGTGGGTGCCGGGGCTGGTGGGCGTCGGCGGCGTGACCCTGCGCGAACTCTGCCAGGACACCTCGGGGATCGGCGACTACGCGGGTCAGCTGAGAACCGAGTTCCTGGCGAATCCGACCCGCTACTGGCCGCCGCTCGAGCTGGTGAGCGACGGCGTCGCCACGGCGCGCACGGGCAACCCCGGCGAGAAGTACAGCCCGTCTCAGACCAACGCGCTTCTGGTCGGAATGGCGCTGCAGAACGCGGCGGGCCGGAACTGGCAGCAGCTGTACCAGGGCTACGTGTTCAGCAGGCTCGGGATGACCGCGAGCGCGCTCCCGGATAACAGTGTGCTCACCGTCCCCGGGCCGCATCCGGCCGGCTATGCGGCCGCCCTCGACGCCGCGGGTGCGCCAGTGTGCGCTCAGACCCACGATGTCACCGCACTGTCGCCCTCGATGGGCTGGACGGCCGCGGGCGTGGTCTCCAACGTCCCGGATCTGAAGGCGTTCGTGCAGGCGCTCGCCAGCGGCTCGCTGCTCAGCAGCAGGTCCGCGGACGCGCAGGCGGCGACAGTGGGCGCCGGCGCGTCCTGGCTCGGCTACGGACTCGGCGTGCAGCAGGTCGGCCCGCTGCGCGGAGCCTCGGCGGCCGTTCCCGGCTACCTCTCGGCGGCGTACGCCGACCCGTCGTCGGGCCTCACCATCGTCGTGGCCCTGAACGACTCGACCCCGGGAGCGGGCTTCGCGCAGTCCCTTGCGGAACGGCTCGCGTCGATCGTGTCCAAAGTGCCGGCGGCGCAGCAGGGCGCCAAGGTCGTCGCCTCCCTGCCCTGGTCGGAGGACCAGGCGGCCGCGGCCATGAAGGCCGCCGCCCCGTGCCCGACCAAGTAACCGTCGAGTACGCGCATAATCGGTCGGAAACCGTCGAGTACGCGGAGAATCCGCGTACTCGCGAGGTGGTCACGCGCGGGCGAGGGCGGAGAGCTCGGCGCGCACCGGGAGGGCGTCGTCGTCCAGCACGAGCTGGAGGGCGGCGCCGGTCGCACGGTTGACGATCACGGGCGCGAGCAGGTTGACCGTGCTCCCCTCCCGCGACGGCGTCACGACCGCGAGCAGCATCGCCTCCTCCGCCGAGCCGATGCCCAGCTCCGCGGCGCGATCGTCCGGCAGCTCGGGCGAGTAGCCGGGGAGGTGGACCTCGGCGTCGATGGTGAACAGCCGCACCTCCGGACGCTCGACCGAGGCCAGCGAGTAGAGTCCGTCCGCGCCCGCGACGGCGGTGAGCTCGAACGCGTCGAGCGGCTCCAGGCCGGGCGGAGGGGTGATGAACCGGACGCCGCTCACCGGAGGAAGTCCATCAGGGTCGGCTGCAGGACCTTGGCGGTCACCGCGATCGCGGTCTGGTAGTTCACGTCCTGGGTCTTCAGATCGAGGATCACCTTGCTGAGGTCCACATCTTCCAGGCTCGCGCGCTGCGACTCCAGCGAGTTCGCACCGACGGCGAGCGTGTCCTTGGCCTTGTCGATGCGGGTCTGGCGTCCGCCGATCTGCGCGTGCTCTCCCACGATCGCCTTCATCCTGTCGTCGATCTGCGCCAGCCTCGGGCCCACGTTGACACCCGAGCGGAGGTCGCTCGCGGTCGAGTCGATGAGGGCGAACACCGACGAGGCGCCGGAGCCGAACGCGGCGGCGCCGTCGGCGTCGACCCGCACCGTCGTGCCGGGACCGATCCTGCGCTCCACAGTACTGCCGGCTGCGCCGGTGAACGTGTAGTCCGGCTGGAAGGCGACGCCCGCGTCCGAGTTGCCCGCGAACACCGTGCGGCCGAGATAGGTGGTGTTGGCCAGCGCGAGCATGCTCTTCTTGATGCCGTCCAGCTCGGTCGCGATCGCCTCCTTGGCCTCCGGAGAGAGGGAGCCGTCGTTCGCGCCCTGCACGGTGAGGTCGCGGAAGCGGCGCATCAGCGTCTCCACGTTGGTCAGCGTCGAGTCGGCGGTGGTCAGCCAGCCGTCGCCGTTGTCGACGTTGCGCTGGTATTGGGCGGTCGCCGCCTGGTCGGAACGCACGTTCAGAGCGCTCGCCGTGGCCGTCGGGTCGTCCGACGGCCGGGTGATCTGCTTCTGGCTCGTCGCCTGGTCGTACAGCTTCGCCTGGCGCTGCAGGCTGAGCTGCAGGTTGCGCTGGGCGTTCGCCGTCTGGGTTGCGTTGGTCACGCGGGTGAACACGGGCTACCTCCCGACCAGTCCGGTGTGGTTGATGAGTGTGTCGAGCGTCTCGTCGACGGCGGTCATCACGCGAGCGGCGCCCTGGTAGGCGTGCTGGAACGTGAGCATGTTCATGTTCTCCTCGTCGAGGTCGACGGACGAGTTCGCGAGCTGCGCGTTGGTGGCGTTGCTCGCGGCCAGGCCGGCGAGGTCGGACTGCTGCTGCTCGGTCTTGCTGGCGGTCCCGACGCGGACGACGAAGGCCGACCACTGCTTGTCGACGGCGTTCGGGCCGGTGCCGAGCTGGGAGATGGCGTCGGCGACGGTCCCGTCGGTGCCGCCGGCGCCCGGCTTCCCCGTCGCGATCTGCGACACGTCCGTCGGGATGACCGAGAGCCCGAGCGCCGCCGGCTGGGAGGCGTCGATGGCGAAGAAGTCGAGACCGGTCGTCCCCGACGGGGTGGAGCCGGTGCTGTGCACGGCGTTGACCCGCTGGGCGAGCGTGACGGCGAAGGCGTTGTAGCTCGCCGCCGCCTCGGCGAGGACTCCCCCGGTGCCGTTGGCGTCCGCGGGCGCGAGCGTGGACACGGCGCCCGCGATCTGGCCGCCTTCGAGCGCGATGGCCGAGCCGGGCCGGTGCGCCCATTCCAGCCGCACGGGGTCGGCGCCGGCGTCCGTCATCCGCTGCGCGCCGGCGAGCTGGACGGCGTTAGCGGTCGTGCCGCTGACCAGGGCGTTGCCGCCGACCAGGACGTCCACGGTGCCGTCGTCGTTCGCGCGCACCACTCCCCCGGCGAGGTTCGCGAGTTGCGTCGTCAGCACATCGCGGCGGTCCATCAGCTCGTTGGCCGACGACCCGGAGGCGACCGCCTGGCGGATCCGGCCGTTGAGGTCGGCGACCTCGTTCGCGGCCTGGTTGACGTCGTTCACCATCCCGTTCGCGCTCTGCCGCAGCGAGCTCCACTGGGCGTCGACGGCCCGGTAGCCGGAGGCGATCTGGCCTACGAGGCTGCCGGCCTGGCCGAGCAGCACGCCGGCGGGCGCCTGCTCGCCGGCCTGGTTCGCCACGTCGCCCCACGCGGACCAGAACTTCTGCAGCTGGGCGGACAGGCCGTTGGTCCCGGGCTCGTTGAGCGAGTCCTCCAGCGTGGTGAGCGCCTGGGCGCGCGTCGAGGAGTAGCCGGAGAGGGCCGTCGTGCTGCGGACCCGCGCGTCGAGGGCGGCGTCGTCCAGGCGCTTGATGCCGTCCACGCTGACGCCCTGGCCGGGCCGGACGCCGCCGGTGAAGAGGCCGGCCGAGTTCAGGGCGGGCACTCCGGAGGTGGTCAGGCGCTGGCGCGTGTAGCCGGCCGTGTTGGCGTTCACCAGGTTCTGGCCGACGACGTCGAGGCCGGCCTTCGCCGCGACGAGTCCGGTGTAGGCGGTGTTCAGCCCGCTGAAAGTGCTCATCCCGCTCAGGCCTCCGTGTCGAACAGCCGTGCGCCGGAGTCGCCCGACCGGCTCTCGCCCGCCGCGCCGTAGAGCCCGGTCTCCGTTCCGGCGCCGGTCAGCCCGCTCAAGGTCTCCTGCGTCGAACGTGCGGCCTCCCGCAGCAGCCGCTCGTTGGTGTCCCGCACCTCCGCGATCTGACCGGTGAGCTCGGTCATCGCGGTCAGGTGCGATGCGAAGATGTCGGACCAGATGCCGTCCGGGGCGCCCGCCACGAGCTCGCGCAGGGTCGCCTCCGCCGGGAGGCCCCACGCCTCCGCGACGGCCGACACCTCGATGGTGCGGGCGAGAGCGACGTCGCGCATCCGCTCCATCACCTGCTCCACCTCGTGCGTCGCGTGCGAGATCCAGCGCGACTTGCCGGCGATGAGCAGCAGCTGCTCCTCCTCCAGCTTGAACAGCAGAAGCTCCAGCAGCTCGCGCTCCTTCCAGAGCTGAGCGGAGAGTTCGCTCGCGGCCATGTCGCTCCTGACGTCCTCGTGAGTCGTTGTGCGCACTGGTTCCCTCGGTCCGTGGCGGAACGGGTGTCCGCCTCATGGGGGACCATCGGCACCGGTCGCCCCGATGTTAGGCGGGTTCGGCTATGAAATCGCTCAGGCCGTACCGGATGCACCCCACTTCCCGCTGTTCCCCGTACTGGGGGTAGGACTGCCCCGTAGTGGGGGCAACCGCCTCGCGACCTGAGAGGAGGCTGATCGTTACTGTGAAAGACGAAAGACCCCTAGCACTCTGTTCGGCACCCGAAGTAAGTCCGAGCATCCAGCACCGCCCGAGTACCCGCACCGCCCCGTCCCCACCGGGGCGCCGCGGCGTATCCGTCCGATGAAGAGGGGTCCAACAGCGTGAACCGCAGCGAACGAAACACGCTCGTCGTCGACAACCTGCCGCTGGTCGGCTACCTGGTATCCGACCTGTGCTCCCGTGCCACCCACCTGTCCCGCGACGACCTGGCCTCGGCCGGCGCCGTCGCCCTCGTGACCGCCGCCGACGCGTACGACGCGAGCACCGGCGTCCCGTTCGGCGCGTACGCGCGCACCCGGATCGTCGGCGCGCTCGCCGACGAGCTGCGCGCGGGCGACTGGGCCACGCGCTCCGCCCGCAAGCGGATCAAGGCGACGCTCGCGGTGCAGGAGAGCCTGACCGCCGCGCTCGGCCGCACGCCGGCCGTCGAGGAGATCGCTCGGTGACCACCCTCGACGAGACCGTCGAGTCGGTGCTCGTGTCCGAGTCCGCCGGCCCGGAGGACACCCTGCTGGCCGGCGAGCGCACCGCCTACGTCCGCGCCGCCGTCGCCGCGCTCCCCGACCGGATGCGCTCGATCGTGGAGGCCATCTACTTCGACGACCGCACGGTGACCGAGATCGCCGAGGAGCTCGGCATCACGCACTCGGCGGTGTCGCAGCAGCGGTCGGAGGCCATCCGGCTCATGCGCGAGGGCATGGCCACGCACTACGCCGACGAGGGCGACCCCGCCGTGATCGAGGCGAAGACCTCGCAGGCCCGGCGCAGCGCCTACCTCGCCCGGCTCGCCCAGCACGCGGTCGCGCACCTGCACCCGCACACCCCCACCCCGACCTCGGCCCGCGCCTCCTGAATCCGTTCCTAACGGGGGGCGCGCGCCGGCCGATAGAACCCACTGCGGGACATGGATGGACCGCGGACCACTAGCCCAGTCATGGAGGAAACATCATGGGTATGCAGATCAACACCAACATCTCGGCGCTCAACGCCTACCGCAACCTGAACAACACTCAGAGCGACCTCTCGAAGTCGCTCGAGAAGCTGTCCAGCGGCCTCCGCATCAACCGTGCGGCGGACGACGCGGCGGGCCTGGCCATCTCGGAGGGCCTGAAGTCGCAGGTCGGCGGTCTGACCGTCGCCGCCCGCAACGCTCAGGACGGCATCAGCGTCGTGCAGACCGCTGAAGGTTCGCTCACCGAGGTCCACACGATCCTGCAGCGCATGCGCGACCTTGCTGTTCAGGCCGGCAACGACTCGAACAACGTGGACTCGCGCAACGCGATCAAGACGGAGGTCACCCAGCTGACGAGCGAGCTCACCCGTATCGCGGGCAGCTCGAACTTCAACGGGATCAACCTGCTCGACGGCTCTGCGGGCGCCGGCACCGGCAAGCTGACCTTCCAGGTCGGCGCGGGCTCGGTGGCGGCGAACGACCAGATCCAGGTCGACCTCTCCGGCGCGAACGTCACCACGGTCGCCACCGCGGCGGCCGGGCTGCAGTTCGACACCGCCGCCAACGCGCTGGCCTCGATCGCGACGCTCGACACGCAGATCACCGCCGTCTCGACGGCCCGTGCCAACATCGGTGCGGTCCAGAACCGCTTCGAGAGCGCCATCCGCAGCCTCAACGTCTCGCAGGAGAACCTGTCGGCTGCCCAGTCCCGCATCACGGACACCGACATGGCGTCGGAGATGGTGAAGTACACCCGCTCCAACATCCTGTCGCAGGCCGGCACCGCCATGCTCGCTCAGGCGAACCAGTCGGGCGCGGGCGTCCTGAAGCTCCTCGGCTAAGCCGAGCGCGTCAGACCCGGCGGCCGGGACGCCATCCCCAAAGGGCGTCCCGGCCGCCGCCACAACCAGAACCAGCACCAGCACCAGCGCAGCACCGCAGTAGGAGGGAGAGCAGCACATGAGCATGGCCGTCGACGGTCTGGTCAGCGGACTCAACACCACCCAGCTGATCAGCCAGCTGATGCAGGCGGAGGCCGTCCCGCAGACCCTGCTCAAGAACAAGGTCGCGGACTCCACCACCTACATCACGGCGATGCAGACGCTGAACAGCAAGATCGCGGCGCTCGCCACCTCGGCGGCCGCCCTCGCGAAGCCGACCGGCACCGACCTCCACACCGCCTCCACCAGCTCCACCTCCGTCACCGCGACGGCGGGCACGGGCGCAGTGGACGGCACCATCGACTTCACCGTCGACCGCCTCGCGCAGTCGCAGGTCATCGTCACCGGCCCGCTCTCGCAGTGGCCGGACAATCCCCCGACGCTCACCTTCGTGGGCTCGGACGGCACGACGACGCAGGTCACGGCCGCCAGCAACTCGCTCGCCGACGTCGCGTCGGCGATCAACAAGGCGGGAGTGGGCGTCAGCGCCACCCAGGTCGCCGCCGGCACCGACCCGGCGACCGGCCAGCCGCTCTACCGCCTGCAGCTCAGCTCGGCGAAGACCGGAGCGGCAGCCGCCTTCACCGTCTACCGCGGCACGCCGGCCGCCGTGACAGCAGGCACCGCCACCAACCTCCTCAGCGACCCCGGCGCCGCGCAGGTTCGGCAGGCCCAGGACGCGCAGGTCACGCTCTGGGCGGGCTCGGCCGCGGCGCAGGCCGTGACCAGCTCCAGCAACACGTTCACCACGGTGCTCCCCGGCGTCTCGCTGACCGTCAGCGCCGCCTCCACCACCCCGGTGACGCTCACGGTCGCCCGCGACGACACCTCGATCTCGAACGCGGCGAACGCGCTGGTGACCAGCCTGAACGACGCCTTCTCCTTCATCGCGCAGAAGCAGGCCGTCTCGACCGGCACCGACACGGCGGGCGGGACCACGGTCACCGCGGGCCCGTTCACCGGCGACTCGACCGTCCGCGATGCGAACCAGAAGCTCATGGACGCGGTGATCGCGCCGATCAACGGGATCTCCCCCAGCACCTACGGCATCAGCATCACCAGCGACGGGCAGGTGACGTTCGACAAGACCGCCTTCACCACCGCTCTGGCGAACAACCCCGACGGCGTGAAGTCGGCGCTCGCGACCATCGCCCAGCGCGTCTCCGACGCCGCGACCGTCGCCAGCGACAAGTACACCGGCACCATCACGACGAAGATCCAGGGCGAGCAGGCGACGGTCAAGAGCCTCAACACGCAGATCGCCGACTGGGACACGCGTCTCGCCGACCGCAAAGCCACACTCCAGAAGACCTATGCGAACCTCGAAGTCCAGTTGCAGCAGCTCCAGTCCCAGTCGTCGTGGCTGAGCGGGCAGCTCGCCTCCCTCTCCGCAAGCTCGTCGTCCTCGTCGTCGGGTCACTGATGGGTATGCTCAACACCGCCGCCGCGAAGCTGTCGGCCTACAACCGGGACAGCGTGCTGTCCGCCAGCCCGGCGCGCCTGCTCACGATGCTCTACGACCGCCTGGTCCTCGACCTCACCCGCGCCGAGGAGGCACTGCGCGCCGAGGCGTGGCCGACCGCGTGGGAGAACCTGCGGCACGCCGACCAGATCGTCGCCGAGCTCGCGTCGAGCCTGAAGGTCGACCTCTGGGACGGCGCCGAGAGCCTGCTCCAGCTGTACGGCTACCTGGCCGACCTCATCGTCGCCGGCACCATCGAGCACGACGCCGACAAGGTCCGCGAGGCGATCGAGCTCGTCGAGCCGCTCCAGGCGGCCTGGCATGAGGCCGCCGCGTCGTTGCCCGCCTCGACGGCGCCGTCCATCGTCCCCGCCTCGCCGTTCGGCGCGGGCGACCCCGCTGCGGAGACCGGTCGTGACCTCGGCGTCGCCTGACTGGGCCGAGGCGCTGGAGCGCATGGAGCACGAGCTGCACCGCGCCCTCGCCAAGGTCGAGCCGGTCCCCTGGCGCACCCCGGCCGGGCTCGGGCCGATCCCCGAGGAGCTCCAGGAGCGCGCCGCGCGCCTGCTGGAGGCGCAGCTGCACACCATCCGCTACCTCGAGGACGTGCGTCAGACCACCGCCAAGCACCTCGCCGCGGTCAGCTCCGTTCCCCGCACGGAGCTCGGTCCGCACCCCGTCTACTTCGACCTCATCGGCTGACGATCCGCCCTCCCGGGCGTGTCGCGGGCGTTCAGCGACCGTTCAACCCACGGGGGTCGACAGCCTGGTCTGCGGCGATTCGTCCTCCCCAGCTTCTCTACCTGTGGATAACTCTGGGGAAAAGCCGTGGATGAGTGCCGATAACGTGTGGAGGACACGCGCGGCATGTGTGGAATCTCAGAATTCACAGGAAAAGAAAATGCCTTCTGACCAGGCATTTATCGCATTTTCACGCTCAATCGAAGCTATGTTCTAAACCACAACGGTGTAATTCACACCCCGAATAGGGGTGTGGATAAATCTGTGACTTCACCTCACCTGCACAGACTCATCCACAGGCCGGCCGAACCGCTACGACACCGCGCGGACGACCCTCGTTCACCCTGTCGAGGTGCCCCGCGAAGAGGGGGTGCGACGGCCGTAACGCTTCCGGGACCGCGGCCGATAGAGGCCTACGAGCACGGATCGCTCGACGACTGGCCACGGACGGGCCGCCCCTTCGACCACCGATGGAGTGCAGCGTGCTCGAATCCGTGACCACGGCCGCCCTGACGAGCGCCCTCAATGGCCTGTCGGCGCGCCAGCGCGCGATCGCGAACAACATCGCCAACGTCAACACCCCCGGCTACACCGCAGAGCGCGTCTCCTTCGAGGACGCCCTCGCCGCCTCGGTCGCCCGGGGCGACGGCCACGTCTCCGCGACGACCGCGCGCTCCCTGGAGCCCACCCGGCTCGACGGCAACAACGTCAACCTCGACACCGAGACGCTCTCCAACGTCGACACGGTGCTCATGTACCAGTTCGCCTCCCAGGCCGCCGGCAACGAGTTCTCCGCGGTCCGCGCCGCGCTGAAGACGAGCTGACCGGCGCCGTCCGACCAGAGGACCGAAAGGACACACGATGACATTCGACGCCATCGGCATCGCCGGCACCGGATTGACCCTGCACCGCAAGTGGCTGGACGCGATCTCGGACAACATGGCCAACATCAACACGGCGAAGCCCACGAGCGGCGCGGCCTTCCAGGCCCGCTACATCGTCGCGCAGGAGGGGGAGGGCGTCTCCGGGGCCTACGTCGCGGGCGCCGCCTACGGCAGCGCGGTCGGCCGGCTGGTCTACGAGCCGGACAACCCCGTCGCCGACGCCAAGGGCTACGTGCGCTACCCGGACATCGACCTCTCCGAGCAGATGGGCGCGCTCATCATGGCGCAGCGCGGGTACCAGGCGAACGCCGCCGTGGTGGACCGCGCCAAGGAGAGCTACCAGGCCGCCCTCCAGATCGGGAGGAACTGATGCCCGTCGGCGCGATCGGCGCGATCGGATCGATCGGCGCGACCTCCGGCATCGCCGGCACCACCTCCGCGAACTCCGTGTCGGGAAGCGGCGGCGCCTCGTTCGGCGACGCCCTCACCGGCGCCGTCGACAACCTCCAGCAGCTCCAGGGCACCAGCGACTCGCTCGCCATCAAGGCCGTCACCGGCAACCTGGACGACATCCACAACGCGACCATCGCCTCCACCCGTGCCCAGGTCACGCTCGAGCTGGTCGCGGGCGTCCGCAACAAGGCCGTCGACGCCTTCAACGAGATCATGAGGATGCAGGCCTGATGCCCCAGCAGGTGACGAGCTTCTTCCGGCGGCTCGGCGACACGATCCGCGGGTTCAGCGTGGCCCAGCGGGTCATCGCCGTCATCGGCGTTGCCGTGATCGGGCTCGGCGCGGCCGGCCTGGCGATGTGGGCGTCGCAGCCCTCGTACACCCCGCTGTTCTCCGGGCTGCAGGCCGCCGACGCCTCGGCGATCGTCGACCAGCTGCGCACCGACGGCGTCCCGTACCAGCTCACCGACGGGGGTGGGACCATCCTGGTGCCCCAGGAGAAGGTCTACGACGAGCGCCTGAAGGCGGCGTCGGCGGGCCTGCCGACCTCCACCACCAACGGCTACTCGCTGCTCGACAAGATGGGCGTCACCTCCTCGGAGTTCCAGCAGTCCGTCACCTACAAGCGGGCGATGGAGGGCGAGCTGGCCAACACGATCTCCGCCATGAAGGGCGTCAAGACGGCGTCCGTCCGCCTCGCCATCCCTGCAGACACGGTGTTCACCTCGCAGAAGCAGGACCCGACCGCGTCCGTCTTCATCGAGCCGCAGGCCGGCGTCACCCTGAGCTCCGATCAGGTCCAGGCGATCGTGCACCTCACCAGCGCCGCGGTCACCGGCATGCAGCCGACCGACGTCTCGGTCGTCGACGCCAATGGAAACGTCCTCAGCACGGTCGGCGCCGGTGCGACCGGGGGAGCGGACAAGCAGGCCAACGACTACGAGTCGCGCGTGAAGACCGCTGTGCAGGACATGCTCGACAAGGTCGTCGGCGCCGGGAACGCCACCGTCGCCGTCGCGGCCGACGTCAGCAACGAGTCGGCGCAGCGCACCACCGAGCAGTACACGACGCCGACCAACGCGCCCGCGACCAGCGAGACCACCCAGAAGGAGACCTACACCGGCTCCGGCGGCTCGGCGGCCGGGGTGCTCGGCCCCGACAACATCGCGGTCCCGAACGGCAGCAGCGGCAACGGAACTTTCAACTCCGAGTCCAGCACCAAGGACAACGCGGTCGACAAGGTCACGGAGCAGCGCACCATCCCGGCCGGCGCCGTCACCCGGCAGACCGTCTCGGTCGCGGTGAACTCGGACGCCGTGAGCAATGTCAGCGCGAACGAGCTCCGCAACATGGTGAACGCCGCAGCCGGCATCAATACCGCGCGCGGCGACTCGGTCAGCGTCCAGCTGGTGCCGTTCAGCAAGACCGGAGCGACCGAGGCGGCCAAGGCGATCCAGGAGGCCAAGGACGCCGCCGCCGCCGACCAGCTCACCGGCATCATCCGCAGCTCCATTATCGGCGCCGCCATCGTCGCGGCCGCGATCATCGCGTTCGCGCTGTTCCGCCGCAGCAGGAAGCGCGCCGCCGAGGACGCCGAGCTGGAGGCCGAGCGCGCCGAGTCGCTGGCGATGGAGGCCTCGCCGTTCCCGGTCGCGCTCGACCCGGCGCCGCCGACGGTCCCGATGCAACTCGACCCGCTGCCGGACCCGACCGCGCCCGAGCTCGAGGCCGAGCGCCGCCGCCAGGAGATCGAGGCCCTCGCCGAGCGCGACCCGCAGAAGACCGCTGAGTTCCTGCGCAGCCTGATGGAGGACCGGGCCGGCGTATGAACGACACGAAGACCCCGCTGACCGGCCCCCAGAAGGTCGCCGTCGTGCTGATGAACATGGATCAGCACCGCGCCGCCCAGGTGATGAAGCAGTTCTCCGACGAGGAGGCTGACGAGATCACCGCGGAGATCCTCCGGCTGCGCCGGGTCGACCCCTCCGTCGCCGAGAAGGCGCTCAGCGAGTTCCACGACTTGACCGCCCGCGGCGGCGTGAGCACGCGCGGCGGCCGCGACATCGCCGTCGGCCTGCTGGAGGCCTCGTTCGGCGCCGAGCGGGCGACCGGCGTGATGAACCGGGTCGCGTCGTCGATGGCGGGCAAGCAGTTCGAGTTCCTCGACGCGGTCGAGCCGGCTCAGGTCCAAATGCTGCTCGCGGGGGAGTTGCCGCAGACCAGCGCGCTCGTGCTCGCGCACCTGCGGGCCGACCACGCCTCCCGCGTGCTCGCCGGGCTGGACGACGACGCGCGCACCGAGGTCGCGCACGCGATCGCGACGATGGGCTCCCCGAGCCCCGACGCCGTGCGGGTCGTCGCCGACACCCTCAAGCAGCGCGCGAGCGCCGTGGTCTCGGCGCGCACGGCCTCCGACTCGGTCGGGGGAGTGCAGCCGCTGGTGGACATCATCAACCGCGCGGACGCGGCCACCGAGAAGGCGCTGCTGGAGGCCCTGGAGCAGCGGGACCCGGCGCTCGCCGAGGAGGTCCGCTCCCGGATGCTCACCTTCGACGACATCGTGCGGCTCGACCCGCGCGACGTGCAGCAGGTGCTGCGCGGCGTCGACGCCGCGGTGCTCGCGGTCGCGACGAAGGGCGCGACGGAGGCCGTCACCGCGGTCATCACCCAGAACCTGTCCGAGCGCAACCGCGAGATCCTCGAGGACGAGATCCGCATCCTCGGCCCGGTGCGCCTGTCGCAGGTGGAGGACGCCCGCGCGTCGATCGTCCGCGCCATCCGCGACCTGGAGGCCGCCGGCACCATCACCGTGCAGCGCGGGGACGAGGACGCGTATGTCGAATGACGTCGCGTTCGCTCCGCTGACCGTCCCCGTGCTCGCGGAGACGGAGACCCAGCACGCCGTGGCGGATGCCGCCCGGGCGCGCGGGTTCGCGGCGGGGTACGCCGACGGACGGCGGCAGGCGGCCGAGGAGCAGGCCGGCTGGCTGGCCGACGCCGAGGCGGTCCGCGCCGCGGAGGCCGCCGAGGCCGCCGACCGCGTCGCGGTGCTGACGCGCGCGCTGCAGGGGGCGACGGTGGAGCTGCGCGAAGCGACGGTCCCGGTGCTCGCCGACGTGGAGGGTGCGCTGGTCGCCGCGGCGTTCGAGCTGGCGGAGGCGGTGGTGGGCACCGTGCTCGCCGACCGGCTGGCGGCGGCTCGGGCGGCCGTCGGCCGCGTGTTCGCCGAGGCTCCGGCCGGCGAGGTGGCGGCGATCCGGCTGAACCCCGGCGACCTGGCCCTGCTCGCGACGACGCACGGTGCGCTCGGAGGGGTGACGACGGTGCCCGATCCGTCGTTGGCCCCCGGCGACGCCATCGCGGAGCTGCCGGCCGGCTGGCTCGACGCGCGGATCCGCTCCGCGCTCGACCGGGCGAAGGAGGCGCTGCGATGACCGCGGCGCTGGCGAGCTGGGGGAGTGCGGTGCGCGCCGCCGCGGTCGAGCGTGTCGGCCGGGTGACCGCGGTGGTCGGGCTGGGCGCCGAGATCGAGGGGGTCCGCGCGGCGATCGGCGACCTCGTCGTGATCGGCGAGGGGGACGGCGTGCACGCGGAGGTCGTGGCCACGACCTCCGGAGGTGCGAAGGTCATGCCCTACGGGCGCCTGACCGGGATCGCGGCCGGCGCCCCGGTGCGCGCGGTCCGCAGCCCGCTGCTCGTCCCCACCGGTGACGGGATGCTCGGCCGGGTCGTCGACGCTCTCGGCCGCCCGGTCGACGGCCGCGGCCCGATCGCGCCGGACGGCTTCGTCACGCTCGACAACCGCGCGCCGGACGCCATGCGGCGCGCGCGCATCCACAGCCCGCTCGGCCTCGGCGTGCGGGTGCTCGACACCCTCGTCACGGTCGGCCGCGGCCAGCGCCTCGGCCTGTTCGCGGGTTCGGGCGTCGGCAAGTCCTCGCTGCTGTCGATGATCGCGCGGGGGACCGACGCGGCCGTCTCGGTCATCGCGCTGGTGGGGGAGCGCGGGCGCGAGGTCCGCGAGTTCCTCGAGGACGACCTCGGGCCGGCCGGCCTGGCACGCTCGGTCGTCGTCGTCGCGACTTCCGACGAGCCGGCCGTGATGCGTCTCCGCGCCGCGTTCGCCGCCACCCGCATCGCGGAGTCGTTCCGCGACCAGGGCCGCGACGTCGTGCTCATGATGGACTCGCTCACCCGCGTCGCGATGGCGCAGCGCGAGATCGGCCTCTCGGCGGGCGAGCCGCCGGCGACCCGCGGCTACCCGCCGTCGACCTTCTCGCTGCTCGCGCAGCTGCTGGAGCGGGCGGGGACCGGGGAGACCGGCTCGATCACCGGCCTCTACACGGTGCTCGTGGACGGCGACGACCACAACGAGCCGATCGCCGACGCGGCGCGCAGCATCCTGGACGGGCACGTCGTCCTCGACCGGAGGCTGTCCGTCGTCGGCCACTTCCCGTCCGTCGACGTGCTCGGCTCGATCTCGCGGCTGGCCTCCCGGGTGACCACGCCGGAGCAGCGGGCCACCGCGACGGCGCTGCGCGGCATCCTCGCCGCCAAGGTGGCCGCGCAGGACCTGCTGGACGTCGGCGCGTACAAGCCGGGCACCAACCCGCGGGTGGACGCGGCCGTGGCCAACGAGGACGCGATCAACCGGTTCCTGCGACAGGGGATCGGCGAGCCCTCCGCGTTCGCGGACGGCTGGGCGCGACTGGGCGAGCTGGTGGCGGCAATGCCCGCCGCCGGGACAGGGGTGGTGTGATGGCACGGACGTTCCCGCTGGCCGGACTGCTGAGGCTCCGGCAGATCGAGAAGGACCACGCCGCAAGCGACCTCGCCGCGGCCAACGCGCTGCGCCGCGACGTGCAGGACCGCCAGGTGCGCGCGATCGCCGCCCTGCACGCCGTGCCGGCGGAGGCCACGGACGCGGGGACGATGTTCGCGCTCGCCGCGGCCCGCGCCTCCTCGCGCAGCATGCTCGCCGACCTGGCCGTGCTGACCGAGCGCGCCGACGCGGAGGCCGCCGAGGCGCAGCAGGCGTTCACCGAGGCGAAGAAGCGCGCGGTCGGGCTCGAGAAGCTCGAGGCGCGGCACCAGGCGGAGGTCGTCGCGGGCGAGCTCGGGGCGGAGCAGGCGGCGATCGACGAGATCGCGACCGGCGCGTGGCTGCGCGAGCGATCCGCCGCAGAGGGAAGGGACGAAGCATGACCGTCACGGACGCGATCGGCCGGATCGCCCAGATCCAGGCGACCATCGCACAGCTCGACGGCGTCGGGACGACGGCGCCGGCCTCCACCGCGACCGCCGCGGCCACGTCGAACACGACGTCCGCGGACTTCGCGAACGCGCTCGCCGGCGCGCTCGGCAGCACAGGGGTCGGTTCGACCGGCTCCACCGGGACGGTGACCGGCGCGGACGTCGTCGCCGACGCGAAGAAGTACCTCGGCGTCCCGTACGTGTTCGGCGGCACCAGCTCCTCCGGGCTGGACTGCTCCGGGCTCGTGCAGCGCGTCTACAAGGACCTCGGGATCGACCTCCCGCGCCTCGTTTCCGGCCAGGGGAAGATGGGCACCGAGGTGCCGTCGCTCGCGCAGGCCCAGCCGGGCGACCTGATCGTGACCAACGGCGGCGAGCACATCGTCATCTACGCCGGGAACGGCAAGGTCATCCACGCGCCGAGCGAGGGCCGCAACGTCAGCCTGGTCGACAACTGGATGAAGGACTCCGACATCGTGACGATCCGGCGGATCGTGCCGCAGGCGACCGCGGCGCCCGCAGGCACGTCGGCGTCGGCGCTGTCGGCGGCGTTGGCGGGGATGTCGGGGGTGTCGGGTCTGTCCGGGCTCTCTGGCCTGTCCGGGCTCTCTGGCCTGGCCGGACTCTCTGGCCTGTCCGGGCTCTCTGGCCTGGCCTCCTCCGGCGGGACGTCGGCCGCGTCGTCGCAGGCGGACATGCTGCGCGCGATGTTCGCCTCGCTCCTGCAGGGAGGCTTGCAGTGACCCCGGGGACCGTGACGGCGCCGGCCGTGTCCGCGCCCGCGCAGCCCGCGGGCGGGACGCGCGCGAAGGCCGGGGGAGGAGAAGCGTTCGAGGCGTTCCTCACCGGCGCGTCGAACGCGCACGCCGACTCCGCACCGGCCGCCCGCGACAACGGTGCGCACGCCCGGAGGCCGAACGCGGGCAGCGGCGACCGCGTGCACCGCGAGACCGGGCAGCGGACCGATGCGGGGAGCACGGGACGACCGGACGAGAAGGCCGTCGACGCCACTGCGGCCACGGCCTCCGCAACGGGGCCGTCGGCCGACGCCGCACCGGTCGTCGCCTCCGATCCCGCCCAGGCGCTCGCCGCCGCCGCGCAGACCGCGCTGAACGCGCCCGCCGCCGCGGGTGCGGGCGCTGTCGCGTCCAGCACGGCCGCGCCGACGGCCGCGAGCCCGTCGCCGTCCGGCACGGGGTCGGCACCGCTTCCTCCTGTCGCGACGGCGGCGGCGACCGTGCCGAGCGCGGTCTCGGCGCCGGTGGTCCCGGCCGGTCCGCAGGCCGTGCCGCTCACTCCGAAGGCGGCCGCACCGGCGTCCCTCGCCAGCGCTCCGGCCGCTCCCGCCGCGTCTCCGGCGCCTGAAGCTGCGCCGGCGGCAGCGGTCCCGGTCGTGATCGCGCCGGCGTCCGCGGGCGCCCCCGCAGCGCAGGCGGCGACCGACAGCGCCGCCGTCGCCGTCGAGCCCGCTGCCGCCCCGCAGCCGGGCCGCCCCGCTCGTCCCGCCGCTCTCCAGGAGGCGCCGGCGCTGCCCGCGGCCTCGGCGCCCGCAGCGGAAACCGCCGCCGCCGCGACCGCGCGACCGGTCGTCGCCGCGGGCTTCGCCGCCGGCGCGCAAGACAGGCCGGGAACGGGCCAGACCGCACCGGAAGCAGCCGCAGCCGACCCCGTGCCGACGTCCGCGCCGGCCACAGTCGCCTCGGCCGTCCCGCCGGCCCCGGTGGCGCCGACCATCACCGCCTCCAGCGTTCCCGCCTCCGCCACCGCGGCCTCCACCTCGCAGACCCCGAACGCGCAGACCCTCAACACGCAGCTGGCGCGCCCGGTGTTCACCCTCGCGGCCGCCGGCCGGGGCGAGCACGTCATGACCGTCCACGTCACCCCGGACAACCTGGGGCCGGTCACCGTCCGCGCGCACGTCGGCGCGGAGGGTGTGCGGGTCGAGTTGTTCGCCCCGACGGACGCCGGCCGCGACGCGCTGCGCGCGATCCTCCCCGACCTCCGGCGGGACCTGGGCAGCACCGGCCTGACCGGCACGCTCGACCTCTCGTCGCAGAACCAGCCCGCCCCGCAGCACCAGCCGGGCCAGGCGGGACAGCCCGGCGGCCAGACCCCGGATGGGCGCGCCGCGTCCGACGGGCGACGGGCGCCGGACGGACGCTCGTCCTCCTCCCGCGGCGACGGTCCGGAGACCGCCGCCGACCGCATCCGCCCCGCTCCCGACGGGTCCGCCCACTCGATCGACCTCATCGTCTAGACCGAAAGGAGCCACCGTGGCCGTCGACCCCGTCACCGGAACCGACTCAACGTCCACCAGCGGCATCTACTCCACGCCGCCGACCAGGACGCCCAAGCAGTCGCTCGACAGCGAGGCGTTCATGCAGCTGCTAGTCACGCAGCTGCGCAACCAGGACCCGAGCTCGCCGATGGACACCAACCAGATGATCTCGCAGACCACGCAGCTCGCCATGATGGAGAAGCTCACGAGCCTGGACTCCACCAACCAGGAGAGCTTCGCGCTGCAGATGCGCACCTCCGCCGCCGCCCTGATCGGGCACACCGTCAGCTACCTCGACAAGAACGGCGACACCCAGACCGGTCTCGCGTCCTCCGTCTCGTACGCCGGGCCGGTCCCGATCGTCAGCGTCGGCGACCAGAAGATCAACCTCGACTCCATCCTCGGCGTGGTCACCCCGGCGACGACCGCCTGACCCCGCCACCGACGACTTCTCACAGAAAGGCAGCATCATGCTCCGCTCCCTCTACTCCGGAATCTCCGGCCTCCGCTCGCACCAGACCATGCTCGACGTCACCGGCAACAACATCGCCAACGTCAACACGACCGCCTTCAAGGGCTCGGCCGTGCAGTTCCAGGACACCCTTTCCCAGCTCGTGCAGGGCGCCACCGGCCCCGGCGCGCAGGCCGGCGGCACCAACCCGGCCCAGATCGGCCTCGGCGTGCTGGTCGCCGGGATCTCCACCAACTTCACCCAGGGCGCCGCGCAGGCGACCGGCCGCTCGACCGACATGATGATCAACGGCGACGGCTTCTTCGTCACCAAGTCCGGCGGCGAGACGGTCTACACGCGCGCCGGCTCGTTCGACCCGGACGCCCTCGGCCGGCTGGTCGGCCCGGGCGGGGCGATCCTGCAGGGCTGGAACGCGGTCAACGGCGTCATCCAGCAGGGCGGCGCGCTCAGCGACGTCACCATCCCGCTGAAGGCGGTCACCCCGGCCACCGCGACCACGGCCGGCACGGTCAACGGCAATCTCCCGTCGGACGCCGCGACCGGCGACTCGCTCGTGCGCGACGTGTCGGTGTACGACGCCACCGGCGCCGCGCGGAAGCTGACGCTCACCTTCACCAAGACCGCCGCCGGCTGGGACGTCGCCGGCGCCGACGCCAACGGGGCCACGGCCAACGGCACGCTCGCCTTCACCAACGGCGTGCTGACCGGCGGCGGCACCCTCGCGGTCGGCGGGGTGAACGTGGACCTGTCCACGGTGACCGGCTACGCGGGCCTCACGACGGTGGCGTTCAAGGACCAGAACGGCAGCGCGGCCGGCACGCTCCAGTCGTTCTCGCTCTCCAAGGACGGCACGATCATCGGCCTGTTCTCGAACGGCGACAAGCAGGCCGTCGGCCGCATCGCCCTGGCCACCTTCGTCAACCCCGGCGGCCTGGAGAAGGCGGGCGGCTCGGAGTACCGGGCGACCGTCAACTCCGGCGCGGCCCAGCTCGGCGCCCCCGGCCAGGACGGCCTCGGCTCCCTCCAGGGCGGCTCCCTGGAGATGTCGAACGTGGACCTGTCGCAGGAGTTCACCAACCTGATCGTCGCCCAGCGCGGCTTCCAGGCGAACGCCCGCATCATCACCACATCGGACGAGGTGCTGCAGGAGTTGACGAACCTGAAGCGCTGAAAGGTCGGGACTCTTAACTGTCTCTTAGGCTGGCTATTCAACAGGGGGCTTTCGGTGAACGCCGGAAGCCCTTCTGTCTTGCCTACGTCCCGCTGGAGACGCTGCCAGAGTGGCGCAGACCCGCTGTTCCTTCAGCGTCGTTCGACTCGCCTGATGTGAGCGGGGCAACCTCAGAGAATCGATCGCTGCCCGACGAGGGCGTTCCCTCCTCGAGCCGAGCCCGCAGAGCAGTTCGAGCTCTGCTGTAACGGCTACGGATCGTTCCGGCCGGGCGACCGAGGTGTTGAGCGATCTCCAGCAATGTGAACCCGTCCCAATGTAGGAGCCGGATGATTTCCGAGTCGATGGGAGCAAGTTCTGCCAGCGCGAGGGAGAGTTCACTGTCGTGTGGCGAGGCGGCGGGAGCTGCCTCGCGTTCCATGCGCAGCCGCTCGGCGAGAGCATGGCGTCGAATGTTGCCGCGATGGTAGGTCGAGAGTACGCGGCGAGCCACTCCGAACAGCCACATCCGTGCAGCCTGGTCGTCGGCTGGCAGGGAAGCAGCCCGGCGCCACGCCACAAGCAGTGTCTCACCCAGCAGATCGGGTGCGTCTGAAGGCGGGGTTCGGCGTTCGAAGTACGCCACGAGGGCGGGCGCTTCCCGTCTGATTACCTCCTCCGCCCGCGCCTGTGCCGCTTTCCCGGACGCTGCTGAGGTCAGGGCTGCACTCACTGGGATGCCTTCATATCGTCGGAGCACACCGTGCTGAAGGACGTCAGGTGCGGTTCTCCGGCCGCCCAAGGATGGCCCGGAGGGGGAGTGCCCCAGGTGAGTCCGGGAACTATGCGTCCGAAGTCGTCGAGTAGTTGTGCCTGCTTCGCGTCTCCTTCGGTCGCGTCGCTGGCAGGAAAAGCCTGGATGCGCGCGTTCACCCGTGCCGCGAACTCTGCAGGGTCGGCATGTGACCAGTAGCTGTTCACCGCTGTTGTTTGTTCTGGAGTGAGCCCGCCGAAGTCCACCCAGATCTTGCACTGCTCGCCATGATCGGTTGGACCCACCGGAATGTACGAAAGGCCCTCAGCGGTCCTGACCGTCCCTTCGTCGAGTGTCTCGAAAGGCGGGACGGACAGCAGGTACGTGTCCAGGTCGGTGAACGCCGCCAAGGCGCCACCCAACACGATCACGCCAGCAGTGACACCTATGATGACTCGCTTGCGGCGGACGCGTCGAGCGGTCGTCGGCTGGGCAAACACTTCGTCGATCACGACGTCCAGCGACGCCGGGTTGGATCTCGCCGGATCTCCGAGAGCGAGCCGGCGATCGAGTTCCTGGTCATCCACATTGCCTCCCTGTTCACTTAGCTCATGGCCGGCCGCGGTGAAAGTGTTGCATCAGCGTCAAGAAATATTCGAACGCGACACCTCGACCATCCGGAGTCCTCCCGGGTGCAGCCGTTGAGATGCCTACTTCGTCATCCGCGAAGCCGCCGCAGTTCCTCGGCTGGCGGCGACGGGCTCCTCATCTATCGAGACAGTGATGGACGGCTTTGCGACGACCGCGGTCCTCGGCGGGTGAGACACCCGAACGGCGCGGCGACTGTAGAGACACCCCATGGTTCCCGCCAGAAGCGTTAAGCTCTCGCGGCGTCCGCTAGCGTCGGACCGTGATCGTGTGGGTGAACGGGCCGTTCGGTGGGGGCAAGACGACCACCGTCCGCGCCCTGCTGGAGGCGCGTCCGGACTTCTCTGTGTTCGACACCGAGTAGATCGGCGCGATGCTCGAGGCGCCCCTCCGTCGGAAGCTGCCGGTCGACGACTTCCAGGACTGGCCGGCCTGGCGCGCGCTCGTGGTCGCCGCCCTGCTGTCGATCCACGATGCGGTGGGCGGCACGATCGTCGTGCCCCAGACCGTCCTCGTCGAGGAGTACTGGGACGAGATCGTCGACGGCCTCGCACGCGGCGGCGTCGGGGTCGAGGCCGTCACGCTGGTCGCGGGCCGCGCGGAGCTCGAGGAGCGGATCCGCGCCGACACGGTCGAGAGCTCGGCCGCCGAGTGGCGGCTCCGGCGCCTCGCCGACTTCGAGACCGCCGAGTGGCTGACGCGCAGGACGAGACTCGTGTCGACGGTGGGTCGCTCGCCCGAGCAGGTCGCAGGGCGCATTCTCGACGGCGCGCTGGGAGGTGCAGGCGTCCGCTCCTAGGGCGCTGCGGCGACTCCTCGGCCGTTCAGGGGCCGAGGAGCGCGAGCGGTACGATAGCGACGCCGTCCTGCCGGCGGTAGGCCGCCGAACCGGTGTTGACGATGATCATGTCGGCGAGCTGATCGCCGAGCTGCTGCTTCAGCCAGAGCAAGTGCCGGGCATCCCTACACTTCCGGCACTTCTCGCGCTACGTTTCCGGAAGATCTCGCGCTACATTTCCGGCAGTTCTCGCGCTACATTTCCGGCAGTTCTCGCGCTACATTTCCGGCACTTCTCGCACCGACCTCGCCTCGCCCGCGAACCTCACCCCACCCACCCCGCGTAGCATCTCAGGATGCCCATCGTCCGCGAGCTCGCGCCCACTCTCCTCGGGGTCGCGCTTCTCGCGCTGCTGGCGACGGCCGTCCTCGGCGCGTACCGGGTCCCGCATCGGTGGGCGCCGCTGCTCGCCATCCTGCGCGGGGCTGCGCAGCTCGCCGTCATCAGCGTCGTGCTCTCCGGGGTCATCACGAGTCCGTGGTGGGTGGCGCTCGCGCTCCTGGTGATGTTCGGCGTCGCCGCCGGCACCGCGACGCGGCGGATCGGGTGGTCTGTCGACCACGGGACCATGATGGCCGTCGCGATGGCGGCCGGCGTCGTCGTGACCTTCACGATCGTGTTCAGCACCGGGGCGATCGACTTCACCGCGCGGTACGCGCTCGCCATCGGCGGCATCGTGATCGGCAACTCGATGAGCATCGCCACGCTCTCCGGGCGGAGGTTCACCGAGGCCGTCGACGACCACTGGGACGAGGTGGAGGGCTGGCTCGCGCTCGGCGCCTCCCCGCGGCAGTCGACGATCGAGCAGGCGCGCACGGCGGTCTACTCCGCGCTCATCCCCTCGGTCGACCAGACCAAGACGACCGGGCTCGTCACGCTGCCCGGTGCGTTCGTCGGGGCCATCTTCGGCGGGGTCTCGCCGCTGGAGGCCGGGCGGTTCCAGGTCGTCGTGCTCGCGGCGATCATGTGCGCCGGCTCAATCACCGCGGTGATCGTCGCCGCCTGGCTCGCGCCGGTGCGGGTGCGGCCCGCGCGGCTCCGGTAGCGCGGGCGCTCAGCCGGCCGCGGCCGGCGCGGTCGTCGCCTGAAGCGCCTGCGGGATGAGCGCGCGGATCCGGTCCGGCTGGCTGGACAGCACCACCACGTCCACGCGGCGGTTGACCGCCAGATCCTCCGCGGTCGCGCCGGTGGCGTTCGCGAGCGGGCGGGCCGAGCCGTACGAGACCGCGGCGATCCGCTCGGCGGGGAAGCCGTCCGCCTCCACCAGCCGCCGGAGCACGCTCGTCGCGCGCCCGGCGGAGAGCTCCCAGTTCGTCGGGAAGGGAGCGCCGGGCTGGCGGAAGTCGGCGTGGCCCTCGATCGACACCTGGTACTGCTCCGGCGCCAGCACCGGGCCGATGTCGTCCAGGACGTGGACGGCGGTCGCGCTCAGGTCCGCCTTGTTCGAATCGAAGAACGTCGAGCTGCCGACCAGGCCGATCGTGAGCCCGCGCGCGTCGATCTTCATCTGGACCGCGTTCTGCAGACCGTCCCGCGTCAGGCTAGCCTGGATGCGGTCCTTCAGCTTCTGCAGGTTCTGCGCCTCCTGCTGGGCCAGCGCGAAGTCGGTCGTCGAGCCGTTGTCCTTCACGTGCGCCGGGGGGACCACGACGCCGGTCGCCGTGTCGACCTTCTCCGTCTTCACCTGGCCGAAGCCGGTGGCGAGCGAGTTCTTCAGCTGCTCGAACTTCTTGGCGTCCACCGTCGACATCGCGAACAGCACGATGAACATGCACATGAGCACGGTGACCATGTCCATGTAGGAGGCCATCCAGCGCTCCTCGTTCTCGTGCTCCTCCTCTGGCTCGTGCTTGCGACGGCGGGCGGACACGTCAGGCCGCTTCCTTCTCCGGGGCGGGGACGGCCTTGGGCGCCTTAGCGGGCTTCGCGCCGTCGCCGCCCGGCACCATCGCGCGCAGGCGCTCGCCGAGGAGGCGCGGCTGGCTGCCGGCCTGGACGGCGAGCACGCCCTCCATGAGCAGCGTCATCCGGTCGACGTCGAGCTCGGAGAGCCGGCGCAGCCGGTTGCCGATCGGCAGCCACAGGAAGTTCGCCGAGAGCAGGCCCCACAGCGTCGCGACGAACGCGCTGGCGATCATCGGACCCAGCTCGGCCGGCTTCGACAGGTTCTCCAGCACGTGGGTCAGCGACACGACCGTGCCGATGATGCCGATGGTCGGGGCGTAGCCGCCCATGGTGGAGAAGAACTTCGCGGCGACGCGGTCGGACTTCGAGCGCGTCGCGATCTCGTCCTCCAGCAGGACGCGCAGCTCGTCGCCGTCGGTGCCGTCCGCGATGTTCTGCAGTGCGCGCTTGAGGAACGGGTCGTCGATGCCGTCGGCCTCCTGCTCCATCGCCAGCAGGCCGTTGGCTCGCGCCTTCTCGGCGAGCCCGACGACCTGGTCGATGACCTTCTGCGGCGGCTCGATCTTGCCGCGGAACGCGCGCGGGAGCGCCTTGACCGCGGTGAGGAAGTCCTTGAGCGTGCCGCTGGCGATGCCGACGGCGATGGTCGCGCCGAAGACGAGAACCATCGGCGCGGGCAGCACCAATGAGGTCAGGTGGGCGCCCTCGATGGTGACCATCGCCACGACGGCGCCGAAGGCCAGGACGATCCCGATGATCGTTGCCGGATCCATGGTGAGTCTCCTCGTTACTTCTTCCTGGCCCGGAGCGGGACGGCGGGGGCGGCGGCCTGGTCGGGAACAGGCGCGGGGACGGGCCGGGGGCCCGAGGCGGGGAGGTCGTGCGCGAGCGCGATGACCCTGGCACGGTACGCGGCGATCTTCTCGATGACCTCGGCCATCGACTCGGTGACGATGAACTTGGCACCGTCGACCATCACGAGCGTGGTGTCCGGACTCGCGTGGATGCGTTCGATGAGGTCGGGGTTGACCGCGAACTGGCTGTCGTTCAATCGGGTGACGACGATCATGGCTGCGAATCCTGGTCTCGGCTCCGGGTGAGCCGTCACAGGGGCACTATCGGCGCGCTCCGGTCGGTCGTTAGGGGGACCGGCAGGGATCGGTGCGGATTCGCCGTGCTCGGACCCGATCCCTAACGCTTCCCCGACGCCGGCCGATAGTCCCTCTCGTGACCACCCTGCAGGCCCCCGCACCGGATCTCCCGGTGTACGACTTCCGGCGGCCGACCACGCTCGCCCGCGAGCACTCGCGCGTGCTGGAGCTGGCGTTCGAGACGTTCGCGCGGCAGTGGGCGACGCAGCTGACCGCGAAGGTGCGCGTGCTGTCCCAGGTCACCTGCGAGAGCGTCGCGATGCAGACCTACGACGAGTACGCGGCCTCGCTGCCCGCGACGACCGCGATGGTGCTGTGCGAGCTGGAGGGGCAGGCGCCGAAGGGCGTCATCCAGTTCCCGACCGTCGCCGCGCTGTCGTGGGTGAACGCCATGCTCGGCGGCTCGGGAGTGCCCGTCGCCGAGGAGCGGACGTTCACCCAGATCGAGCACGCCCTCGTGCGCAAGCTCATGGACGACGCGCTGGAAGACCTCCGCTACTCGCTCGGCAGCCTCCTGGTCACGCCGATCTCGGTGGACGCCATCCAGTACAACTCCCAGTTCGCGCAGGCTGCGGCGACGACCGAGCTGATGATCGTCGCCGGGTTCCAGCTCCGGGTGGGCGAGTCCGCGGCGCCGGCGACGCTGGCGCTTCCGGCCTCGGTGCTGCTCGCGCAGCTGGGCGAGACCAATCCGACCTCGAGCGCCGAGAACGCCCGCGAGCTGGTGGACGCCCAGCTCGCGCGGGTGCCCGTCGACGTCTCCCTGCGGCTGACGCCCGCCGTCGTGAAGCCGAGCGTCGTGCTCGGGCTCGCCGTCGGCGACCTGCTGCCGCTGCCGCATCCGCAACACCGACCGTTCGACCTCGCCGTGGGGGGACACCCCGTGGCCGGCGCCGCACTGGGATCCAGCGGGTCCCGGCTCGCGTGCGTCATCGTCAAGACAGAGGACTGACCCATGAGCCCGACCATCGCATCCGGAACCGCCCTCTCGCTCGCGCAGGCCCAGACCGCCGCGGAGGCGCTCGCCGGCGTGCTCCCCACCGGGGCGCCGCTGACCGCTCTGCTGCACACCGCGGACGGATTCGCCGGCCTCACCGCGAACGCGGTCGTCGCGACCTTCGTCGGCGCCACCTCCGTGGACCTCGGCGTCGTGCTGCTGGAGGCCCCGTCGCTCGTCGACGAGGGCGCGGAGGGCGCGCCGGTCGTGGCGCTCCAGGACGTGCTGCAGCCGGCGCTCGAGGCGGCGAGCGACACCTTCGGCGCCGGCGTGCTGGACGACGCCCGCATGGAGGAGGCGGCCGAGCTCTTCGGCGACGCCGCCACGACCGTGTTCGAGCTGTCCGGCCCCGGCGGCGTGGCGGGCTGGTTCGCGGTGCGCGGCCGCGCCGGCATCCCGGAGCGCGCGACGAGCGGGGCGATCGCCGGCAAGCTGGCGCGCATCAGCAACGTGGAGATGGCGCTCACCGTCGAGATCGGCCGCACCAGGATGGCGGTGCGGGACGTGCTCGCGATGGAGCCCGGCGCGGTGATCGAGCTCGACCGCTCGGCCGGCTCGCCCGCCGACGTGCTCCTCAACGGCCGGCTGATCGCGCACGGGGAGATCGTCGTGATCGACCAGGACTACGCGGTCCGCATCACCAAGATCCTCGACGCCGCCGAAGACCTGGACTGACGCGCGGCATCGCGACTCAGCGGCGTCGCGACTCAGCGCCGCGGGGTCCAGCCGGGCGGGAGCGGGAACTCCAGCGCCGCGCGCTCGCGGTCGGCCTCCGCCGACCAGCCCTGAGCTGCGCCCTCGGCGTCGAAGCGGCCGCGCGCGACCCGGAAACCCAGGTCCTCGTGCTGCGTCCGCGGGGACCCGCCGCGCCGCACGGACGCCCGCACGCTCCAGGCGTCGTCGGCGAACCCGCCGCCGCGGAACACCCGGTAGTCGTCGTAGCGCGCGGGGTCGAGGTAGTCCCAGCACCACTCCCACACGTTCCCGAGCGTGTCGAACAGGCCGTTCAGATTGGGCAGCCGCCCGCCCACGTCGTGCGGCGCCCCGAGGCCGTCCGCGCTGGTCCAGGTGATCTCCGCCAACGGGCCGTAGTGCGGGCCGGTGGAGCCCGCGCGGCAGGCGTACTCCCACTCCGCCTCGGTGGGGAGGCGGTAGCCGTCGGAGTCGACGTGCCAGGTGACCTCCTCGCCGTCGACGGAGTACGCCGGGTCGAGTCCCTCCCACTCCGACGCGGCGTTGCAGAACCGGATCGCGCGCAGCCAGCTGATCCCGGTGGCCGGCCGGCGCGGGTGCGCGGCGGGCTCGCCGATCAGTTCGGCGACCTGCTCCTCCGTCACCGGGTAGACGCCGAGCTCGAAGGACTCCAGCTCGACCGTCCAGCGCCGCTTCAGCCGTGCGTCGTGGAGCTGCACGGCCCCGGGCGGGATGTACGCCAGCTCGATGTCCGCACCCTCCACGCCCCCACCCTGCCACATCCGTGCTCCGCGCCACCGTCGAGTACGCCCGAATTACGGTGGCAACCGTCGAGTACGCAGAGAATCTGCGTACTCGGCAGTTGCTAACGGGCCGCCCCGCCCGGCCGATAGTGGCGTCCGTGGAGACCCTGTTCGTCGCACTTCGGGTGCTCGTCGTCCTCGGCGTGATCGTCGGGCTGCTGTGGTTCGTGCAGCGCCGCGTCACCAAGGGACGCGGGGTCCGCGGCGGCCGCACCCGGCGAGGGAACGCCGTGTCGGTCGTCGGGCGCCAGGGGGTCGGGCCGAAGGCCTCGGTCGTCGTCGTGGATGTGGACGGCAACCGGTTCGTCCTCGGCGTCACCGAGCGACAGGTGAGCGTGCTGCACTCCGGAGCCCGTCCGCAGGAGGCGGACGCAGAGGTGACCCCTCTGATCCCGGTGCGCAGGACGTTCGCCAAGGACGTGCCCTCGGCCGCGACGGCGGCGCCGGAGACGGCGACCGCGATGGCGACGGGCTCCACGGACACCAGGCAGGATGCCGACTTCCTCACGGCGCAGGGACGCGCCTCGGTCTTCGACGAGGCACTCAAAGGCTCGATCCTGTCACCCGCGACGTGGCGGCAGGCGGGCTTGGCGGTGCGGCCCAAGAAGTGACGGCGACGCGCGCCGGGCTGCGCGCACCTCTGTTCCGGTCGCCGAACCTCGGTCGGGCCGGCGCCCTCCTGCCGCGCCTCGCCGTGGCGACGGTGCTGGTCACCCTGATCGCGGCGGCCTTCGTCCTGCTCTCCGCGGCCTCCGCGCACGCCGTCCCGACGCCCGTCCCGACGCCGAGCGGGCCCGCGGGCCCGGGCAGCGGCGGAGGTGGCGGCATCACCCTCGACATCAACGGCCCGAACGGGACGCCGAGCACGGCCATCCTGACCCTCGTCGGGATCACCGTGCTCTCGGTCGCGCCCGCGCTGCTGCTGATGATGTCGTCGTTCACCAAGATCTTCGTCGTCCTGGCGATCACCCGGAACGCGCTCGCGCTGCCGTCCATCCCGCCCAACCAGGTCCTGGCCGGCCTCTCCCTGTTCCTCAGCCTGTTCATCATGAGCCCGGTGCTGGCGGACATCAACACCACCGCCGTGCAGCCCTACCTGGCCGGGCACATCGACTTCACCGCCGCCCTGCACGCCGCCGAGGCGCCGCTGCGGCACTTCATGACCGCGCACACCCGCGAGGAGGACATCGCGCTCATGACGCGCGCGGCGGGCCGGCCGAACCCGGCGAGCGCGGCGTCCGTGCCGATGCTCACGCTGATCCCGGCCTTCATGATCTCCGAGCTGCGCGCCGCGTTCATCATCGGCTTCGTCATCTTCGTGCCCTTCCTGGTGATCGACATGGTGGTGTCGGCGGCGCTGATGTCGATGGGCATGATGATGCTCCCGCCGGTGATGATCTCGCTGCCGTTCAAGATCCTGCTGTTCGTGCTGGTCGACGGCTGGGGGCTCATCATCACGAGCCTCATCACGAGCTACCGGGGCGGCGGATGAACGCGAACGCGGTCCTCGACATCGCCATGCAGGGCCTCCTCATCACCGCGAAGCTGGCCGCGCCGATCGTGGTCACCGCGCTGGTCGTCGGGTTCGCGATCTCGCTGGTCCAGTCGATCACCCAGATCCAGGAGGTGACCCTCTCTTTCGTGCCGAAGGCGGCCGCCGTCGCCATCGCGCTCATCATCTGCGGGCAGTGGATGATCTCCGAGCTGATCTCCTTCACGCACGTGCTGTTCGAGAAGATCCCGACCCTGCTCGGCGGCGGCTGATGTCCATCCCCATCGACCTGGCCCTCATCGAGGCGGTCGCGCTGGCGTCGCTGCGGATGGTCGCGTTCCTCGTGATCGCGCCGCCGTTCTCCTACAACGGCTTCCCGGCCCAGGTGAAGGGGATGCTCGCGATCGGCCTGGCGGTCGCGGTCGCACCCCGGGTCGGCGCCGGCTACCACTCGGGCGACCTCGGCGCCTTCCTGCTCGACATGGTGCGCGAGCTCGCCGTCGGCGCGACGCTCGGCTTCCTGGTGTTCGTCGTGTTCGCCGCGATCCAGTCGGCAGGCAGCCTGATCGACCTGTTCGGCGGCTTCCAGCTCGCGCAGGCGTTCGACCCGCAGTCGATGATCAACGGCGCCCAGTTCACCCGGATGTTCCAGCTGACCGCGCTCGCGCTGCTGTTCGCGACCGGCGGCTACCAGCTCATCATCGGCGGCCTGGTGCGCACCTTCGACGCCGTGCCGCTCGCCGCGGGGATCGACCTCGCCGACCCGGCGAAGGCGATGGTCTCCGGCGTCACCCAGATGTTCCTGTCCGCGCTGCAGATCGCCGGGCCGCTCATCATCGTGCTGTTCATGGCCGACATGGCGCTCGGCCTGCTCACCCGCGTGGCGCCGGCGCTCAACGCCTTCGCCCTCGGCTTCCCGCTCAAGATCATGCTCACGGTGGTGCTGTCCGCCGTCGTGTTCGTCACGCTCCCCGGGGTGGTCTCCTCGATCACCGACACCGCCGTCAAGACCATGCTGGGGGTGACGAGGTGAGCGACGCGCAGGAACGCACCGAACAGGCGACGGACAAACGGATGAAGGAGGCCCGCTCCAAGGGCCGCCTCTCCAAGTCCACCGACCTCACCGCCTGGGTCGGCGTCGGCGCCGCCGCGATCATGCTGCCGCTGACCCTCCAGAAGGGCAGCGACGCGGCGGTCGACCAGCTCTTCACCGTGCGCTCGGTGATCGAGAGCCCGGACCCGGCGAAGGCCCTCGCCGCGATGGGTCAGGGGCTCGGCAGCGTCATGGACACGATCGCGCCGATGCTCGCGGTCGGCGCCATTGCCGTGATCGGGGCCGCCGCGGTGCAGGGCGGCATCCACTTCAAGCGGCCGACGGCCAAGTTCGAGCAGTTCAACATCCTCAGCGGCGTCGCCCGCGTGTTCGGGATGCGCGCCCTCTGGGAGGCGGCCAAGACCCTGCTGAAGTCAGCGGTGGTCGGGATCGGGCTCTTCCTCGTCGTGCAGGGGCTGATGCCGGTGCTGCTGACGTCCGGGATGCTGCCGCTCTCGTCGCTGCTGTCGGCCGCCGGCTCGGGCGCCGCCGGCCTCCTGCAGGCCGCGATCGGCGCGGGCCTCGTGCTCGCGGGCCTGGACGTGCTGGTCGTGATGCGCCGCAACCGCAAGCACACCCGGATGACCAAGCGCGAGGTGCGCGACGAGCACAAGAACTCCGACGGCGATCCGCTGATCCGGTCGCAGCGGCGCTCCCGCCAGCTCGCGATGAGCCGCAACCGCATGATCGCCGCGATCGGCGGCGCGGACGTCGTGCTGGTCAACCCGACCCACATCGCCGTCGCGATCAAATACGAGCCCGGCAAGTCCGCCCCGCGCGTCGTCGCGACCGGCGCCGGCGCGATCGCGCTGAAGATCCGCGAGAAGGCCGAGGAGGAGCGCGTGCCCGTGGTCAAGGACATCCCGCTCGCGCGCGCCCTGCACTCCGCGTGCAAGCTCGGCGACGAGATCCCCGTCGAGCTCTACAACGCCGTCGCGCGCGTCCTGGCGTTCGTCATGTCCCTCAAGGCGCGCGGCGCCGCCGCCGGCGTCCACACGCTGCCGGATCCGTCGCCCGTCCCCGCGCACTTCGCCACGCCCGCAACCGCAGGAGGTCTCCGATGAAGTCCACAGCGAGCAAGGTCGCGGTGCCGATCGGCGTCGTCGGCATCATCATGCTGCTCGTGGTGCCGGTGCCCGCCTGGCTCCTCGACACGCTCATCATCGTCAACATCATGCTTGCGCTGGTCATCCTGCTGACCACGATGTTCGTCAAGAAGCCGTTGGACTTCTCGGTGTTCCCGTCGCTGCTGCTCGTCGCGACGCTGTTCCGGCTCGGCCTGAACGTCGCGTCGACCCGGCTGGTGCTCGGCGACGGCTACGCCGGCCAGGTGATCCAGGCGTTCGGCCACGTCGCGGTCGGCGGCTCGATCATCATCGGCGCGGTGGTGTTCCTCATCCTCATCGTCATCCAGTTCATCGTGGTGACGAAGGGCGCCGAGCGCGTCGCGGAGGTCGGCGCGCGCTTCACGCTAGACGCCATGCCGGGCAAGCAGATGGCGATCGACGCCGACCTCAACGCGGGGCTCATCACCGAGGAGCAGGCCCGCACCCGCCGCGCCGAGGTGTCCGCCGAAGCCGACTTCTACGGCGCGATGGACGGCGCGAGCAAGTTCGTGAAGGGCGACGCGATCGCCGGCATCCTCATCATCGTCATCAACGTGGTCGGCGGCATCGCGATCGGCATGATCCAGCGCGGCATGCAGCTCGGCGACGCGGTCAACTCCTACACGCTGCTGACCATCGGCGACGGCCTCGTCACGCAGATCCCCGCGCTGCTGATGGCGGTCTCCACCGGTATGATCGTCACCCGGTCGAACGCCGAGACCGAGATGGGCACGACCGCGGGCAGCCAGCTCAGCCAGTCGCGCAACGCGCTGACCATCGCGGGCTGCGCGGCCATCGTCATGGCGCTCATCCCCGGGATGCCGCCCATCCCGTTCGTGCTCGTCGGCGGGCTCCTGGTGCTGGCGGCGCAGCGGATCAAGACCTCCCAGGCGGCGGAGAAGAAGGCGAAGGCCGCCCAGGCGGCGGTCCAGAACGCGGCCAAGACCGAGACCACGGAGGACCTGATCGACGCCATGCGCATCCACGCGCTGGAGATCACCCTGGCGCCGGACCTGGTCGACATCGTGAGCGGCGCCTCGGACGACCTGCTCGCCCGGGTGCGGGCGCTGCGCCGCAAGATCGCGCTCGAGCTCGGCCTGATCGTGCCACCCGTGCGGACCAGGGACAGCGCCGACCTGCCGCCCTCCACCTACGTCATCAAGATCGCCGGCGTGGAGTCCGGCCGCGGCCAGGCGCCGGGCGGCCGCGTGCTGGCGCTCGGCGACGCGCTCGACAACCTGCCGGGCACGCCCACCGTGGAGCCGGTGTTCGGCCTCCCGGCCAAGTGGATCCCGTCCGAGATGCGGCACAGCGCGGAGCTCGGCGGCGCGACGGTCATCGACCGGGTGTCCGTCCTCATCACGCACCTGTCGTCGATCATCACCAACAACGCGGCACGGCTGCTGACCCGGGAGGACGTGCGGCAGCTGACCGAGGGCGTCAAGCAGGTGAACGCGCCGGCGGTGGAGGAGCTGATCCCGAACCTGCTGTCGCTGGCGGAGGTGCAGCGGGTGCTGCAGGGCCTGCTGGCCGAGCAGGTGCCGATCAACGACCTGCCGCGCATCCTCGAGGCGCTGGCGCTGCGGGCGAAGGTGTCCAACGACCCCGAGGGGCTGGTGGAGGCCGCGCGTGCCGCGCTCGGTCCCGCCGTGGTCGCGCCCCACGTCGACAACGGGACGCTGCGGGTCATCATGATCGACCCCGGGCTCGAGCAGTCGATGCTGGAGGGCCTGCGGCCGTCGGAGAGCGGCATGCAGATCGTGCTCGACCCGGCCCGGCTGGAGGCGGTGCTGTCGTCGATCCGGCTCACCGCCTCGCAGCTCGACGATGCGAACGTATCGGCCGTCCTGGTGTGCGCGCCCGCGCTCCGGCCGGCGATCCGGCGCCTGGTCGCCGGTCAGCTCTCGGGGCTCGCGGTGCTGAGCTACCAGGAGGTCACCGCGGTCCCCGCCGCGATCGAGACGGTCGGGGTGGTGAGGGGTGCGGAGTCGATCGCGGCCTGAGTGGCTGGGCGGGGACGACCTGGAGGCGGAGGTGCTGCCCGCGGTGTCGACGTCGTCGCAGGCGTTCGCGGCCATCCTGGACGACCTGGTGCGCGCGGTGGACGCGCCGGATCTGAGCGGGCTGCGGCTGGGGCTGGACGAGCCGGACCCGGGGGCGGTTGCGGTGCCCACTCCGTCGCCTTCCGCCGACCCGTCGGAAGGCGCGTCATCGGCGCTGCCGGAGGCCGTTGAGGGTGCTCATGTGCCCTTCGACGCTGCACCCGGTGGCGAGGGTGCGCACGCCACGCCGCCGGAGACGGCGAGGGATGGTGTGCTGCGCCGGGCCGCGCCCGCCCGGCTGCGCGGCAAAGGCGACCTGACGCTGGTCGTCGGGCTCGGTTCCGACGCGGCCGACGCCGCACGCGTGCTGGCGGCCTCCGTGGACGCCGAGGTGCTCCCGGTCGGCGACCGGCGCGAGGCGCTCGCCGCCCGTGCCGAGGGCGTCCGGCAGGAGCGCCCGATCGTCGGCGTGGTCGAGCTGCCGCGGGTCGACGCGGTGCCCGCGCTCGCCGCGGCCCTGGCCTCCATCGCCCCTGACCAAGTGTGGGCCGCCGTCGACGCCAGCCGGAAGCTCGACGACACCGCCGTCTGGGTGCGCGCGGTGGACGCGGTGCTCGCCGTCGACGGCCTCGCGGCCCGCAACGGCGCTCTCACCGCGACGCCCTGGGCGGTCGGCGCGCTCGGCCTCCCGCTGCTCTGGCTCGACACCCCTCCGGCGGGTTGAGCTGGGTGGCTCGGCCGGCTGACCCGCGCGGGAGTGCCCGGCCGGACCGCTCCCCGATAGGCTGGTCCAATGCTGGTATTGACGAGGAAGGCCGGTGAGCGCGTGCTCATCGGGGACGACATCGTCGTCACCATCCTGGACGTCCGCGGCGACGGCGTGCGCATCGGCATCGACGCCCCGCGCGGCATCCGCATCCAGCGCGACGAGGTCGTGAAGGCCGTCAGCGAGGCCAACCAGGAGGCCGCCGCCGCCACCGCCGACGACGACCCCGAGACCCTGATCAAGAAGTCCCTCGGCCTCTGACCGTCGACTCCGGAGAAATGCACGCGACACGCCGGTGGTGAGCGTGCACTTCTCCGGAACGGATGGCTGGGTCAGGCGATTCCTCCGCCGTCGGCGACGAGCGCGGTTCCGGTGACGTAGGACGACTCGTCGCTGGCCAGCCAGACCACGGCTGCGGCGATCTCGGCGGGCTCGCCCATGCGGCGCAGCGGCCGCTCGGCGGCCTCCGCGAGGAACGAGCCGGTCTCCTGGCCGAGCTGGCGGGCCTCGTCGCGCAGCATCCCGGTGTTCACGTCGCCCGGGTTGATCGAGTTGACGCGGATGCCCTGCGGGCCGTGGTCGATCGCGAGCGCGCGGGTCATGTTCACGACCGCGCCCTTGGAAGCGCAGTAGGAGATCGCCTGGCCGCCGCCCTTCAGGCCCCAGCCGCTGCCGGTGTTGATGATCGAGCCTTTGACCGCCGCGGCCATCACCGGGACGACGTGCTTGCACATCAGGAAGACGCCGCGGACGTTGACGCCGAAGACGCGGTCCCACTCCTCGACGGTCGTCTCGACCGCGGTGGTGCGGCGGATGATGCCCGCGTTGTTGAACGAGACGTCCACGCCCCCGAAGGCCTCGACGACGGCGGCGACCACGCGCTCCACGTCGGCCTCGGCGGAGACATCGGCGCCGAGCGCGATCGCCTCGCCCCCCGCCGCGCGGATCTCGGCGGCGACGGCCTCCGCCGCCTCCTGCTGCAGGTCGACGACGGCGACGCGGGCGCCCTCCGCCGCGAAGGCGAGGGAGGTCGCGCGGCCGATGCCGCCCGCTCCTCCGGTGACGATGGCGGACTTGCCGGCTAGACGCATTCGGGTACTCCTTCGGTGGGGGCCGCTGACGCGGCACTGACAGGGTAGAGGCTCGCGCTGCCGGGTCCGGTGGTCACGCGGACGTGACCGGCCAGCCGCAGGTCGAGAGCCGGGTCGCCGGTGTCGACCAGGAGCGGCCGTCCGGCGAGGTCGATGAGCTTCTGCTCCGTGGCGACCACGAGCAGCGGAGAGGCGCCCAGCGCCGCGACGACGCGCGCCGACAGCTGCTGGTTGCCGCGGCCGAGCAGGAAGCCCTGGCCGCCGATGACGGTGACGATCGCCTGGGCGTCGTGATCCCGGACGGCCTCGAAGGCCTGCTGCTCGGTGACGTCGCGGGCGAGGAGACGGCTGTTCCGGTCGGCGTCGATGGTGACGACGTCCACGCCGAGCGGCGACGTGTCCAGTCCGAGGAGGCGCCCCAGCTCGGCGGTGGTGCCGCCTGGGCCGATCAGGTAGCGGACGCCGGGACGCATCCGGTCGACGGCGCCGGCCGCGGCGCGGCGGACCGCCTCCCGGGCGCTCGCGGGTGTGGCGGCCTTGCGCGCCTGCGTGCGTCCCGCGGCGACGGGGACCGGGACCAGCGCGAACAGGCGCGGGTCGGGGCGACCGGCGCGCAGGAGTTCTTCGTCGAGGTCGAGCACCTCGGCCTCGGCGGTGGTGAGCGGAGACCGGAGCCAGTCCGCGGCGACGGCGCCCGCCGCGGCGGGGCCGACGGCGAAGCAGGCGGAGTACATCTTCACGCCGGCGGGGATGCCGAGGAGGGGGAGGGCGGGGGAGTGCGGCAGCCCGCGGGCGACGTCCCGGGCGGTGCCGTCGCCGCCGGCGAACAGGATCAGGGTGGCCCCGGCCGCGGCGAGGGCGGCGGCGGCGCGGGCGGTGTCGTCCGGGGTCGTGACGGGGGATGGTGCTGCCGCCGGCACATATGCCACCTGTGGCATGAGCCCGGCCTCCCGCACCGCGTCCTCCCCCAGCGGGCCCGCCGCGGTCGGCACCGCAGCGTCCGGCCACGCCGCCGCGAGCACCCGCAGCGCCTCCACCGCCCGGTCGCCCGCACGGCGACGGCCGCCGCGGCGCAGCGCCTCCTGCTGCACCGCGACGCCGTCGCTGCCGGCGAGCCCGGTCGGGCCGCCGAGGCCGGCGACCGGGTTCACGATGAGACCGATCGTCACACGACCGCTGCTTCCCGCTCGACCGCCGACGACTCGACGGCCGCGCCCTCGCCGAAGTGCTTGCGCCGGTACGCGCGCCAGGTCACGGCCCAGCGCTCCGGGTCGTCCAGGTCGTCGTGGTGCGTGTGGTGCACGGTCTGGTTGTGCGGGGCGGTGCGGACGACCTCCGGGGTCTCCCGCGCCTCCCGGGCCACCTCGGCGAGCACGCGCGCGTACTCCTCCAGCTCGGCCTTCGAGTACGACTCGGTCGGCTCCAGCGTGAACGGCTGCGGCACCACGTACGGGTGGTGGCTGGTCCAGTAGTGCATCCCGAAGTCGCTCGCCCGGATGCCGATCTCCTCCGAGCTGATGCCGGTCTCCTCGAACAGCTCCTGCCAGGAGTAGCGCACCTGCTCGATGCGCCGCCGGCCGGTCGCGTACGGAGCGCTGGCGCCGGGGATGTCGAGGACGAGCTTCATCAGGTAGTTGTTGTTCAGCACGGCGGTCTCCGCCACCGCCCGCAGCCCGGGCGCTCCGAGCGCGCGCAGCCAGGCGTAGGTGCGCACGATGTTCGGGATGACGCCGTAGAAGGGCGCGACCGAGCCGATCGACTGCGGGCGGTCCGTGTCGAGGACGTACCGGTCGCCGACCTTCTCGACTACGGGGCCGGGCAGGAACGGCGCCAGCGCCTCGGACACCGCGTTGGCGCCGGAGCCGGGACCGCCGCAGCCGTGCGGCGTGCCGAACGTCTTGTGCAGGTTGAAGTGGCACACGTCGAAGCCGGCGTCGCGGGCGCGGGTGATGCCGAGGATGCCGTTCGCGTTGGCCTGGTCGTACGAGGCCAGCGCGCCGACCGAGTGCGCCAGCTCCACCCACTCGCGAATCCGCGGGTTGTAGATGCCGGTGTCCTCGGGGTTGGTGACCATGATCGCGGCCGTGCGCTCGGAGAGGGCCGCGCGCAGCGCCTCCACGTCGGGGTAGCCGTCGGCGTCCGGGAAGATCGTGATGACCTTGTAGCCGGCCATCTTCGCGGCGGCGGCGTTGGACGGGTGCGAGAAGATCGTGGTGATCACCTCGTCACGCTGCTCCGACTCGCCGCGCGAGGCGTGGTAAGCGCGGATCATCGAGATGTTCGCCCAGATCGCCTCCGAGCCGCCGCTCGTCTGGAGCGAGACGCGGCTCATCCCGGAGATCTCCGCGAGCATCCGCTCGGTGCGCCAGACGATCTCCAGCACGCCCTGCGCGGTCTCGGGGTCCTGCAGCGGGTGCAGCTCGGTCAGGTCGGGGGTGCGGATGATCGCCTCGTTGACCTTCGGCGCGTACTTCATGGTGCAGGTGCCCTGGCCCACGTCGACGTTGAGGTCGGCGCCGAGGTTCTCCTGGCTGAGCCGGAGGTAGTGCTTGAGCACCCGCAGCTGGCCGAGTTCGGGGAGCGCGGGCGCGGAGCCGCGGCGCAGCGAGGCCGGCAGCTCGGCGACCACGTCGCCCACGGCGGCGCGCACGCCGTCTTCGGTGCGCGACGGGATCACGCCGCGCTCGCCGGGCGTGTGCAGCTCGAAGACGATCGGCTCGTCCCAGCGGGCCTGGTGGAAGCGCCGCAGAGCGGGCTTGGGGGCGACGGGGAGCGTCATCGTGCGTTCTCCTTCAGGGCGGCGCCGAACGCGGCGGCGAGGTCGTCGATGTCGGTCTGGGTGTTCTGCTCGGTGACGCATACCAGGAGGCGCATGTCATCCAATGCGAGGCCGGGCTCGAAGCCGCGGGCGCGCAGCGCGGCCACGAGCTCCGGCGCGGTGAGGGAGGCGGCGCTCAGGTCGAGCACGAACTCGCGGAAGTGGATGGCGCCGTCCGCCGCCTCCACGCCGGGCAGCGCGGTGAGCGCCTGGCGGGCATATGCCGTTCGCGACATGAGGGTGTCGCCGAGCTCGGCCATGCCCTGCGGCCCCATCAGCGCGAGGTACACGCCGGCGGCGATGCCCCACAGCGCCGCGGCGGTGCCGACCCACTCCTTGCCCTCTTCGCGCACGGCGAAGGAGGTGCGGTCGTAGGCGACATCGCCGAAGCCGTACTCGCCGGGCACGTCGGTGGACTCCAACCCGAAGAGTCGCGACGGCATCTCCATCACGAACCGGGTGTCGTCGCGGACGGCGATGAAGCCGCCGTGCGCGCCGCCGAACCACGGGTGCAGGCCGAGCGACTGGATGTCCCCGTGGACGATGTCCGCGCCGTGGTCGGCCGGGGAGGCGAGGACGCCCAGCCCGATCGGGTCGGTCCCCGCGACCAGCACCGCACCGGCCGCGTGCGCGGCGTCGGCGAGCTCTCGGACCGCCGTCTCCAGCGCGCCGTGGAAGCTGGGCGTCTCGACCCAGACGGCCGCGGTGTCCACGCCGATCAGCGCAGCGGCAGCGGCAACGTCGGCCACGCCGTCGACGGTCGGGACGATCGTCAGGTCCGCGACCGGGAGCAGGTAGTCCCGCACCTTCGACAGCTTGTCCGGGTGCGCGTCGCTGACCAGCACGATGCCGCGGCGGCCGGTGATCCGCGTCGCCATCGCGAGCGCGGTCGCCGCCGCCTGGTAACCGTCATAGGTGGGTACGTTCACGACGTCGAGGTTCAGCAGCTCGCCCATCAGCGACTGGTACTGGAACAGCGCCTGGAATCGGCCGTGGTCCTCGTACGGCTCGCCGGCGTACGCGGTGAGGAACTCGCTCCGGTTGATGACCTCGTCGACGACGGCGGGCACCGCGTGGTTGTAGGTGCCCGCGCCGAGGAACAGGCGGCCGGGCTCCACCGCGCGATTGCGGCGCAGCAGGCCGCCGACGTGGCGGACGAGGTCCTGCTCCGCGATCAGCGGCTCCGGGAGGTCGAGGTCGCGGCCGAGCCGCAGGTCGGCGGGGACGTCGGCGTAGAACTCCTCCACGGAGGCCGCGCCGACCGCGTCGAGCATGGCCTGCCGCGACTCGGGCGCCGTGTTCGGCACGTACGGATGGACGAAGGGGTGGGTCATGCTTGCCTCTCGCTGTCGGTGCGGGTCGGGTGCTGGATCACGGCGACGCCGAACGCGTCGAGCGGCAGACCGTCGCCGGCGGCCGCGCCGGTGAGCAGGTCGACGCCGCCCGGGATGCGCGGAGCGGTCCGCGCCTCCCGGCCGTGGTTGAGCACGAAGGTGAAGTCGGTGGTCCCGTCGGTGCGGGTGACGAGCTCGAGGGAGGTGTCGGGCTCGCGGGCCTCGACGCCGGCGGCGGCGAACACGTCCGAGAGGACGGCGCGCATCCCGGCGTCGTCCAGCCCGGCCGCGAGGTACCAGGCGGCGCCGTCGCCGTGCGCGCGGCGGGTGAGGGCGGGGAGGCCGGCGAGGTCGCCGTCGGCGAAGCGGGCGCGGACGTCCGTGCCGGGAGCGGCCTCGATCCACTCGCCCCACACGCGGGTCGAGTGGACGACCCCGCCGAGCTCGACCGTGCGCTGGGCGCCGTCGGCGAGCGGCCACCACTCGTCCACCTCCACGCCGAGGAGTTCGCGCAGCGGTCCGGGCGCTCCGCCGTCGTGCACCTGCTCGCGGTGGTCGACGACGCCGGAGAACGGCCCGACCACCAGGTGGCCGCCCGCGGCGACGAACGCCGTCAGCGCCTCCGCCTGCTCGGCGGTCGCCGCGTACAGGTTGGGGATGAGCACGACCCGGTGCGATCCGAACGGGCCGCCCGCCCGCGCGACGTCCACCGGCTGCCCGAGGGCGAACGCGGCGGCGTGCCAGGCGCGCGCCTCGGTCAGCCAGTTCAGCCGCTGCGACGGCATCGACTCGGTCTGGGTCACGCCCCACCATGCGTCCCAGTCGGCGACGAGGGCGACCGTGGAGCGCACGCGCGTGCCGCGGACGGGCTCCAGCTTCTTCAGCTCCGCGCCGAGCGCCTTCGACTCCCGGTAGCTGCGGCTGCGCTCGCCGCGGTGGCCGAGCATGGCCGAATGGAACTTTTCCGGCCCGAACTTCGCCTGCCGCCACTGGAAGAACATCACGCCGTCCGACCCGTGCGCGACTGCCTGGAGGCTGCCGAGCCGCAGCTGGCCCGGCGCCTTGGGCACGTTGACGTCCCGCCAGCTCACCGCGCTCGGCGCCTGCTCCAGCAGCAGCCAGGGCCGGCCGTCCTTCAGGCTGCGCATCAGCCCGTAGTTGAGCGCGGCGCCGACGTGCGCGTGCGGGTCGGCGGGGTCGGGATAGGCGTCGTCGGTGACCAGGTCCTCGGCGTCGGCGAAGTCCCAGTAGTCCAGCTCGCGGAACAGGCTCATGAAGTTGGTGGTCACCGCGATGTCGGGCGTGACCTCCCGCAGCACGTCGACCTCGGACTGGAACAGCTCGAGGAGGGCGTCGGAGGAGAACCGCTCGAAGTCGACGACCTGCGCCGGGTTGATCGGCCCGGTCGCGGTGCGCGGCGGCTCGATCTGCTCGAAGTCGAGGTAGTGCTGGCCCCAGCAGCTCGTGCCCCAGGCCTCGTTGAGGCCGGCGATGTCGCCGTAGCGGGCCTGGAGCCAGCGGCGGAAGTGCCGCGCCGACTCCGGGCACCAGCAGCGCGCGACGTGGTCGCCGTACTCGTTCGAGACGTGCCAGAGCGCGAGGGCCGGGTGGTCGCCGTAGCGCTCGGCGAGCGCGCGGGTGAGGCGGAGGGCGGCCGCGCGGAACACGGGAGAGCTCGGGCAGTACGACTGCCGCGACCCGAACTCCAGCCGGACGCCGTCGGCGTTCCAGGGCAGTACCTCCGGGTGCTCGCGGACGAGCCAGGCCGGGGGCGTCGCGGTGGCGGTGGCGAGGTCGACGGCGATGCCGTTCGCCCAGAGCAGGTCGATGATCGTGTCGAGACCCGCGAAGTCCCAGCGGCCGGGCTCCGGCTCCAGCAGTGGCCAGGAGAACACCGGGAGGGTGACGATGTTGACGCCGGCCTCCACCATCAGACGGACGTCCTCGGCCCAGACGTCTTCCGTCCACTGGTCGGGGTTGTAGTCGCCGCCGTAGGCGAGCGCGTCGAGCCGGATGCTCCGGGGCGCGGGGATCGTCATCGGTCTCCTCTTACTTCGTGCTGACGTTTCTGTGGTCGATTCCTTGTGTCGCCGAGGTGTCGACTGTATTCTGTATACAGTAACGCTAAAGGGATCGAAGCGACGGGTCAAGCCCTAAGCTGGCGACCACGAGTCCGGCCGGGAGGGTCACATGGCGATCGAGCGCAAGAACCTGCGTTCCCAGGTGCGCGAGGAGCTGCTCACGCGCATGCGCGCCGGGGACGTCCGCCCGGGCGAGAGCATCAACGAGGTGCAGCTCGCCGCCGAGCTCGGCGTGTCCCGCACGCCGCTCCGGGAGGCCCTGATCGCCCTCGAGAGCGAGGGCCAGATCGAGAGCGAGAACGGCAAGGGCTTCCGCTTCGTCCCGCTCAGCGCGCAGGAGTTCGAGGACCTCTGCCCGATCATCGTCACGCTGGAGGGCCTGGCGCTCGACCTGTCTCCGGTCGACGAGCTCGCGGCCCTCGGCCAGCGCCTCGCCGCCCTGGCCGCGGCCTTCACGGAGGACCTCGCCGAGCACGCCGTCGTCAACCGCAAGGACGACGAGTGGCACAACCTCATGCTGAGCGCCTGCCCGAACCGGAAGCTCCTGGAGCAGATCGCCCAGGTCCGCAGCGCCATCCACCGCTACGAGAGCCTTCTGGTGGGCGACGATGTGCTCGTGGAGCGCTCGGCCGAGGAGCACGCGCAGATCGCCCGCCACCTCGTGGAGCGCGACGTCCCGGCCGCCAAGGCCGCGCTGGCGGAGAACTGGACGAACGGGATGCGCCGCCTGCTGGCGGACGCCGGGATCGACTGGGAGCGGCTGAGCTGACGCCGGTTCATCCGCGCCCACATTCGTCACGGTCGCGCCTAGCGTTGATTCGGCACAAATCGCGGCATTAGCGTCGTCAAACTCGCGATTCGTGACGAATCGCGAGTACGTGCCGCCCCGGTAGCGTGGGCGCATGGAGGTCGTCAGCAGTCCCGCGTCCGCGCCCGCTCACCGCACCGGGAGCACGGTGGTCACGCTCGTCGGCCCGGACGGCTCGCCGCTCGCCGACCGCGAGGTGACGGTCGAGCAGCGCTCGCACGCCTTCGGCTTCGGCAACATCGGCTTCGACTTCGTCGAGCATGGTTTCGCGGGCGCGGAGCCGTGGCTGCGGCTGTTCAACCAGGCGACCCTCCCGTTCTACTGGGGCGTCTTCGAGCCGGAGCGCGGCCGGACGCGCGCGCCGCGCCTCCACGAGACGGCCTCCTGGCTGGTCGGGCAGGGCGTGCGGGTGAAGGGCCATCCGCTGGTCTGGCACACCGTGCAGCCCGATTGGCTGCTGGAGGCCGGCGGGAACGATGAGGTGGAGCGGCTGCTCCGGACGCGTGTGCGCGACGTCGTCGCGGACTTCGCCGATGTCATCCAGCTCTGGGACGCGATCAACGAGACCGTCATCATGCCGGTCTTCGCCAACGGCGCGAACGCGATCACCCCGCTCGCCGCGGCCCGCGGCCGCCAGCACCTGATCCGGCTGGCGTTCGAGGAGGCGCATGCCGCGAACCCCGACGCGACCCTCGTCATCAACGACTTCGACCTCTCGGCGGACTACGAGAAGGTGATCGAGGAGGCGCTGGCCGGCGGAGTGGGCATCGACGCGATCGGCCTCCAGACCCACATGCACCAGGGGTACCGCGGCGAGGAGGAGATCCTGTCGATCGTCGACCGCTTCGCCCGGTTCGGCCTCCCGCTGCAGCTCACCGAGACGACGTTCGTCTCCGGCCACCTGATGCCGCCCGAGATCGAGGACCTCAACGACTACCGGATCGAGGAGTGGCCCACGACGCCCGAGGGGGAGGCCCGCCAGGCCGATGACCTGGAACGCCACTACCGCTCGCTCTTCGGCCATCCCGCGGTCGAGTCGATCACCTACTGGGGCTTCTCGGACGCCGGCGCCTGGCTGGGCGCGCCCTCCGGGCTGGTCCGGGCCGACGGCTCGCCGAAGCCGGGCTACGACGTGCTGGACCGGCTGATCCGGGACGAGTGGTGGACGTGGCCGACGCGAGTGCGAACCGACCACGCCGGCCGGATCCGGGTCGAGGGCGTCGCGGGTGGCTACGCGGTCGCGGCGGACGCCGACGCCGCGAGGGCGGCGTTCGAGGTCGGGCGCGGCGAGGAGTCCGCCGTCGTCGTCACCCCGGCGGCATCCTGATCCTCAGCCCTTCACCGCTCCGCCCAGCAGCCCGGATACGAACTGCCGCTGGAACAGCAGGAAGATCACCAGCAGCGGCAGGGTGGCGAGCAACGAGCCCAGCATCAGGCCCGAGTAGTCGACACGGGACAGCCCGATCATCGTGTTGAGGGCGACCGGGATCGTGTACTTGTCCTCCGTGTTGAGCATCAGCAGCGGCCAGATGAACGCGTTCCACTGACTGACGAACGTGTAGATCACGAGCGCCGCCAACTGCGGCCGCGCGATCGGGAGGACGACGCGGTAGAACGTGCGCAGTTCGCCGGCGCCGTCGATGCGGGCCGCCTCCACGATCGTGTCGGGGAAGTCGAGGAACGCCTGGCGCATCAGGAAGATCCCGAACGCGTTCGCGAGGAACGGCAGGATGACCGCCTGGTAGGTGTCGATCCAGCCGAGGCTCGCCATCATCTGGAAGAGCGGAACGAGCAGCACCTGCATCGGGATCATCATGGTCCCGAGCACGACGGCGAGCAGCAGGCCGCGGCCGCGGAACCGGAACTTGGCCAGCCCGTAGCCGGCGAGGACGCTCACCGCCGAGCTGAACACGGTGTAGATCACCGCGATCAGGAGGCTGTTCAGCATCACCTGACCGAATCCCGTCTGCTCCTGCAGCCGGGCCAGGTTCGCCCAGAGCTGGCTGCCCGGGAGGATCGGCAGCGGCCGCGCGAACAGGTCGGCGGTCGTGTGCGTGGAGGCCGTCAGCATCCAGAGGAACGGCACGACGCTGAGGACGGCGCCGGCGGCGAGCAGGACGTAGACGGGGACGTGGCGCAGCGCGCGGATCACTTCTTCTCCCTCAGAAGACGGAACTGGATGATCGAGATGACACCGGTGATGAGCACGAGCAGCCAGGCGATCGCCGACGCGTAGCCGGGGTCGAACTGCTGGAAGCCGACCTTGTACAGGTAGAGCACGGGCGTGAGGGTCGCGTTGTTCGGCCCTCCGCCGGTGAGGATGACGTTCTCGTCGAACAGCTGGAGCGCGCCGATGGTCGAGGTCACCGTGGTGAACACGATCGCCGGGCGCAGCTGCGGCACGACCACCCGGGCGAAGGTCGTCCAGCGTCCGGCGCCGTCCATGCGCGCCGCCTCGTACTGCTCGGCCGGGATGCTCTGCAGGCCGGCGAGCAGGATGACCATGTTGTAGCCGGTCCACCGCCAGGTGATCGAGGCGATGAGCGCCACACGCGCCCAGAGCTCGCTGTCCAGCCAGTCCACCGGCGCGACGCCGAACAGCCCGAGCAGCTGGTTGACGGCGCCGCCGTCGGTGGTGAGCAGCACCCGGAACACCACCGAGTACGCGACGAGCGTGGTCACGGCCGGCAGGAAGTAGAGCAGCCGGAAGCCGGAGCGGAACCGGAGCCAGGTCTGGTTGAGCACGTACGCAAGCCCGAGGGCGATGCCGATCATCAGCGGCACCTGCACGAGCAGGATGAGGAACGCGTTCCCGAGGCTCGTGGCGACGAGCGGGTCGCGGAACAGCCGGACGTACTGGTCGAGGCCGACCCAGCGCAGTTCGCCGCCCTGCGTGCTGAAGAAGCTCTGCCACAGCGAGATCACGAGCGGGTACGCGAAGAAGACGGCGAACAGGACCGCGGCGGGCAGGGCAAACCAGGCGCCCGGTCGCTGGAGCCTGCGCCCCAGCGACCGTGACCCGGCGGACCGTGCCGTGCGACCCCGGGCGACCGTGTCGACGGCGACCATGCTCAGCCCGCGATCGTGCGGCCGGTGGCCGTGGCGATCTGCTGCGCAGCGTCCTTCAGCGCCGCGGCCGGATCCTTGCCGCCCAGCACGGACGCGGCGACGGCGGCGCCGACGATGTCGGTCGCCTTCGCGGTGTCGGAGGTGTACGCGATCGGCGGGATCTTCGCGGTCTGCTCGGCGAACAGCGCATAGACCTTCTGGCCGCCGAAGTACGGGTCGGGCTGCGAGAAGAAGGCGTCCTTGAGCGCGGGCAGGTACGCGGGGAAGAGCCCGTCCTTCTTCATCATCGACACCTGGTTGCCGCTGTCGGCGAGGGCGAACGAGACGAACGAGGCCGCCAGCTGCGGGTTCTTCGCCTGCGCGGGCACCGCGAGGCTGGAGCCGCCGTTGTTGGAGGTGCGAGCGCCGCCGCTCGCGAACGCGGGCAGCTCGGTGACGCCGTACTTCCCGCTCAGCTCCGGCGCCTCGCCGGTGAGCGTGGCGGTCCACCAGACCGCCTCCGGGGTGACCGCGGAGTCGCCGTTCTTGGCGCTCGTGACGCGCGCGTCCCAGCCCTTGACGTTCTTCAGGAGGCCCTTGTCGTTGAGCTCCTTCTCCAGGGTGAGCGCGGCGACCGCCTTCGGCCCGGAGACCGTGATGCGGCCCTTCGCGTCGAACAGGCCGGAGCCCTGCTGCTGGAGGAGCATCTGGAAGAGGCCGCCGGTCGCGACGTCAGCGGTCACCAGCGTGTGGCCGGTCGCCGTCTTGATCTTCTCGCCCGCGCCGACCAGGTCGTCCCAGGTGCCGAGCGAGGCGGGGTCGACGCCGGCCTGCTGCAGGTAGTCGGAGCGGTAGAAGAGGCCGACCGTGCCGGAGTCCCAGGGCGCGGCCTTGATCGCGCCGGAGGCGTCGGTGGCCGCCGCCCACTTGGACGGGTCGAAGTCGGCCTTCTTGCCGCCGATCACCGGGGTGAGATCGATGAAGCCCTTCGGGAACTGGGTGAGGTAGCCCGGGGTGTGGTCGGTCTCCATCGTCACGACGTCCGGCAGGCCGGTGCCCGCCTGGAGGCCGACCGAGAGCTTGTCGTAGGCGTTGTCGTAGCCGACGTCGACCACCTTCACCGTCGTGCCGGGGTGCTTGTGCTGGTACTCGCCCGCGAGCCGCTTGAGCGCGGTCGCCGCGGCGTCCCAGGACCAGACGGTGATCGTGCCGGACGGCGTGGCGTTCGGGTCGAGCTTCGCGGGACCGGAGGCGGGGGAGCCGGCCATCGCACAGCCGGTGAGGGCGAGGATGGCGGCGGCCAGCGGGACGAGGGTGCGCAGGCGTTTCATGGGACTCCTTTGTCGTCGGAACGTGTGTTGGAACGAGAAATGGAACGGATGGAACGGGAGGAGCACGGGACCGCGTCGCCGGGCAGCGCCTTGGCGCTCAGCCGCTGACTTGCACCGCCAGATCCACGAAGAGCGCCGCCGACCAGCCGAACGCGGTGGTCGCCCGCGGCGCCTTGGCGCCGGTCGACGGGTTGTAGTACTCGTGCGGGCCGCCGCCGTGCATGACGAGCCGCAGCGTCTCCTCGACGAGCGCCCGCGCGCGTTCGGCGTGCCCGGACACCGCCAGCCCCTCCGCCAGGAGGGCGTTGACGTTGACCCAGACTGGGCCGCGCCACATCCGCTCGTCCGAGTAGGAGGCCTCCCGGCGTGCCACGGTCGGCACGGTCCAGGTGGTCGCGAACCGGGCCGGGTCGTCCAGTGCGGCGAGGATGCCGGCCACGTACGTCCCCGGCAGGCGACCGGTGAGCAGCGGCAGCAGTGACACGGCCGTCTCGGCGTCGATCGGGGAGCCGGCGCCGTACGAGCGGAAGTATCCCGCCGACTCGTCCCACATCGACTCCAGCAGCGAGAGCGTCCGGGCGGCCCGCTCGGCGTGACGTGAGGCGGCGTCCGCATCGCCGACCGCGCGCGCCCGCGCCGCGAGCAGGTCGTCCTGCAGGATCAGGTAGGCCGCGAGGTCGGGCGACGCCACCGGCAGCTCGGCGTCGAAGACCGGGCTGTCGTCCAGGCCCGACGAATACGGGTGGCCGTACTCCGGCATGCCGTCGCCGTCGAGGTCGGAGCGGGCGAACCACCAGTCCTGGCTGCGGGCGACGACCGCCCAGGCCGTGTCGAAGAACGCCGGGTCGTCCACGTAGCCTTCGAGCCGGCGCAGCGCCCACGCGGCGAGCGGCGGCTTCGTGAGCGGGATGGGCGCGCTCGGGTCGGCGATCGCCGAGCCCGCGCGGCGCAGGTTCTCGCGGTCGGCCGGCGGGAGGTCGTCGCTCGACGCGAGGATGCCCTCGTCGTGCACGACATCGGGGAGCTGCCCGTCGGCGCCCGGGAAGCCGAAGGCCAGCTCCAGTTGCTCCCGCGCCAGGTCGGGGCCGCCGTGCCGCAGACCGGACGCGATGAAGTAAGCGTCCCACTGCCAGAGCCCGACGTAGCCGATCTTCGAGGGCACGACCGCGCGGGCGCCGCGGCCCGGCAGCGAGACGATGTTCGCCCCGAGCACCCACCAGCAGAACGCGGTCATGTCGGCCAGGTCGTCGCGGACCTGCGGCGTGCGGGCGAGCCAGTCGTCCCAGACCCGCGCCGTCGTCGCGAGGGCGTCGTGGTGGACGCCGTCGCGGGAGATGCCGTCCGCGGCGATCCGCACGGCGCCGTCGGCCGAGGAGAGCAGGAGGGGCGCGTCGCCCGACGGGAGCTCGACCTCCACGGTCCAGGCTCCGTCGCCGCCGACGCTCACCGCGGACGGCCCGTCGAAGGTGAGCGTGACGCCGCCGAACCCGATGCGGTCGGGACGCACGGACGAGACCGGAGTCGCGCGCCCGTCGCCGTCGAGGACCCGGAGCGTCCGCACCAGCACGCAGTCGTCCAGGTCGCGCTCGTACTCCGCGAGCCGGATCGTGAGGGCGTCCCCCTCCCGGAACACCAGGATCCGCGACCCCGGCAGCGTGAACGGCGCCGACACCAGGTCGAGGAAAGGCGCCACGCGGTCGCCGACGGCTCGCGGATCGGCCACGAGCCCGCTCACCGTCCGCCCAGCCCGGACGCCGCCATGCTGTTGAGGATGCGGCGCTGGCCGATCACGAACGCGATCAGCATCGGGATCGTCGCGATCGCGGAGGCCGCCATGATGAGGCCGTAGTTCACCGAGCCGAACTGGCCGCGGAAGCTCTGCAGCAGCAGCGGAACCGTGAACAGGTCCTGCGTGTTGAGGATCACCAGCGGCAGCAGGAAGTTGTTCCAGGTGCTGAGCGCCACGATGATCGCCAGCGCGCCGAGTCCCGGCCGGAGATTGGGGAGGATGATGCTCCAGAAGATCCGCCAGCGGCCGGCGCCGTCGACGATCGCGGCCTCCTCGAGCTCCTTCGGCAGCGACAGCACGAACTGGCGCATCAGGAACACCGCGAACGGATTGGCGAGCGCGGCCGGCACGATCAGGGCGAGGTGCGAGTCCACCCAGCCGAGTTTCGCCATCAGGAAGTAGAACGGGATCAGGGTCACCTGCATCGGGATCATCTGCGTCGCCAGGAAGACGACGAACAGCACCCGGCTGCCGCGGAAGGGGATGCGTGCGAAGGCGTACCCGGCCATCGCGGCGGTCACGAGCGTGCCGGCGACGACGAGCACGGCGATGTAGATCGTGTTCCAGTAGGCGGTGCCGAACGGCACGTCGTTCCAGGCGTCCACGTAGTTCTGCAGCGTGAACGGCTGCGGCCAGAAGCTCAGCGGGTCGTTGAGCAGCTGCGGCAGCGACTTGAACGACGTGATCAGCATCCACAGGAACGGGAACACCATCGCGATCCCGCCGGCGAGCAGCACGAGGTGGAGGACGGCCTTGCGGGCGCGGGCGGCGCCGCGGCCGGTGCGCGGCGTCCGGAGCTCTGCGGCGGTCATGCTGCACCATCCTCGTAGTGGACGAACTTCTTCTGCGCGGTGAACTGGATGCCCGTGATGATCAGCGTGATGACCAGCAGGATGATGGACGCCGCGCTCGCGGGGCCGAACTGGAACTTCCCGAAGCCCAGGTCGTAGATGTGGTAGACGATCGTCCGGGTCGCGTTGTCGGGACCGGCGTTCGCCGTGAGGATGAAGACGGTGTCGAAGGTCTGCAGCGAGCTGATGAACGCGATGACCGTCGAGAAGAAGATGATCGGCGACAGCAGCGGCAGCCGCACCCGGAAGAACAGGGTGAGCGCCCCTGCGCCGTCGAGCCGGGCGGCCTCGATGACCGCGGGCGAGATGTTCTGGAGTCCGGCCAGGAAGATGATGACGTTGAGTCCGACCGACGACCAGATGGTCACGATGCAGACCGCGAGCAGCGCCAGGTGCGGGTCGCCCAGCCAGTCCGGCGGCGCGATGTGGAAGACGGAGGCGATGAATCCGCTGATCACGCCGTCCTTGCGGAAGAGCTGCTGCCAGATCATCGCGACCGCCACGGAGGAGGTGACGACCGGCGCGAAGAACAGGATGAGGTAGAGCGTCCGGGTCTTGAGGCGCTCCAGCGCGACGGCGAGGACGACCGCGAGGCCGAGGCCGATCGGCACGGTGATGAGCGCGATCAGGAGGGTGTTGAGGATGGCGCGCCCGAACAGCGGGTCGGTGAGCTCCGTTTTGAAGTTGTCGAAGCCGACCCAGCTGAGGTCATTGAGCCCGTCCCAGTGCGCGAAGGCGAGCACCATGCTCGCCACGAACGGCACGACGACGAAGAGCGCCATCCCGAGCAGCTGCGGGCCGACGAAGACGTAGCCCCAGCGCCGGTCGCGGCGCCGCCAGGCGGACTCCTTGCGGAGCCCGCCCGGCGTCGCGGGGACGGCGCCGGCCTCGGCGAGGACTGCTGCTTCGGCCACGGCCTGCTGACCCACTGCGCTCACGGCCGTCGCCTCACTTGCCGCCGGTCTTGTCGGCGATCATCTTCGCGACGTCGTCGAGCGTGGCCTGCGTGGACTCCTTGCCCTGGTACAGCGCCAGCATCTTGTCGCTGATGTCGCTGGAGAGGCCGGGCACGGAGGCCTCGGTGGTCGGGTCCTCGAACCCGATGTCGCGCATGTCGAGCAGGGTCTGCGCGTGGGCCGGGTAGCCGTCGAGGACGACCGAGTCGGCGCCCTTGATGGACGGGACAGCGTTGCCGCCGCCCTTCAGGCGGAAGGTCTGGCCTTCGGCCGACAGGAAGTTCGTCCAGAACGTGAATGCGGCGTCCTGGTTCTTCGTCTTGGCGTTGATCGCCAGGTAGCTGACCGCGACGCCGGTCGGGGCGGCCTTGCCGGAGGGCGTCGGCCACGGGGCGACGTCGTAGTTCTCCGGGTCGCCGGCGGCCTTGACGGTGCCGATCGTGTAGCGGCCCTGGACGAAGAAGCCGGCCTTGTGCGTGACGAACACGGAGTCCGCTCCCGCGCCGGTCGGCAGGGTGTCGGCGACGACGAAGGTGCCGTCCTGGAAGTTCTTGGCCAGCACGTCCATCGCCTTGACGCTGGTCGGGTCGGTGTTCGCGACGAACTTCCCGCTCGCGTCGAAGGCCTTGCCGCCCTGGGAGGAGATCCAGCCGTAGTGGGTGGACCAGTAGTTCCAGAACATCGATCCGGTCAGCCCGGCCGTGTGCAGCTTCTCGTTCATGTCGAGGAAGGCGGCGGTCGTCCACTTGCCCTCGGCCGCGAGCTTCGCCGGGTCCTCGGTCACGCCGGCCTTCTTGAGGGCGGCCTTGTCGTACCAGAGGGCGTCCGGGTTGGAGTCGTTCGGCGCCGCGTAGAGCTCGTCGCCCTTCTTCGTGGCGCCGAACAGGCCCTGCGCGAAGTCGGCCGGCTTGGTCTTGCTCGCCGACGAGTTCATCAGCGAGGTGAGCGGCAGCAGCGCCTTGGAGTTGACGAACTGCCCGATCTTGTCGTCGCCGATGTAGAAGACGTCCGGGGCGGTGCCGGAGGCCAGCTGGGCGAGCAGCTTGGTGTGGTAGTCGCCGTAGTCGGCGACCGGCTGCAGCACGACCTTGATGTCGGGGTGCTGCTTCATGAACTGGGTGTCGAAGTCCTTGTACCGGGTGAGTTCCTCGGGAGTTCCCCAGGTGGACCAGACGACGGTCTTGGTTCCGGAGCCGCCGTTGCCGGAGCAGGCGGCGAGCCCGAGTGCCAATGCGGCGGCCGCCGTGATGGCCAGCGCCCTTCTCACCGTTGAGTCGACGCGAGACATGAGTACCTCGTTCCTTGAGAGTCTCTGCTGTGGGTAGTGCGTGATGCTTTGGGGTAGTGCTTGGGTGATCTGTATTCTGTATACAGTAGGCAGAAGACGAATGCAAGTGCCGGGTGAAACCGCGGATTCACGCCTTGCATGCGTTCCTGCCGCACGCGATGATGCGGTCATGCCCGACTTCCGCCGCGTCCTCGACCTGGTGGACGCCCGCGGGGGCGCGTCGTGGCTCACCGTCATCCACGGCGGGGAGGTCGTGCTCGACCGACGCGCCGGCTGCGACCCCGACGCACTGTTCTACACGTTCTCGGTGAGCAAGCCGTTCGTGGCGCTCGCGGTGCACCTGCTCGCCGAGCGCGGGATGCTGCGCCTCGACGATCCCGTCGCCGCGCACTGGCCCGCCTACGCGCGCGGCGGCAAGTCCGACATCACCGTCCGGCACGTGCTCTCGCACCGCGCGGGCGTCCCGTACTCGACGGGCAGCCTGCTCGGCGACACCGTGCGCATGACCGACCCGCGCCGGTCCGTCGCCGCGGCCGAGGACGCACGGCCGCGCTGGCCCGCGGGCGAGGTGGTCGGCTACCACGTGCTGAGCTACGGCTTCATCCTCGGCGAGCTGGTCCGCCGGGTCAGCGGGATGCCGGCCGAGCGGTTCATCGCCGAGAACCTGCTGCGCCCGGCCGGGCTGACCGAGACGACCCTCGGCCTCCCGGCCGGGGAGGCCGGCCGGGCCGTCCCGCTGCGGGCGCTGAGCGCTCCCGAGCGCGCCAGGACCCTCCTGTTCAATCGCCCGAGCACGCGCGCGGTGCCGGTGCCGGCCGCCGCGGTGAGCACCAACGGCCGGGAGCTGGCCGAGTTCTACCAGCTGCTCCTCGCCGGAGGCGAGGGCGTCCTCCGCCCCGAGACGATCGCCGCAGCCCGGGCCGTCTCGAGCGACGGCGAGCCGGACCGGATCATGGGCCACCCGGTGCGCTGGGCGCACGGCTTCCAGCTGGGCGGTCCGATCGGGCTCGCCCGGCCGACCGGCTCCCGGGCCGATGCGCGCACGTTCGGGCACAACGGCAGCAGCATCTGCAACGTCTGGGCCGACCCGGTGCGCGACATCGTCGTCGCCTACCTGACCAACACCGCCGACGAGCGCCGCCGCGCGCTCCGTCACCTCAGCGATGTCAGCGACGCGGTACTGGTGGCCTGCGGCTGAGCGGGTCCAGACTTCTGGCACGGGGGCCGAGCCGCACGACCAGAGGAGGAGCGATGAGCGCAGGGACGAAGGACGATCCGTGGCGCCTGACCACGGCGCCGGGCACGTCGGAGTACACGATGTACCGGGACGACGAGGCCGACCCGCCCGCGCTGGTCTGCCAGGTCGGCTCCACGCGGCTGAGCTACCGGGCGAGCGCGATCGACGACCTCGCGCAGTGGCTGCGCGAGCAGGGCGACTGGGTGCCGCTGGGCGCGGCGGACGAGAACAAGCCGGTCGTGGCCGGGACGATCGAGGCCTGGGGCCGCGACCCGGTGAACCCGGTGGGCGGTTGGTACGGGCTGCGCAAGGGCTACCGCGGCCGGTTCGGGATGTACCTCCCGCCGCTGCTGGAGCAGCTCGGGCTGATCGAGCTCACGCACGACGCGCGCAACAACCGGGCGCGGGCGAAGTAGTTTAACCATGTGAACGATCTCGCGCTGAACCCCGCAACGACCGCCCTCCTGCTCATGGACCTGCAGCCGGGCATCCTCGGGCGCCTGCCCGACTCGGACGCCTTCCTGGCCGGGCTGGTTCGCGCGCGGGACGCCGCGCGCGCCGCGGGCATGACCGTCGGCTACGTGCGCGTCGCCATCAGCGCGGAGGAGGCCGCGACGATCCCGGCCCGTTCGCGCTTCGCCCGGGCCGGCGAGCGCCTCGACCCCGACCGCCCCGAGACGCAGATCGACCCGCGAATCGCGCCCGCCGATGGCGAGATCGTCGTCCGCAAGAAGCGCGTCGGCGCGTTCGGCACTACCGACCTGCAGGAGCAGCTCGACGCCCGCGGCGTCGACACCCTCGTGCTCGCCGGCGTCTCGACCGGCGAAGTCGTCCTCTCGACCGTGCGCGACGCCGCCGACCGGGACTACCGGCTCGTCGTGCTGGAGGACGGCTGCTGGGACTCCGACCCGGAGGTCCACCAGGTGCTCACCGCGAAGGTGTTCGCCCGCGGCGGCGCGACCGTCACCAGCATCGACGACTTCATCGCGTCGCTGGCGTAGCGGACGACCTCGGCGAGCCCGGGCGCGAGGTCGTCCGGGGCGTCCGGCCCGTCGAGCTCGTCGACGGGCAGCCAGTGCAGCTCCTGCGACTCGTCCTCCCCCGGCGTCCCGGCGGGGTCGGTGGTCGCGACGAACGCGTAGACGATGTCGGTGTGCGCGTGGTCGTCGGTGATCGGGTGCACGTCCACGCACAGCGGCGCCGGCAGCACGGCGATGCCCTCCGCCCGCTCGATGCGATGGGCCGGCTGCAGCAGCAGGAGCTGGTCGAGGTCGTAGCCGGACTCCTCGCGGAGCTCGTGCGCGATCGCCGCCCACGGATCCTCGGTGCGCTCGACGTGGCCTCCCGGCTGCATCAGCAGCCCGCGCTTGCGGTGGCGGTGCACCAGCAGATGGGTGCGCCCGTCGAGCTCTCGCAGGATCAGCGCGCTGGTCGTGAGGTCGTACTCGCCCGGTCCGGTGTTGAGGTGCGGCATCCCCTCAGTCTGACCGATCCCCCACAGCCGAGTACGCAGATTATCGACGGACTCGACGGTTTCCGGCCGATTTTTCGCGTACTCGGGCATGATGTGCGTATGGCGGAGGTTCGGACGCGGGGATTCGACCGGTTGGTCAACTTCTCGGACGCGGTGGTGGCGATCGCGATCACGCTGCTGATCCTGCCCCTCGTCGACGCGAGCTCCGAAGTCGCGAAGGAGGGCATCGCCCACTACTTCCAGCACAACTTCTGGCAGCTGCTCGCGTTCGCCATCTCGTTCGTCGTCATCGCGCGGCTGTGGATGGTCCACCACCAGGTCTTCGGCTGGATCGAGGGTTACACGAGCGGCCTGCTCTGGCTCAACATGCTGTGGCTGGCCTGCATCGTGTTCATGCCGTTCACCGCCAACGTGCTGTCCGACAGTCCGAACGGCCGGCCGGACGTCCACGCGCTCTACCTCGGCGACCTGCTCCTGACCGCGCTGGCAATGCAGTTCATGGAGCTCCTGATCGTCCGGACTCCCGGCCTGCTGTCGGACGAGGGCCGGGCGCAGTCCGATCCGCTCCGCGGCTGGACGTTCATCATCCTGCTCGCGGTGGCGATGGTGCTCGCGATCGTCCTCCCCGACATCGGGATGTTCTGGCTGTTCATCCTCTTCCTGTCGCGGCCGGTGTACCTGCTGCTGGCCCGGATGCTCCGCCCGCGCGAGCGTGCGGGCGTCTGACCGGACGGCCCTTCCCAGCGGCCCGGCCGGGGGCTATCGTCGCGGCATGCGACCCAAGACCTTTTTCGTGCTCCTCGTCATCGCCGCGGCCTACATCCTGGGCTCCCGCGCCGGCCGGGAGCGCTACGACCAGATCGTCGAGTCGGTGACCGCGTTCTGGAACAACCCGGACGTCAAGAAGGCGCGCAAGAACGCGAAGAAGCAGGCCGAGAAGGCCCGTAGGCGCTACGCCTGACCGGCTGAGCCGGGCTCAGGGCTCGCGGTAGTCGCCCTCGGTGTACTCGCCTTCCGGCGCCTCCGCGGGCTCCTCGACGTCGGTGTACGTGCCCTCGACGTCGGGCTCGGGGCCGGGGTTCTCCTCGGTCTCGGTGTACTGGCCGTGGACCGTGCGCTCGTGCGGTCCCTCGTCGTCGGACTCGGTGTAGCCGCCCTCGAGGTTCTCGCGGGCGGCGCCGGTGGGCTCTTCAGGGTTGCTCATAGCCAGGAGAGTACGCTTTCGCGCGCCCCACGACCAGAGTGGAGGGGGCGGTCCTCCACGCGCTGCGCACCCGGTCCCTGTAGACGCTCCGGTACGCCCCCCGCTACCCTTCGGCCATGGCGCGGTCGCCCTCGATCTTCGCTCAGCGCGGTCCGTCGGTCCTCGAGCTGAGGATCCACGGCATCAAGAACACGCCGCCGGCGGAGATGCTCGGCGTCGCGCCGGGCGACGTGCGCCCGGATCAGGCCGACGAGAACGGCGGCTTCTACGTCCCGACCGTCGACCCCGTCGACCCGACCGACCCGGCGACGCCGCCGACGGTGATCCGCCGCGAGGGGTACTCCTGGGGGATGCTCGCGCGCTACGGCGGCGGCGCGCTCGTCGTGGTCGGCCAGTTCTTCGTGCAGCTGGCCTGGCTGCTCATCCTGCCGTTCGGACTGTGCAACACGGCCTACTGGACGCGGACGATCCCCGACCAGCCGCGCACCGGCGAGTGGAACGCCGGCCGCGGCGCCGCCTCGCTGCGGGTCTTCGCGCTCGGGCTGACCCTCCTCTACGTCTGCGCGCTGGCGTCGGTGAGCCTGGACCTGATCGGGACGCAGTGCCTGGCGCGTCCGGCGCTGTGCCCGGCGCTGCCCGGCTGGGTGACCGCGTTCTTCACCACGCCGGGGCTCGACCACCGCGGCATCCGGGTCGCCCTGCTCTCCCTCGTGCCGATCGCCGGCGTGCTCCTCCTCTTCTTCGTGTCGCATCAGGCGCGCACCCGCTACGAGGCCGGGATCTTCGGGACGGTCGCGAAGATCCGCACCGCGAGCGACCTCAGCGGCGTGACGGACGAGCAGGGCGCGACCCCGCGCCGGCCGCTCGCGACCGACGGGTTCTGGGGGATCACCCGGGTGAAGCTGCCCAGCGAGCTGTTGCACACGGCTGCGGCGTTCTTCCTCATGGCGCTGCTGCTCGGCTGGGACGGCGTCTTCTGGTCGTGCGCGCCCGCCGGCGTCGACCTCCCGCCGCAGTGCCTCGACCCGGCGCACACGCCGCTGCTGGCGAAGTGGTGGCTGACGCTGGGGGCCGTTCTCGCGGCGGCGGGGCTGATCGCCGTGGTCGCCCTCGTCGTCCGCAACGTCGACACCACTGTTCGCGGGCGGGCCGAGCGGGCGATGCGCGACGTCGAGCCCGCCGCCAGGACCGCCCGCCGGCACGCCCTGATCCGGCTCGAGCTGCGGAAGCGGGAGGCCGTGGCCGGCTGGGTGCTGCTGGCCGCGATCGTCGTGTACGTCGCGGTCGGGGTCGCCGTCGCGCTGCCGGACGGCACGGCGGCCGAGGAGCGGGCCCCCTCGTTCCTCGGGCTCGTGATCGCGCCTTCGATCATCCTCGGCGTCCTGCTCGCGATCGCGCTGTCCGCACTGGGCTGGCGGCGCGGCGTGCCGCGCTGGCTCTCGATCCTCGTGGTCGCCGTGGGCGGGGTGTCGCTGCTGGTGGCCGTCGTCTCGACGCCGAAGGATCTCCGGCTCGCCCCGCTCACCGCGGCGGCGTACGGTCTCGCCGCCCTGTGCGCCGTGCTGCTCGCCGTGCTCGTCGTCTTCCGGCCGATGGCGAGGCGGCGCAGCTTCGCCTACGAGGGCTGGCGGGGGACCGGGCCCGGGGTGATCATGCTGCTCTCGCTGGGCGGCGCCATGCTGCTCTCGACGCTCCTCGTCCTCGGGACGCAGTGCGCGCTCGCCTCCACCGGCGGCCCGACGCCGGTCTGCCCGCTGGCGCCCGGTGGCCTGACCACGCCGGTAGCGTACCGCAACTTCGGCGGGACGGTCCCCGTCCTCGCGGTCGTCCTCCTGCTGTTCGTGCTCGTCGTCGCCCTGCTGCGGATGCGCACGACGCCGCGCCTGACCACGCCGGAGACCGTCGGGGGCCGCGCGCTCCGCGAGCCGCTGCGCAGCTACCGCGACGGCCGGGTGCCGCAGGTGAAGTCCGCGGGCAAGCTGGACTTCCGGATGCTCAACGCCCGCCGGTCGGCCGCGCTCTTCCACCGCGGCGAGCCCGTCCTCGGGCTCCTGGCGGCCCTGCTGGCGCTCGGCATCGTCGTGGCGATCGCCCTGCCGCAGCCGCTCCGGCCGGCGCTGCTGGACCTGGCGCTCCCGGCGCTCGGGCTGATCTCCGTCGCCGCGGTCGTGACCATCGCCGAGAACGCGCTCACCACCAAGGAGCGGCCGATCGGCGTGATGTGGGACCTGATGTGCTTCCTCCCGCGAGCCGGGCATCCGTTCGGGCCGCCCTGCTACGCCGAGCGCGTCATCCCGGAGCTCCGCGACCGCATCGTCGCCTGGCTGGAGGCCGACATCGCGAAGGACGCCGGCAGCGTGCAGGACCGGCGCACCGCGGAGCAGCGCGCCCGCGACGAGCTCCGGGCGCTGACCACGTGGCAGCGCAGGAAGGTCGTGTTCAGCGCGCACAGCCTCGGCGCTGTCCTCGCGGTCTCGACGATCTTCACGCTGGGCGCCGACACCACGGACGGGCTCAAGAACGTCGGGCTGCTCACGTACGGAACGCAGCTGCGCGCGTACTTCGGCCGGTTCTTCCCCGAGCTGTTCGGGCCGGCGGCGCTCGGCGCCCTCCCGAGCCGCGCGCCGTCGCTGTGGCAGGCGGACCCGTGGCTGCGGCAGGTCGTGGAGGATCACGCAACGGCGGGGTCGGGCGGCCGCGATCCCGTCGAGCGCGACAAGCCGACGCTGCGCGAGCTGCTCACCCAGCCGGACGGGCAGCTCGCCTGGATCAACCTGTGGCGGCGCACCGACTACCTGGGCTTCCCCGACGCCTCGTTCAAGGACAACGAGATCGACCGGGGGGCAGACGAGTTCGGGCCGCCGCTCTACCTTGTGAAGGTGGCGACGCACCCCAACTACCAGGCCTCCACCCAATACATGACCGCCCTCCGTGACCTCATCCACCGCCTGTGACGGCGACGCCCCGACCGCGATTCGTCACGAATGTGCGTTTTCAGCGTCGCTTTCGCGACATTCGTCACGAATGTGCGCCGCCCCCGAACCATAAAACCGAGTGGTGTAAGGTTTTGTTACGCCGCCGTTCGAAGGAGAATCATGGTCGACAGCCTGCCCCGAGCATCCGAACTCACCCTGGACGAGAAGGCGTCGCTCACGAGCGGCCGCAGCTTCTGGGAGACCGAGGGCGTGGAGCGCGCCGGGATCCCCTCCATCTACCTGACCGACGGGCCGCACGGCGTGCGCAAGCAGGCGCAGGGCGGCGACCACCTCGGCATCGGCGACAGCGTCCCCGCCACCTGCTTCCCGCCCGCGGTCGCGCTCGGCTCCTCGTGGGACGCCGAGCTGCTGGAGCGGGTCGGCGCGGCGCTCGGCGAGGAGGCCAAGGCCGAGGGCGTCGGCGTGCTGCTCGGCCCGGGCATCAACATCAAGCGCTCGCCGCTCTGCGGGCGCAACTTCGAGTACCTCTCCGAGGACCCGATCGTCTCCGGCCGACTCGGCGCGGCGCTGGTCCGCGGCCTCCAGTCGCAGGGCGTCGGCGCCTCCCTCAAGCACTTCGCCGCCAACAACCAGGAGACCGACCGGCTGCGCGTGAGCGCCGACGTCGACGAGCGCCCGCTGCGCGAGATCTACCTGCGCGGCTTCCAGCACGTCGTGACCCACGCCCAGCCGTGGACGGTGATGTGCTCCTACAACCGCATCAACGGCGTCTACGCGAGCGAGGACCCGTGGCTGCTCACCTCCGTGCTCCGCGACGAGTGGGGCTTCGAGGGGCTGGTCGTCTCCGACTGGGGAGCGGTGAACGACCGGGTCAGCGCGCTGGTCGCCGGGCTCGACCTGGAGATGCCGTCGAGCGGCGGCGTCACGGACGCGCAACTGGTCGCCGCGGTGCGCGACGGCTCGCTGGCGGAGTCCGTGCTCGACACCGCGGCGGACCGCGTGATCGACCTGGTGGAGAAGGCGCTCGCCGAGGCCGACGCGACCGCCACCTACGACGCGGAGGCGCACCACGCCCTCGCCCGTGAGGTCGCCGGCCGCAGCGTCGTCCTGCTCAAGAACGACGGCGTCCTCCCGCTGGCGGCGGAGGCCGGACGCACGATCGCCGTCATCGGCGAGTTCGCCCGCACCCCGCGCTACCAGGGCGCCGGCTCGTCCCAGATCGTCCCCACCCGCCTCGACAACGCATTGGACGAGCTGCGCGCGCTCTCCGGCGACGCGACCGTGGTCTTCGCCCCGGGCTACACCCTCGGCGCCGACGCGGACGAGGTCGCGCTCACGGCCGAGGCCGTCGGGATCGCGGCGGACGCCGACGACGTTCTGGTCTTCCTCGGCCTGCCGGGCGAGGACGAGTCTGAGGGCTTCGACCGCGAGCACCTCGAGCTCCCCGCCGCGCAGACCGCGCTGCTGGAGGCCGTCATCGCCGCCAACCCGCGCGTCACCGTCGTGCTCTCCAACGGCGGCGTGGTGCGCGTCTCGGGCTGGGCCGATCGGGTGCCCGCGATCGTGGAGGGCTGGCTGCTCGGCCAGGCCGGGGGCGGCGCGATCGCCGATGTGCTGTTCGGCGTGGTCAACCCGTCCGGCCGGCTCGCGGAGACCATCCCGGTGCGCCTGGAGGACACCGCGTCGTACCTCAACTTCCCGGGCGAGAAGGGCCACGTACGCTACGGCGAGGGCCTGTTCGTCGGCTACCGCGACTTCGACGCTCGGGCCGCGGCGGTCTCCTTCCCGTTCGGCCACGGCCTGTCGTACACGACGTTCGCGTTCGGCGCTCCGACGGCGACCGCGACGGCCGAGGGGATCCGCGTGGCGGTGGACGTCACGAACACGGGCGACCGGGACGGTCGGGAGGTCGTGCAGGTCTACGTGTCGGTGCCGGCCTCCCGCGTGCAGCGCCCGGTGCGCGAGCTGAAGGGCTTCGCCACCGTCGCCGTGGCCGCGGGCGCCACCGAGACCGTGGTGATCGACGTGGCGGCAGAAGACCTCGCCTACTTCGACACCGAGCTCGACGCCTGGACGGTGGAGGGCGGCGAGTACGTGGTGGAGGTCGGCGCGTCGTCCCGCGACCTGCGCGGCTCCGCCGTCGTGACCCTCGCCGGCGACGGCCGCAGCGCTCCGCTCACGATCCAGTCGACCCTCGGCGAGTGGCTGGAGCACCCGGTCGGCGGCCCCGTCCTGATGGCGGCGCTCGCGCAGAGCGCGGAGGCCCAGGGGATGGGCGCGATGCTGGCCGACCCGGGCCTGCGCCGGATGGCGGAGTCCATCCCGCTGGTGCGCGCGGCGTCGTTCCCCGGCAGCCCGGTGACGGCGGAGCAGCTGGACCAGCTCGTGGCGGCGGCGAACCGGTAGCGTACGCCGCTTTCGGCGACGGTGAACCCCTTGCGTGGGCGGGGGGTTCGGCGTTGCGTCGGTGCCATGAGCGACCAGCGAGATGACACGGATGCCGTCGCCGGCCACGACCCGACCAACGGGCTCGCCGGCGACCTCGAAGGCGACGACGGCGGCGCCATCACGCCCTCGGCGGACCAGAACGTGATCCAGGACGTGATCGCCGACCTCGACCCGGACCGACCGAGGGACGAGGACGACGACTCGGCCACGTCGTACAGCGAGGAGGGCAGGCCATGAGCGACACCAGCGGACTCCCGAACACGAGCGATCTCGGCGTGCCGGCCGAGGACGACCCCGCGCGCTTCGAGGACGGCGGCGGCGAGGGCCGGAGCGGCCAGGAGGCCGGGGCCGACCGGGACGCGCAGGCCGCCGAGCCCGGCGAGGACGAGCCGGAGAATGGCGACGTCTCCGCGGCGCACGAGACGGGCGTCACGCCCGAGGGAGCGGAGGACGTGACGACGCGCGACACGCAGGGTCCGGCGTCGGAGGGCTCCGACGCCGCCGAACCGCCGCCTGCCGACTTCGACCCGAGCGAGCAGCCGTCCAACCCGGACCTCGTCAAGAACACCGAGCCCCCGGACTGAGCCGCCGGACTGAGCGCCCGGGAGCCGGCGCGCGGGATTGGGTCAGCGCCGTCCCGCGCGCCGGCTCCCGTACAGCCACACCGCGCCGACGATCAGCCCGGCGACGAGCATCCCGATCCCGACGGCCAGGATCGAGGTGTCGCCGGAGCGGGGCACGATGAGGCCCACGACGAACAGCACCGCGCCGAGGTTGAGCAGCACCGCGGCCACCCAGCCGAGCGTCGTGCGCAGCGCTGCGTTCATTGCCGGTATCGTAGCCGCCGCCTCTCCGCAAACGCCCTGTTCCGGCGAGAAATCCGGGCACCGGATGCCCGAAGGTGTGTCCGCCCGGGCGGTCAGGCCTCGCCCGGGTGGACGACCGAGGGCGTCGGCGGTTCGTCGAGCGCCTCGTTGATGAGCGCGGCCACGAGGAACTTCCAGTCCGACCCCTCGTGCAGGGTCTCGGTGTAGCCGAGCGGAATCGCGCCGAACACCGGTTCGTGCTCCTCGCCTTCCGCGGACACCCGCACGAGCCGGCCCAGCTCCGCGTGCGACTCGTCGAGCACCACCCACTGGCCCGGCGCCTTCTTCTCGACGTGGAAGATGCGCTCCCGGTACGGGTAGCGGACGCTGGACATCTCGAGTTCGCTGGCGGACATGGCCGTCCTTCCGTCGGTGGTCGCTCTCAGAGAGCATCAAACGCCCGAGGGGCTGTGCTTGGCAAGATGCGCGTGTCTACGCTGTGCGCATGAGCACGCAGCGGAAGGGGACCGCCTCCCCGCAACAGGGTGTCCACAACATCGACGCGGCGTTCGCGCTCGTCCCCGAACCCTGGCAGCCGCACCGGCTCGCCAGCGTGAACGACTACGACGTGAAGGTCGCCCGGCTCCAGGGCTCGTTCATCTGGCACGCGCACCCGGACACCGACGAGCTGTTCCTCGTGATCTCCGGCCGGCTCACCATCCAGCTGCGCGACCGCGAGGTGGAGCTCGGCCCGCACGACGTGTTCGTGGTCCCGCAGGGGGAGGAGCACTGCCCGTTCGCGGAGGAGGAGGCCCTCGTCGTGATGTTCGAGCCGAAGGGCACGGTCAACACCGGCGACCGCCCCGGAGAGCGGACCAGCGCGTTGCGGGAGCTGCCGGACTGACCGGCCGGTCTCACAGCACGGAGTCGAGGGCCTCCAGCAGGGCGGCGGGCCCGTCGAACACCGCCCGCGCGCCGGCGTCGGTGAGCTCGGCCGCCCCCACTCCGCCGCAGAGCACGCCGACCGGGCGGATGCGCGCTCGGGCCGCCGCGGTCATGTCCCACACCGAGTCCCCGACGACGAGCGCTTCGGAGGCCGTCGCGTCCGCCCGGCGCAGAGCGACCTCCAGGATGCCGGGATCGGGCTTGGCCTCGTCCACGTCGTCCGCGGAGGTGGCGGCGTGCACCGCATCGTCGGCGCCGAGCGCGCGCCGCAGCAGCTCCAGCTCGTCCGCGGCGGCGGAGGTCGCGAGCACGACCCGGACGCCGCGCGCGCTGACCGCGCGCAGCAGGTCCGCGGCCCCGTCGAACGCTCGCAGCCGCGGCGCGAGCTCCCGGAAGTGCGCGGCGTGCAGCGCTTTGGCGCGCTCGTTCCACTCGTCGTCGCGCTCGCCGGCGACCGCGCGCAGCAGCTGCGCAGAGTCCCGGCCCAGCGCGCGGTGGACGCGCCAGGCGTCGACGGGCGCGTCCAGTTCGGCGAACGCGCGCTGCCAGGCGTCGATGTGGAGGTAGTTCGAGTCGACGAGCGTGCCGTCGACGTCGAAGAGCACGGTGCGGAGGGTCATGCCTCCACGTCTTACACCCGGCCGCCGAGCGGGGGAATCAGCGTCAGTTGAAGATGGCCCACTCCGAGCGGCTCAGCTTGGCGCGCTGGCCGTTGATGACGAGGTACCAGCTCTCCTCGTCGCGGTGGAGGTACTGCGCGAGCATCGTGGTGTACCGCCATTCGCCGTTGACCTGGCTCCAGCGGATCAGGGAGATGAGCTGCCCTTGACGCAGGTAGGGCACCGCGACGAAGTCATCGTGTCGCGGGTGTTCGGGACCGCCCAGCTGGCGCCCCGTCCTCGGAGTGCTCATGCGTCACTTTAACCCCACGGCACGCCGTTTGGGAACAGGTGGGAACCTGTTGAAATGAAATAGATTTCGTGTCAATCCTCGAAGGTTTCACCACTCCAGGGTGCGGCTCCAGACCGTCAGCGGGCGGCCGTCCACGTGCGTTCCCGAGCGGAAGCGGGCGAAGCCGCAGCGGGTCGCGACCGCCTCGCTCGCGGCGTTCCCGTCGAGGGTGCTGAGCCAGACCACCCGCTCGCCCTGGGCGCCGAGCCACGCGGAGAGCGCGGTGACGGCGCCGGTCACCAGGCCGCGGCCGCGCGCCTCCGGCAGCAACGCGTAGAACACCTCGAAACCGTCCTGCGACCGCCCGAAACCGACCGTTCCGAGCGCCTCGCCGCCCTCGTCGACGACGTACCGGATGCCGTGCCCCGCCTCCGCCGCGCGCACGTTGCGCTGCGCGCGGAGCCGGGCGCCGTCCTCGTCGAGATCGGCCGGGTACATCGTCCACGGCGGGATGTCCTCGACGTGCGCGAGCCGCAGCTCGACGTCCCAGTCCTCCTCCTCGAGCCGACGCAGCACCACGCCGTCGTGGCCCTCCAGAGCGAGACGCAACGGAAACGCATCCATCCCCCGACCCTACCCGCCGCACGAAAGAGCCGAGTACGCGAATAGTCTGCGTACTCGGCTGCTTCCGGCTGATTTCGTGCGTACTCGGCGGTGGGTCAGCGGGTGGGGGAGAGGGCGGGGATGGTGGCGACGGCGCGCGTGCGGACGGAGTCGTAGGCGCCGAGGATGATCCCGAGCACCTCGATGCCCTCCTTGTGCGTGTGCAGCGGGCGGGTGCCGTCGAGGACGCTGCGGGCGAAGTGCTTCAGCTCCTCGCCGAACTGGTGCACCGGCTCCAGTGCGAGCACGGTGGGCTCGGCCTCCCCGCGCCGCTTGAGCGTGAGGGTGGTCCCGTCGCTGGTCAGGCTGCCGAGCTCGCCGACCGCCGAGAACTTCTCGGTGCCGGGAGCGGCCTCGTAGGCCCAGCTCGTGACGACGGTGCCGATCACCCCGTTGTCGAAGCGGACGAGCACCGTCGCCGAGTCCTCGCCCTCCATGAAGGTCAGCCGGTGCGTGGCCAGCATCGCCGTGACCTCGACCGGGGCTCCCCCGGCCAGGTGCAGCAGCAGATAGGTCGGGTGGTAGCCGGTGTCGATCAGCTCCCCGCCGCCGGAGGTCGACGCGTGCGCGCGCCAGCCCATGTTCGCCGGGTCGAAGTCGTTGTAGAAGGAGTCCGTCGTGCGCACCTCGTAGACCCGCCCGATCGCGCCGGACTCGATCAGCTCCTTCGCGCGGGCGACCGCGGGGAGGAACAGCTGGTTGTGCGCGCACATCAGGGTGACCCCGGCCTCCTCGACCGCCGCGGAGACCTCGGCGGCCTCCTCCGGGGTCAAGCAGAGCGGCTTCTCGCAGAGGATGTGCTTGCCGGCGCGGGCCGCGGCGACGATCGCGTCCTTGTGGAGGTGGTGGGGCAGGCAGATGTCGACGGCGTCGATGTCCGACTCGGCGAGCATGTCGCGGTAGTCGGCGTAGATCGCCGCGCCGGAGGCGGCGGCGCGCTTCTCGGCGCTCTCGCGCACCGGGTCGGCGACGGCCGCGAAGGTGATGACATCGGGGTTGAGCAGGTAGCCCTCGACGTGGGCGCCGGCGATGCCGCCTGCCCCGATCAGGCCGATTCGGACGGTGTTGCTGGTCATGGGAAGACTCCAAAGAGGATCGAGGGGCGCGTCAGCGCCCGGGAAGTGCCGGATCGGGGCGCTCGCGCCCCGCGGCGGTGGTGTGTGTTCGGTGTGGTGGGCCGGCGCGGTCAGCGGGTGGCGGCGGGTACGGCGGGCGTCACGGCGCGACCCTCCGCGGCGGAGGCGTTCGCCGCGACCACCATGCGGGTCAGCGCGAGCGCGTGGTCGAGGTTGGCGTCGGCACGGCCGCCGTCGTGGATGCGCTGCACCCACTCGTCGAACGCGCCGGGCTTGTCGTCCGGGACCGGCAGCTCGCGCCAGCCGTCACCCGTGTCGATCCGCAGCCCGCCGCCGGCGCCCCCGTAGGAGAGCGCGCCGCGGGTGCCGCGGAGCTCGATCGTGAAGTCGCCGGGTCCCTGCACCAGGCTGGCCTCGAAGACGCCGATCCGTCCGCCCGCGAACTCCGCGGTGACCACTGCGTTGTCCTCGACCTCACGCCCGGTGAGGCTCGCGTAGGTGGCGTTGATCCGCAGCGGCTCGCTCCGGTGGAACAGGCGGGTGAGGTAGGCGGGGTGGCAGCCGAGGTCGGTGAGGGCGCCGCCGATCGCCTCGGTCGGGTGGCCGAACCGGTCCGGCAGCCAGCCGGCGATCCAGCCGTCGTGCGCGAGGCGCACCCGGCTGTAGGCGAGGTCGCCGAGCGTCCCGGCGTCCAGGACCTCCTCGATCCCGGCCGTGTAGCCGTGGTAGAGGCGGGGGAGCGAGACCACCAGCGAGACGCCGGCGGCGTCGGCGGCGGCGACGAGCTCGTCGGCCTCCTCGACCCTCGGCGCGAGCACCTTCTCGGTGAAAACGTGCTTGCCCGCGGCGATCGCGCGCAGGATCACGTCGCGATGGCGGTCGGTGGAGGTGGTGACGGTGACGGCGTCGAGACCGTCACGGGCGAGCAGCTCGTCCAGGTCGGCGACGAACTCCACGCCGAACGTCTCGGCGGCCTCGCGGCCGCGTTCGGGGTCGTCGTCCCAGATGGCGACGAGGGTGGTGCCGGGATGCTCCTGGGCGACGCGGGCGTAATCGCCCGCGTGGACGTGCCAGAAGCCGAGCGCAGCGACAGCGAGTGGATGGGACATGCCTGTGAAGGCCTCCTTGCCTGGTATTCGATGCGCGCGAACTCCTCAAGCCTAACCACTTCACCGCGTCCGGCACAGGTCTTTTGCCGGATTGCCAGCAGAAGTGTGTCCACGGCGCGCGTGACGCGGTAGCGTCGGGCACTGTGACGCGCATCCCCCTGCATCGCGAATGGCACGGCGACGAGGACTCGCCGCACCCGCCGCTGCTCCTCCTCCACGGCGGCGGCTCCACGATCGAGTCGAACTGGGGGATGCTGCTCCCGCTGCTGGAGCGCACCCGCTCGGTGCTCGCCGTCGAGCTGCAGGGCCACGGTCGCACGGCCTCCGGCGACCGCGAACCGTCGTTCGAGGCGTCGGCCGACGATGTCGCCGCGGTGCTCGAGGAGCTCCACCTGGGCCCGGTCGACGTGCTGGGCTTCAGCAACGGCGGCCAGGTCGCGCTGCAGCTCGCCGCGCGCCACCCGGATCGCGTGCGCAAGCTCGTGCTGGCGTCCGCGCCGCTGCGCCGGGATGCGATGGTCGACGGCTTCTGGGCCGGCCTGGAGGCCGGACGCTTCGAGGACCTGCCCGCGGTCTACGCCCAAGCCGACTTCGCCGTCAGCCGCGACCCCGGGCACGCCGAGCGGATGTTCGAGCTCGACCGGCGGCTCATGCTGGGCTTCCAGGACTTCCCGGACGAGCTGGTGGCGTCGGTGGCCGCGCCGACGCTGGTCGTCGGGGCCGACCGCGACGTGGTGCGCAGCGCCCACTTCGTGGAGGTCGCCGGCCTGCTGCCGGACGCGCGCCTCCTGATCGTGCCGGGAACGCACGGCGACTACCTCGGCGAGCTCCTGGCGGCCGCGGGCGACGACGCGGCGCTGCGCGCGTTCCTCCCGCACCTGATCGCCTTCCTCGACGCTTGAGTGCCGCTCCTGATCCCCGCGCCTGACATCCACTTAGGGGCGGCCGAGCGCCCGAGTTAGGCCGCGCGAAACGCTGGCAATCCGCCCGCGGCCGGGAGGCACGGCCGCGCGCTCTGACAGGCTGGACGGGTCGAAGGGGAGTAGCTCCCCGCGGCACGTCGACACACTGGCCGGCCACGAAGCCCGGCCCGGCGTGCCACCCCGCGCAGCGTCAGCGACCGCGGGGCGAGCGAGACCTTCGGCCACCCGTCTGCGGTGGCCGGTCTCCTTCCGTGCCCGGTCGCCGCGCGAGCGAGAGGACCGCTGCCATGACCGGGCCAGCACCCATCACCCCTACCCGACCGGGATCCCGGCCCGACGCCGCCCCGTCGCGCCGCCCCGCCCTGCGCCTCCTCCTCCCCCTCGGCTTCGTCGTCGCCGTCGCCGCGCAGGGCGTCGCGCTCCGGCCGGCCGGCGTCGACCTCCCGCCGGCCGTCGGCATCCTCGCCTTCGGCGCGGCCATCGTCGCCGCCGCGTTCGCGCTCGCCTGGGCCGGGGAGGCCGCGGAGCTCGACATCTCCGGAGGGCTCGCCGTCGGCCTCCTCGCGGTCGTCGCGATCCTCCCCGAATACGCGATCGACCTGTACTTCGCCTTCTCCGCCGGCTCCGACCCTGCGCAGGCCGCGTACGCGGCGGCCAACATGACCGGCTCCAACCGGCTGCTGCTCGGCTTCGGCTGGCCGTTCCTGCTGCTGGTCGCCTTCCTGGCGCAGCGGGCGCTGCGTGCGAGGCGCGCGGCCGACGCCGACGTGCTGCAGAGGCCGTTCTCGATCGGGCTGCCGCGGGAGAACCGCACCGAGCTCGGCCTCCTCCTGATCGCCTCCGCGCTGACCCTGATCATCCCGCTGACCGGACGGATCGACGTGGCGCTCGGCGTCGTGCTGCTCGCCCTGTTCGTGTATTACCTCGTCCGCGTCGCGCGCACGGAGACCGGGGAGCCCGAGCTGATCGGCGTCTCCCGCGACCTCGGCGCGCTGCCGAAGCGGGCCCGCCGTATCGTCGTCGTCGCGATCTTCGTGCTCGCCGCCGCCGTGATCCTGGCGCTCGCCGAGCCGTTCGCGCACAGCCTCGTCTCGGGCGGCCGCGCCCTCGGGATCGACGACTTCCTGCTCGTGCAGTGGCTCGCCCCGCTCGCGTCCGAGGCGCCGGAGTTCGTCATCGCGATCCTTTTCGTCGTGCGCGGCCGGGCGGCGACCGGCCTCGGCATCCTGCTGGCCAGCAAGGTCAACCAGTGGACGGCGCTCGTCGGCACCCTGCCGATCGCGCACGCGCTCGGCGGCGGCGGCTGGGCGCTGCCGCTCGACGGGCGGCAGACCGAGGAGTTCGTGCTGACGGCGGCGCAGACCCTGCTCGGCGTCGCCGTGCTGCTCTCGCTGCGGTTCAGCGGGAGGTGGGCCGTCGCGCTGTTCGTGCTCTTCGCCGCGACCTTCGTGTTCCCGTCGACCGAGGCGCGCTGGCTCGTGGCCGGCGGCTACGCGCTGCTCGCGGGCGTCCTCGCCGTGGTGCGCCGGCGGGCGCTGGGTGCGACGGTGGCGGCGCCGTTCCGGCGGACCTGAGCGCCGACCGTTCCCGGGCGTCCGGGAGCGGTCGGAGGGCATTCCCAGTGAGAGCGGTTTCAGCCGCTGGTCCGGTCTTATCCGGGAATGGCGGGTGTGTCAATCCCCTGTATTCGCGAGGCACGATGGGTGTTTCGTGGGGCACTATTGCAGCATGGGAAAACTGCTCTACGGCGCAGGTCAGGAATTTGACCTCGATGACCGCGTGCTGAGTCACGTCAAGCTCGCGGTCGTGGCCAAACTGCGCCGCCACGAGAGCTTCCTGCTCAATTGGGACGTCCCCGTCGACCAGGGTTCGGGGCGCGTGTCGCTCTGGATCAGCCGCGAGATCCCGATCGCGTTCCAGTTCGCGGGGAGCCGTCCGCCCGCGATCAACCCGCAGTGGCTGGAAGCGCTGATGCACACGTCCCAGCGCACCGGCGGCATGGTCGTGATGGCCGAGGACGACCTCAACCAGCACCTTCCCGCCTGATCGAAGCGGCCGGTCGGCTCAGCCGATCGGCTCAGCCGTCGCGGGCCTCGTCCAGGGCGCGTTCGGCGTCACGCACGGCGCGCTGCAGTTCCGGGATGCGCCGCCGCAGCGCGCGCTCCGCAGCCTTCGCGTCGGCGAGCTCGGCCTCGGTCCGCTGGATCCGCCGTTCGAGCGCGTCGCGCTCGGCCTCCAGGTCGGCGCGGCGGTCGACCTCGGCGTCGAGCTCGTCGTCGAGCGCCTCGGCGTCGGCCCGGGCACGCTCCAGGGCGCGCTCGGCGGCACGCACGGTCCGCTCGCGCTCCCGGCGGTCGCTGGCGTTCTCCTTCTTCTCCGGTTCGGTCTGTGCGCCGGCGGCCTCCCGCGCGCTCTTCTCTCCGCCGGGGGTCCGCGCAGTCTTCGTGCCGCTGCGGTCCGCGGGGCGGGGCGCCTGCGTCGCCGTGACGATCGGCTCCGTGTCCCGCTGTGCGAGCGCCGCCAGCGCGTCGGCGTCCAGCGGCAGCGCGATCGCGTCGGTGACGTCGACGGACTCCACCCCGGTCGACTCCAGCGCGCGCACCAGCATCCCGCTGCGCACGGCCGCGGCGGCGGCCGGGTCGATGACGGCGGCCTGGAGGGTCTCCTCCACCTCGCGGCCGACCGCGGCGCTCGTGCCGAGGTCGCGCAGGGCGCGCTGCAGCAGGCGCTGCCGCTCCCGCGTCAGGTCGCGGATGGCGTCCCGGTCGCGCGCGGCGAAGGCGTCCCGCATGCGGTCGCCGAGCTCCAGGATGCGCTCCACCAGCTCGGGGTCCCGCCGGGTCAGCCCGTTGACCGCCGCGGCGGACGCGGTGGGCTTCTTCAGCGTCTTGATGCTGTTCCGCAGCTCGCGGTCCGCTCCGGCGGCTGCCGCCGAGCGCGCGGCGACGAACTCCGCGGGATCGACCCCGTACAGGTCCGCGGCCACCTCGCGCAGGTCCATGCCGCGAGTGTACGCGTGCGCGGCGTCACGCGTCCGGCCCGCGGCACTCAGTGGTCGCGGAGCTCCTCCACGAGTTCCGCCTTGGTCTTCTTCGAGTAGCCGGTCAGGCCGAGCTCCTTGGCGCGCTTCTTCAGTTCAGGGACCGTCCAGTCGTCGTACGAGCCGGACTCGCCGCCCTTCCGGCCGACGGATTTGCGACCGCGCGCCGCGGCCGCATTGGAGATGCGAGCAGACTTCTCCTTCGAGTTGCCTTCGTCGCGCAGCTTCTCGTAGAGCTCCTGGTCCTTCAGCGAGTTCTCTCGTCCCGGCATGATCCGCCCCTCTCGTCGTCCGCGACGAACGGTACGCCGGGTGGCGGGAGGAGGCTACGCCCGCGGCGCCTTCGACGCCTTGATCGCGGCGAACCACGCCGACGACGGCCGCAGCCAGATCAGGATCACGGCGACGATCGACGCGAGCACCTGGAGCAGGCCGAACGGGAAGCCCGGGATGATGTTGAACAGCGACAGCACAGTCAGGACCGTCAGCACGATCCGCGCCCAGTTCGCTCCGCGCCGCATGAAGAACGCGAACAGCACGAAGGTGATCGCCCAGAAGATCAGCGTGACGATGGAGACGCCGATCGCGACGCTGACCGCCGCGTTCGCGATCTGGTCGAGGCTCTGACCGTTCAGGTTCGCCCGGGAGGTCTGCAACTGGCGGATGATCGCGCCCTTGCTGCCCGGGGCCGTGGCGATCGTGACGATCCCGCCGATGACGCTGAGCACGGCGCTCGCCACGTACAGCCAGAAGGCGGCGTTCACCGTGGACGGGATGCGGGTGGGCGCGGCGACGGGCTCCTGCGGTGCGGCCGCGTACGCCGGGAAGGCTCCGGGAGGCGGCGGGACCGAGCCGGCAGCGGGCGCGGGCGGCGCGGGCGGGAAGCCGCCGGCGGGCGCCGCGGGCGGAGGGGTGACCGGGGCGGCCGGGGGCACCTCAGAGGAAGGAGCCGGCTCGGTGGGCTCGGGGACCGGCGGGACGGCGCCGGCAGTGTTGCCGCCCTCGGGAGGCTGCGGCTTGTTCTCGTCCTCAGGAATGGTCATGCCGCGACCCTACTGGAATCCCCGAACGCGGGCTATAGCCGCGCTCGCGCGCCGCCGAGCCGGACCCCGCCGCCCGCGTCCCGCGTGGCCCAGCGGCTCGTCCCCTCAGCTGAGCGAGTCGAAGTCGAACCAGAACGAGTCGTCCTCCTCGTGGTCGCTCGCCGTGGCGGGCTCCCGCGGGATGCTGGCCGTCTCGATGCGCACCCGGGTCTGGCTGGTCACGAAGATCTCGCTCGGCGGACGGCTCGACTGGGTGATCGCGATGAAGTCTCCGGCGGAACGGCTCGCCTGGATCACCTGCCGCTTCAGCTCTTCGACAGGCTCGCGATCGACGAACGTGAATCGCAGTTCGTCGATGTAGACGTGGAACACCTGCATGTCCTACTCCCCGGAGTTGCTCTCCCGCCAGATAGTACGCGGCAATCCGGGTTCTGCCAGTGCACTCCTGTATCGGATGCGGCCGACGGCCGGACGATCCGGCCAGGCGGGAGGGCTCGGCGGGAGGGCTCGGAGCGGTCAGAGCAGGTCGACGTCGAGGTCGTCCAGCTCCTCGGTCCCGGCATGGACGAACGTCGCCCGGCGCGGCCCCAGAGACGTCACGAGGTCGTCCAGCCGGTCGACGAAGTCGGTGTCGCGCAGCTCCGGACCGTCGTAGGGTTCGCTCTCGGCCAGGATCTGGCTGGCCGGCCCGAGCAGCAGAACCGCCTCGCCGACCTCGCCGGAGTGGAGGATCACCGGCGCACGCACCTCCGCAGCCGCGGTGTTGGTCGCCAGGACCGCCGCGTACCGCACCAGGACGTCGGCGATCGCGTCGCCGGTGAGCACCGACCCGCTCGCGTAGTGGATCCTCTTCATAGACCATCCATACGAGCGGACCGGCGGCGGGTCAAGGTCTAGGGGGAGGGGTTGAACTCTGGCGGGATTGGGCATGCCCGCGGCGACGGCTGCGGGCCGCCGGATAGCATGGCCCGGTGGACGCGAGCGACGACACCGCGCTGGTGCGCCGGCTGCGCGCCGCCGGCTGCGTCTTCGCCGAGGAGGAGGCCGCCCTGCTGCTGGAGGCCGCGGCCTCCCCGGACGAGCTGGAGGCCCTGGTCGAGCGGCGAGTGGCCGGTGAGCCCCTCGAGCCCCTGCTCGGCTACGCCGAGTTCGGCGGCCTGCGCATCCACGTGGACGCCGGCGTCTTCGTCCCCCGCCGCCGCACCGAGCTGCTCGCCCGGGAGGCGGCCGCGCTCGCCGCGCCGGACGACGCGGTGCTCGACCTCTGCTGCGGCGCCGGAGCGATCGGCGCCGTGATCGCCGCGCGCGTGCCGGGCGCCGTCGTGTACGCGGCGGACGTCGAGCCGGCGGCCGTCCGCGCCGCGCGCGCCAACCTCCCGCCGGAGCGCGTCTTCGAGGGCGACCTGTTCGCCGCGCTGCCGGCCTCCCTGCGGGGCGGGTTCGCCGTGATCGCGGTGAACGCGCCGTACGTGCCGACGGACGCGATCGCCCTGATGCCCCCGGAGGCGCGCCTGTACGAGCCGGCGGTGGCGCTGGACGGCGGCGCCGACGGCCTCGACCTCCACCGGCGGATCGCGGCGGAGGCGCCGGCCTGGCTGACGCCGCGCGGAGCCGTCGTCATCGAGACGAGCGACGAGCAGGCGGAGCGGACCGCCGGGCTGTTCGAGGCGGTGGGATTCACCCCGCGGGTCGTCTCGGACCCCGACCTGGACGGGACCGTGGTCGTCGCGACCGCCTCAGCCGCGCACGCCGATCCGGCCTCCTGAGCTTCCCTCAGCCCCAGGATCCGCGAAAACGCAAGGGGATGCCGGTTCCCGGCCCTCCGGACTACTCTGTGCCGCATGTCGAGCCTTACCCGAAGGCTGCCGCTCGGAACGACGCACCCCACCGTCGCCGACCGCATCCGGCAGAGCGGAGTGATCGCCGCCGCCGTCGTCGCCCTCTGCAGCGCGGCCTACGGCTCCGGACTGGCCGGCGGCCGGCCCATCCCCCAGGTGGCGGGCGGCGCGCTCGGGCCGGACGCCACGCTGCTGGCGCCGGCGGTGCCGGCGTTCGCGATCTGGTCGGTCATCTACCTCGGGCTGGCCGGGTACGCCATCTGGCAGGCGCTGCCCTCCCAGGCGACGCGCCACCGCCAGCGAGCCGCCGGCTACTGGGTGCTCGCCTCGCTCCTGCTCAACGCCGCCTGGATCCTCGCCGTGCAGGCCGGGCTGCTCGCCCTGAGCGTCCCGGTGATCGCCCTCCTGCTCGCGGTGCTCCTGGTCGCGTTCGTGCGGCTGCGGCACGAGCCGGGCGAGTCCACCGCCGACAGCGTCCTCCTGGACGGCACGGTCGGCCTGTACCTGGGCTGGGTGATGGTGGCGACCGCGGCCGACGCGGCGGCGTGGCTGCAAGCCGCCGGCTTCACCGGGTTCGGCGTCGCGCCCGAGCTGTGGGCGATGGCCGTGATCGTCCTGCTCGCGGCCGTCGCCTGCGCGCTCGCCGTCTGGGACCGCGGCCGCCTCGCTCCCGCACTCGCCACCGCCTGGGGCCTGGTGTGGATCGCGGTCTCGCGGGTGGAGGGCGCCCTGCCGAGCGCCGTGGTCGCGGTGACCGCGCTCGCCGCGGCGGTCCTGATCGTGATGGTCGCCGGGGCGGCGCGCGTGGCCAGGGGCGGCCGCATCCGGCGCGGCTGACGGTCGCGCCGCCGCGGCCCACCCCGACGCTGTGAAACGTGGGGTCTGACACACAGGAACTCCGGATGCGAGTCCCGTAACCTGATGCGATGCCCGCCGACCGACGCATCCGCACCAGAGCGACCATCGGGTTGCTCGCCTACACCGTCTTCGTAGCCGCTGTCGGGCTGTGGCCGACCCCGGTCGATCGCCCGTTCCACCCGCTGCTCTTCCGCCTCCTCGGCACGCTGGCCGTCGTGGGGATCCGCCCCCTCGACGCGTACGACGTCATCGAGTTCACGGCCAACATCGCGTTCTTCGTCCCGCCGGCCCTGCTCCTCGTCCTGATCGCCGGGCGCCGCCGCTGGTGGATCGCCCCGCTCGCCGGCCTGCTCGCCAGCGTCGCGATCGAACTCACCCAGCACTTCTTCCTCCCCGCCCGGTTCGGTACCGTGCAGGACGTGATCGCCAACACGCTCGGCGCGGTGATCGGGACGGGCATCGGCGTGCTGGTGGCCGGGAGGCTCCACGCGAATGCGCGCGATCCGCTGACGTCCTGACCGGATCGTGGCGCATTCCTTGGCAGGATTGTCCCGCAGGATGGTCCGGGGGAGACGAGAGGAGACGCCGCGTCGATGGCTGGAGTGCTGACCGGGTTCGGGATCATCGCCTTCGTCATCCTGGTCGGCTACCTCGCCGGGCGGTTCCGGGTCGGCGGCCCGACCGCGCCGTACGTGCTCAACCGCATCGCGTTCTTCGTCACCAACCCGGCCCTGCTCTTCGTGACGCTCGCGCACGCCGACCTCAAAGTCGTGTTCTCGACGCAGCTCGTCGTCGCGGCCATCGCGGCCGTCGTCGCGGCCGGGCTGTTCCTGGCGCTGTCGCGACTGTTCTTCCGGCGGCCGGCGGCGGAGACCACGATCGGCACGCTCGGCTCCGGCTACGTCAACGCCAACAACATCGGCCTCCCCGTCGCCGTCTACGTGCTGGGGAGCGCGTCGTACGTCGCGCCGGTGCTGCTGCTCCAGCTCATCGTGTTCGCGCCGATCGCGCTCACCGTGCTGGACGTCACCAGCCGCGGGACGGTCTCGCTCCGGTCGATCCTGACGCAGCCGGTGCGCAACCCGATGATCATCGCCTCGCTGCTCGGCATCCTCGTGGACGTGCTGCACATCCCGATCCCGGCGGCCGTCTACCAGCCGTTCGAGCTGCTCGGCGGCGCCGCGGTGCCGCTCGTGCTGATGGCGTTCGGGATGTCGCTGCACGGGTCCCGTCCGCTCCAGGCGGGGCACGGCCGCGCGGAGATCGCGACCGCGGTGGTCCTCAAGTCCGTCGGGATGCCGCTGATCGCGTTCGTCGTGGCCCGGTTCGCCTTCGGGCTGGACGGTCACGCCCTGTTCGCGGCGGTGGCGCTCGCGGCGCTCCCGACCGCGCAGAACGTCTACAACTTCGCCGCCCGCTACGAGCGCGGGATGCCGGTCGCCCGGGACATCGTCCTGCTGACGACGCTGTTCGCCGTCCCGGTGCTGCTGGTCATCGCCGCCCTGCTGGCCTGAGCCTCCGCACATTCGTGACGAATCGCGCCTTTCGCGCGCTCAAAGCCGCGATTCGTCACGAATGTCGGTCTGGCGATTCGTGCCGAATGTCGCGTTTGGCGGGGTCAGAGCCGCGATTCGTCACGAATGTCAGCGGGCGGCGTCGAGCTCGCGGAGGTACTCGGCGTTGCCGCGCAGCCCCGCCTCGTAGCGCAGCAGGTCGGGGGTGCGGATGCGGTCGGCGGCGAGCTCCATGAGCTCGGCGACCGCGCCGTCGCTGCGACCGGCGGCGTGCAGCGAGAGCGCGTGCCAGACGCGCACCGACTCGGACTCCGGGAACGCGGCCCGCGCCCGGTCGAGCACCGCCAGGGACTCGTCGAAGCGCTCGAGGTTGCGCAGGGTGCTGCCGTGCTGCAGCAGGCACTTCCGGAGCGTGTCGCCCGCCAGTCCGGCATCGAGGGCGCGCTCGTAGTATCCGGCCGCCGTCTCCTCCTCGCCCGCGGTGTCGTAGGAGCCGCCCACCTCGTAGAGCACGTGCGGGTCGTCGGGGTGCTCGGCGAGCACGGCCAGGAACGCGTCGATGGTCGGGCGCATGTTGTCGCGGTCGCGCGCGGCGAAGAGGACGGCCAGGCGATCGAGCAGCTCGGGGGAGGTGGTGGGCATGCGGCCCAGCCTATGCGCCGGGCGTTCTATCGGCGGAGAACGGCCTCCACCGCCTCCCGCAGTGGCGCGGGCAGCTCCGCCGGCGCCAGCTCCGCGGTGAGGACTTGGCCGTAGCGCTCCTTGCGCCCGGAGGTCGTGCCGAGGAAGCGGTGCAGCTGGGCGAGCGCCGGCCGCTCGCGCTGGGCGGGCTGGCGCTGGAAGGTGCGGAACAGGCCGAGATCGCCCTCCCGCGCGAGCACCGCCTCCGCCCGCTCGACGCCGAGCGCGCGCAGCAGCTCGCCCTCCAGATCGGGACGGCACACCGACACCGAGCGCTCGTCCAGCCCGGCGCGCTCGAAGAAGCCGCGCTCGCCGGCGTCGCACAGGCCGTGCAGCCGCAGCTGCGCCGGGCGCAGCAGGCCGACGAACCGGCGGACGCTCATCGCGCCGCCCATCGGGAGGATGGCCACCCCGGAGCCCGCCGGATCGACCCCGAGCAGCCGGCACGCCTCGCGGCACGCGGCGCGGTCGCTCGCGCCCTCCACGAGCAGCGCGCCGACCAGCCCGGCCGGCACGGGCACCGTCGCGGAGCCTGAACGCGCGGACCACGCGGACGCCGCGCGCTCGAAGCGCGCCACGGCGTCGCCGCCGTCCTCCCCGCCCCGCACCGGTTCCGTCACCCGGCCCATTCTCGTCCCTGGTGCGGTCGGCGACGCGCGCGTACGGTGCTGCGCATGAAGGTCATCATCTTTCTGGCAGGGGTCGCCGTCGGGTTCGTGGTCGGCACCCGCGCGGGCCGCGGCGCTTACGAGAACATGCGGAGCAAATGGCAGGGCTTCTCCAATTCGGACCAGGTGAAGCAGGTGAAGGACAGCGTGGGGGACCTCGCCGGCCGCGCCGCCTCCACCGTGAGCGACACGGTGTCGGACGCCGTGGGGAAGGCGTCGGACAAGCTCGATCAGGTCACCGGCAAGGCGGACAGCGCCCCGACCGAGGCCTGAGCCCCGCTCTTCGCCGTACCCGCTGCGCGCCTCACCCTCGGCGCCTCACGCTCCTTGGGGCGGGTGCGCCAGCAGGTCCACGCGCTCGGCCAGGTAGTCGTGGAAGCCGACGGTCTGCTCCGAGGCGGCGCTCCACCGCACCAGCGCTTGCCCGTCCCGGAGCAGCAGCGGCCCGGTCGCGGCGCGCAGGCCCTCGACCGTGAGCTCGATGTCGGGGGCGTCGAAGTCGACGGTCTCGCCGTCGCGGAAGTGCCCGCGCTCCGCCGCCGCGCGGTAGGCCCTGCGCGTCTCCGCCGACACCGAGACGTACTGGGTGCGGCCCGGCGGCGTGGCGCGCACGAGCTGCCCGGTGGCGTGCAGCGTGCCGTCGCGCGCGAGGAGCAGCACGCCCAGCCGCCACACCCGCCCGGCCGGCCGCAGCACGGGCTCGCGCGGGATGCCGAACCTGCGCCGCCGCGGGACCAGCACGGCCAGCGCCTCGTCGCGCGCGCCGGCCTCCTCCAGCCGGCGGACCGCGTCGGCGAGGGCGGCCCGGACACGGTCCACGGCCTCGGCGTCTGCGGTCTCCGCGTCCGCATTCTCCGCTTCTGCGGCTCCCGCGCCTGCAGCCTCCGGACCTAGAGGGTCCGCGTCGCCCAGCTCATCCACGCATCCGAGGATAGGCCGCCTGTGCCGCCGCGCGGTCCGCCGCGGTGGACGGGCGGATCGAGAACGACGACGCGTCGGTCACCATGAGCAGCTCGACGCCGTGCGCGTGCCGCAGGATCACGAGCGCGGACGCGTCGGACTCCGCGACCCGCTCCACCTGGCGCAGGAAGATCCGCGCCATCTCGTCGCTCACGTGGAAGTCGCGCCCGAGGGCGTGCACGATGTAGCCGGGACCGTGCGGCTGGCACGCCTCGAGACGGGTCTCCCGCCGGAACCCGTCGACCGCCGTCCTCGCCTCTGGCGTCATCGTCATCGGTCCCCTCCTACCGTCCGTCCGGGCCCCGATTCCCCGGACTGTAGACGGTAGTCTTCTGCGCGAATCCGGCCAGGGGGTTGACGGGGGGTTAGATGGAGGCATGAGAACCCTGAGCCTTCCGAACATCGCCGTCCCCGCCTCCAACGTCGTCCTCGGTCTCATGCGGATCAGCCCGCTGAGCGACGAGGAAGTCCGCACGCTCGTGGGGACGGCCAGGGACGCCGGCGTCACGGTGTTCGACCACGCCGACATCTACGGAGACGAGCGTCACGGCTGCGAGACCCGGTTCGGCGACGCGGGCGCGGTGCCCGCGTCCGAGCGCGACCAGGTGGTCATCCAGTCCAAGGTCGGCATCCGGAACGGCTACTTCGACTTCTCGCGCGAGCACATCCTGGCCACCGTCGACGAGTCCCTGGCCGCGCTCCGCACGGACTACCTCGACCTCTTGCTGCTGCACCGTCCGGACACGCTGGTCGAGCCGGAGGAGGTCGCGGCGGCGTTCGACGAGCTCGAGGCCGCGGGCAAGGTGCGGGCGTTCGGCGTCTCCAACCACACGCCGGGCCAGATCGAGCTGCTCCGCCGCTGGGTGACGCAGCCGCTGAAGGTGAACCAGCTCCAGCTGAGCATCACGCACTCGCCGATCATCGCGCAGGGCGTCGCCGCCAACATGGCCGGCCTCGACCAGTCCATCGACCGCGACAACGGCATCCTGGACTACGCGCGCCTCAACGACATCACGCTGCAGGCGTGGTCGCCGTTCCAGAAGGGCTTCTTCGACGGGGTCTTCCTCGGCGACCGGGAGCAGTACCCCGAGCTGAACGACGCCCTCGACGAGCTCGCCGCCGCCTACGGCGTCACCCCCACCGGGATCGCGACCGCGTGGATCACGCGGCACCCCGCGAACATGCAGGTCGTCCTCGGGACCACCAACCCGGGCCGCGTCCAGGAGGCCGCTGCGGGCTCCGACCTGCCGCTGAGCCGCGAGGAGTGGTACCGCCTGTTCCGGCTCGCGGGGCACATCCTCCCGTAGCGGCCTCCCGAAACAAACCGCCGAGTACGCGAATTATCCGCGTACTCGGCGGTTTTCGCCCGATTTTGCGCGTACTCGACAGCCTCTCCGGCGTCTGGCGGGAGTCGCGGCGAGCCGTGGGTGCCGTGGGGCGCATGGTCGGGATACCGTCGTGCAGGTGGAAGACGACCGGCTCGGCGCCTCGCGGCGGCTCGCCGCCCGGCTCAGACTGCTGCGCGTCGGCGGCGTGCGGCAGTCCCTGGCGCGGCCCGCGGACTCGCCGCAGGCCTTCGTCGCCGGGCGCCGGAACCTGCGCGTGCTGCTCGCCGGCTCCGGACCCGTGGTCGGCTGGGGGGTCAGCAGCCACGACCTGGCGCTGCCCGGCGCCCTCGCGCGGGCGATCGCCGCCACCACCGGGCGCGGGGTCGTCGTGGACGTGGAGGCGCACCCGTCGGCCGGCGTCCGCCGGCTCGCCCGGATGGTGCGCGCGGCCGGCGCGGGCCGGTACGACGTCGTGATCCTCAGCGCGACCGTCGCCGACACGGTCCGCATGGTCGAGCCGGCGCGGTGGCGCGGGCACGTCACCGGGCTGCTCCAGGAGGTCCGCGCCAGCGGGGCGGGGGTGGTCGCCTGGCTCGGCGCCCAGCCGATCCGGTCGCTGCCGCCCTACGACGAGGAGTTCCGCGACTTCGTGCAGGAGCACGCCGAGCGGCTGAACCGCGCCGCCCGGGAGGCCTGCGCCGAGACCGGCGCCACGTTCGTCCCCCTGCCGGCGTCGCCCCGGGTGGAGGGCGGCCGGCACCGCAGCCCCGCGGACTATCTGTTCTGGGCCCGCTCGATCGCCGACGCTCTCGCCCCCGCCCTGATCGGGCACCCCGTAGAGACCGGGCACCACGCCTCCACCGCCGAGGACCGGATCGCGGCGATCGCCCGGCTGCGGCTCGGCGAGCACAAGCGGGACGCCCGGCTGGAGGGACTCGTCGGCACCGCGCAGCGCACCCTCGGCGCCGAGATCGCGATGTTCACCGTGCTCGACGACCGCACGGAGTGGCCGATCGCGGCGGTCGGCGCGGCCCTCACCGAGATCCCGATCGAGCAGTCCGCGTGCCTGCACACCCTGGAGTCCCCGGACGGGATGGTGGTGCCCGACGCCGAGCACGACGAGCGGTTCGCCACGAACGCCCTGGTCACCGGCCCCGCGCACCTCCGCTTCTACGCCAGCTATCCCGTGGAGGCGCCCGACGGCACGCGCATCGGCGCGATGTGCGTCTTCGGCCGCACCGCCCGCCGGCCGGCCGAGTCCGACGCCGACCTCGACGTCCTCCGCGAGCTCGCCCTCCTCGCCCAACGCGAACTCTGGCGCTTCGACCCCTCCGCCTCCTAGCCGCTGAGCACAGGAAAAACGTCGCGTTTCAGCGTGATTCGCGACGGTTTTCCTGTGCTCGGCGGCTGCTTGGGGGAGGGGTCAGGTGAGGGCGGTGAGGCAGCGGTCGAGGGAGCCGCCGAGGGCCCAGCGCTCGGCGAGGGCCGCAAGGGCCGCGCGCTGCTCGTCGGAAGGGGCCCGCAGGCGCGCGTCGACCGTGCCGAGGGGGAGGTCGCGGACGACCTCGACGACGGTGGGCGCGACGGCGAGGTAGTCGCCCGCCGCGCCGAACTTCGTCCGGAGCGCGGGCTTCATCGCGCTCGCGGGGTCGGCGGCGGCCGCCCGGATCCCGTCGAGGTCGCCGTACTCGGCCAGCAGCGCGGCCGCGGTCTTCTCGCCGACCCCGGCGACGCCGGGCAGGCCGTCGGAGCTGTCACCGCGCATCGCGGCGAAATCCGCGTACTGGCGGGCGTGGATGCCGTACTTGGCCACGACCGTCGCGTCCGTCAGCACTTCCAGGTTGCTCATCCCGCGCGCGGTGTAGACGACGCGCACGTCCCGGTCGTCGTCGACCAGCTGGAACAGGTCGCGGTCGCCGGTCACGACGTCCACCGGTCCGGGCGTGGTGGTGGCGAGCGTGCCGATCACGTCGTCGGCCTCGTGGTCGGCGGCACCGACGATCGTGATCCCGAGGGCGTCGAGCACCTCCCGGATGACGGGCACCTGCGCGACGAGCTCGGCGGGCACCTCCTCCACGTCGACCCCGCCCGGCACCTCCTGCGCGACCCGGTGCGCCTTGTAGCTGGGGATCAGGTCGACGCGCCAGCGCGGCCTCCAGTTGTCGTCCCAGCAGGCCACGAGCGACTCGGGACGGTAGTCGGTGACCAGCTTCGCGATGATGTCGAGGAAGCCGCGCACCGCGTTCACCGGGGTGCCGTCCGGCGCCCGCACCGTGTCGGGGACGCCGTAGAACCCGCGGAAGTAGAGGGATGCGCTGTCGAGGAGCATCGTTCGCCCGGTCACAGCCCGATCATGCCATGCCGCTAAGGTGTGCGCATGGCCGGAACAATCGTCGTCGAGCGCACCGACACCATCCAGACCACGCCGGAAGCGCTGCTGCCCTACATCGCGGAGCTGCCGCGCTGGGTCGACTGGTCGCCGTGGGAGGGCATGGACCCCGCGCTGAAGCGCGAGTACACCGGTGAGCCGGGCACGGTCGGCTCCACGTACGCGTGGAGCGGCAACCGCAAGGCGGGCGCCGGGAGGATGCGGATCGAGTCCGTCGAGCCGGACGGCGTCGGCGTCGCCCTCGACTTCACGCGGCCGTTCCGGTCGAGCAGCCACGTGCGCTTCCTGCTGAGCCCGGAGGGCGACCGCACCCGCGTCATCTGGCGGATGGAGAGCGCGAAGACCTTCTTCAGCCGCTTCTTCAACCTGGACAAGCTGATCGGACCGGACTTCGAGAAGGGACTCCGGCAGCTCAAGCAGCTGGTCGAGGCATGACGCTGCCTCCGCTGCAGGTGTCGGCCGTCGCGGTGGTGCGCGACCGGCGCGTGCTCATGGTGACCTCCCGCGGGCGCGACGTGTACTACATGCCGGGCGGCAAGATCGACGCCGGTGAGACCGCGGCCGCGGCGGCGGCGCGGGAGGCCGAGGAGGAGGTCGCGCTCGCGCTCGACGCCGACGCGCTGGCCGAGCTGTTCGAGGTGCGGACGCAAGCCCACGGGGAACCGGACGGCCGGCAGGTCCACATGCGTGTGTTCCGGGCGGAGACGGCGGCCGAGCCCGCGCCGTCCGGCGAGGTGGACGCGGTGCACTGGGTGACGACGGCCGACGCCGACCGCTGCCCGCCCGCCGGGCGCGCGGTGCTGGAGCGTCTCGCCGCGCTCGGCCTCATCGACTGACTGCGCACGCGCCGAGGGGCACGTGAATGCCCCTGCAACGCCCGTTGAGAGGCCACAGGGCGCCCCTCGACGACCCCGCGGCGCGCTACGCGCTCGCGCGGGCGCCCTCAGCGGCCTCCACGATGGCCGCGCACGCGTCGGACGGCCGCCGGGCGGGGTCGATCGCGCCGACGAGCGCCGCCGAGATGTCCGCGAGCTGCTCGACCTGCTCCGGCCGGAGCGCCCCGAGGATGCGGTCCCGCACGGTCTCCAGGTGCCCGGGGGCCGCGTCGGCCACCATCGCCGCGCCGGCGTCGGTGAGGACCGCGTTCGTCGCCCGGCCGTCCTCCTCGCAGGGCATCCGCTTGACCAGGTCGCGGGCCTCCATGCGGGTGATGACGTGGCTGAGTCGCGAGACGGACGCGTTCGTGGCCGTCGCGAGGGCGCTCAGGCGCATCCGCCGATTGGGCTCCTCGGCGAGCCGCGAGAGCACGAAGTACTCGTAGTGCGTCGCCGCGGCGTCGCGCGCGAGCTGACCGTCGAGCACGGGAGGCAGCAGCTGCGTGAGCGCGACGAGGCCCAGCCAGGCGTCGCGTTCGCGGCCGGCGAGCTCCTCGTTCGTCCTCATGGAGAGCATTCTATCGCATTACTTGACGCTTCAACTAATGCGGGCTATCATTTAGTTGAAGCGTCAACAAAAGTGGCGCGAACTCGACAAGGAGAAGGACACATGACCACGGTCAGCATCATCGGGAACGGCAACATGGCGAAGGCGATCGGCGGCGTCCTGGCCGCGGGCGGCAGCACGGTGGAGTACCTGGGCCGCGCCGGCGGAGCGGTCAATGGCTCGATCGTCGTGCTGGCGGTTCCGTACCCGGAGGTCGACGCGGTGCTCGCCACCTACGGCGCCCAGCTCGCCGGGAAGACCGTGGTCGACATCACCAACCCGGTCGACTTCGCCACCTTCGACGGACTGACCGTCCCCGCCGACTCGTCCGCGGCCGCGACGATCGCGGCCGCCCTGCCCGAGGCGCGCGTCCTCAAGGCGTTCAACACCACGTTCGCGGCCACGCTCGCCTCCGGCGTCAACGGCTCGCACCCGACCACCGTGCTCATCGCGGGCGACGACGAGGACGCGAAGGCCGAGCTCGCCGCGCTGATCCGCGCGGGCGGCCTCAACGCGGTCGACGCCGGCCCCCTCAGCCGCGCCCGCGAGCTGGAGGCCCTCGGCTTCCTGCAGATCACGCTGGCCGCCGCCGAGCGCGTCTCCTGGACCGGCGGCTTCGCGGTCGTCGCGTAACCACCGCTGGCTCGCGGACTGCATCCTCCCGAGGGGCACGACCTCCTCGCTTCCAGACCCGGAAGCGATGACGGCGTGCCCCTCGAGGCGTAGAGGGCGGCCCAGCGTGTTCGGTGGATCGGCGGCTTCGCGGTCGTCGCGTAGCCACCGCTGGCTCGCGGACTGCATCCTCCCGAGGGGCACGCGACCACCTCGCTTCGCGCCCCGGAAGCGATGACGGCGTGCCCCTCGAGGTGTATGGGGCGACCGAGCGTGTTCGGTGGACCGGCGGCTTCGCGGTCGTCGCGTAGCCACGCTCGCTCGCGGACCGCATCCTGCCGAGGGCATGACCTTCTCGCTTCCAGGCCCGGAAGCGATGACGGCGTGCCCCTCGAGGCGTAGGGGGCGGCCGAGCGTGTTGGGTGGACCGGCGGCTTCGCGGTCGTCACGTAGCCACGCTCGCTCGCGGGCCGCATGCTGCCGAGGGCATGACTTTCGCGCTTCCAGACCCGGAAGCGATGACGGCGTGCCCCTCGAGGCATCCGGACCGCCAGTAGGGTGTGGATGTGAGCGAGAGCGGACGGGCACCCGGCGTGCGGGAGGTCGCAGCCGCCGCGGGGGTCTCGCGGCAGACCGTGTCCCGCGTGCTCAACGACCATCCGAGCATCCGGCCGGAGACGCGCGAGCGGGTGTTGGCGGCGATGGCCGACCTCAACTTCCGTCCGAACCGCGCCGCCCGCATGCTCACCACCGCGCGCTCGCGCACCATCGGCGTGCTGGCATCCTCCGCGTCGTCGCTGTTCGGGCCGGCGTCCAGCATCGACGCTGTCGAGCAGGCCGCGCGGGACGCGGGCTACTTCGTCACTGTCGCCCACGCGGCCTCCCTCGACCCGGGCGACCTCGGGGCGGCCATCGACCACCTCGGCGCGCAGTCGGTGGAGGGCGTCATCGTGATCGCGCCGCAGCGTGCGGTGCAGGAGGCCATGGCCGCGTTCTCGCTCGCCGTCCCGTCGGTCACCCTGCACGGCGCGGGTGTCGCGGGCGACGACGGCGTCTTCGTGGATCAGCTGGAGGGCGCCCGGCTCGCCACCCGCCACCTGATCGAGCGCGGCCACACGCGCATCGCCCATCTCAGCGGCCCGGGCGACTGGTCGGAGGCTCGCGCGCGGCGCGACGGGTTCCTCGCCGAGCTCGCCGCGGCCGGCCTCGAGCCGGTGGTGTCCAGGGACGGTGACTGGACGGCCGCGTCCGGCGCGGCGATCGGCGCTGAGCTGCTCGCCGCCCCCGAACTGACGGCCGTGTTCTCCTCGAACGACCAGATGGCGCTCGGGCTGCTGCACGCGGCGCGGGAGCGGGGACGCCGGGTGCCCGAGGACCTCGCGGTGGTGGGCTTCGACGACATCCCCGAGGCGGCCTTCTTCGCGCCGCCGCTGACGACGGTGCGCCAGGACTTCGCCGAGCTCGGCCGCCGCTGCGTGGCGCGCCTGGTGGCGCTCATCGAGGGACGCGAGCTCGCGTTCGACGCGCCGGTGGCGCCGGTGCTGGTGGTGCGCGACTCGGCGTGACCCCGCGCCGCATTCGTCACGAATGTGCAGAACGCGCGAGCGAGAGCCGCGATTCGTCACGAATGTGCGCCCGGCGGAGGCGGCTTGACAAGGGGATTGTGCGCGAGGGACACTCGTACGACACTATGTGACCGGTCACAACGAAGTGAGAACGATGAACACCCACCGCGACGCCCTCGTCAGCGGCCGCACCGCCCTCGGGATCGAGCTGGGCTCCACCCGCATCAAGGCCTGCCTGGTCGACGCCGCCGATCCCGCGACCGTGCTGGCCGTCGGCTCCCACGAGTGGGAGAACGACTTCGTCGACCGCACCTGGACGTACTCGCTCGACGCGGTCTGGTCCGGCCTGCAGGCCGCCTACGCCGCCCTCGTGGCCGACGCGGAGGCGCGGCACGGCGTGCGGCCGCGGACTGCCGGCGCCATCGGCGTCTCCGCGATGATGCACGGCTACCTCGCCTTCGACGCCGCCGGGGAGCTGCTGGTCCCGTTCCGCACCTGGCGCAACACGACGACCGGGCCCGCGAGCGCCGAGCTCGGCGAGCTCTTCGGCGTCAACATCCCGCTGCGCTGGTCGATCGCGCACCTCCACCAGGCCGTGCTGGACGACGAGCCGCACCTGTCGCGCCTGCACACGATCACCACCCTCGCCGGCCACGTGCACGAGCGCCTGACCGGCCGCCGCGTCCTCGGCGTCGGTGATGCGTCGGGGATGTTCCCGATCGACTCCGCCACCGCCGGCTACGACGCGGAGCTGGTCGCCCGCTACGACGCGCGCGTCGGGTCGGCGCTCCCGAAGCCGCTCCTCGACCTCCTGCCCGAGGTGCTCGTCGCGGGCGAGCCCGCCGGCGAGCTGACCCCGGAGGGCGCCGCGCTGCTCGACCCGTCGGGGGAGCTGCTGCCCGGCATCCCGTTCTGCCCGCCCGAGGGCGACGCCGGCACCGGCATGGTCGCGACCGGCTCGGTCGCCCCGCGCACCGGCAACGTGAGTGCGGGTACGAGCATCTTCGCGATGGTGGTGCTGGAGCGCCCGCTCGCCCAGCCGCATCACGAACTGGACCTGGTCACCACGCCGGCCGGCGACGCGGTCGCGATGGTGCACTGCAACAACGGCGCCAGCGAGCTGTCGGCGTGGGCGTCGCTCTTCGGCCGGTTCGCCGAGGCCGCCGGCGTCCCGGTCGCGGCGGACGCGGTCTTCGAGACGCTGTTCCGCGAGGCGCTCGACGGCGAGGCCGACGCGGGAGGCCTCCTCGCCTACAACTACCTCGCCGGAGAGCCGATCACGGGCCTCGACGAGGGGCGGCCGCTGGTCGCCCGCACGCCGGACAGCCGGCTCACCCTCGGCAACTTCGCCCGCGCACAGCTCTACGGCGTCTTCGGGACGCTGGCGCTCGGGATGCAGGTGCTGCACGCCGAGGGGGCGGCCCTGGACCGGATGTTCGCGCACGGCGGGATGTTCCGTACGGCCGGAGTCGCGCAGCGCTTCCTGGCCGGGGCTCTGGACGCGCCCGTTTCCGTCGCCGACACCGCGTCGGAGGGCGGGGCCTGGGGCGCGGCGGTGCTCGCGGCCTACCTCGGCGCCGCCCGCGACGGCACCCCGCTCGACGCCTACCTCGACCGGGAGGTGTTCTCCGGCTTCGCCGCCGACACCGTGGAGCCGCACCCCGACGACGTCGCCGGCTTCGCCTCCTACCTCGCCCGCTACCGCGACGGCCTGGCGGCCGAGCGCGCCGCCGTCGAGTCGATCGCTCTGAAGGGAACCGCCCGATGACCGCAGCCCAGGCGCCCACCCCCGAGTCCCCCGCCGTCCGCCGCACCCGGGAGCAGGTCGCCGCCCTCCACGCCGAGCTGGTCCGCTACGGGCTCGTCGTCTGGACCGGAGGCAACGTCTCCGGGCGCGTCCCCGGCGAGGACCTGTTCGTCATCAAGCCGAGCGGCGTCGACTACGACGACCTCGCGCCGGAGAACATGATCCTCTGCACGCTCGACGGCGAGGTCGTCCCCGGCTCGGCCGGATGTGACCGGTCACCGTCCTCCGACACCGCCGCGCACGCCTACGTCTACCGACACCTTCCCGAGGTCGGCGGCGTCGTGCACACGCACTCCACCTACGCCACCGCGTGGGCGGCGCGCGCCGAGCCGATCCCGTGCGTCATCACCGCGATGGCCGACGAGTTCGGCGGCGAGATCCCGGTCGGGCCGTTCGCGATCATCGGCGACGACTCCATCGGGCGCGGCATCGTCGCGACGCTGGAGGGCCACCGCAGCCGCGCGGTCCTCATGCAGAACCACGGCGTCTTCACCATCGGCCGCGACGCGCGCGACGCCGTGAAGGCCGCGGTCATGGCGGAGGACGTCGCCCGCACCGTGCACATCGCGCGGCAGGGCGGCCCGCTCGTCCCGATCCCGCAGGAGGCGATCGACAGCCTCTTCGACCGCTACCAGAACGTCTACGGACAGAACCCGGAAGGATCCCTCGCCTGATGCCGAAGCTCACGACCTCCCTCGACCACTACGAGGTCTGGTTCCTCACCGGCAGCCAGCACCTGTACGGACCGGAGACGCTGGCGCAGGTCGCCGAGCAGTCCCGCGGGATCGCCGACGCCCTCGGCGCCTCCTCCGAGGTGCCGGTGCGCGTCGTCTGGAAGCCGGTGCTGACCGACTCCGACGCCATCCGCCGCATCGCGCTGGAGGCCAACGCCGACGACGCCGTGATCGGCCTCGTCGCGTGGATGCACACCTTCAGCCCCGCCAAGATGTGGATCGCCGGCCTGGACGCCCTGCAGAAGCCGCTGCTGCACTTCCACACCCAGGCGAACGTCGAGCTGCCGTGGGGCGAGATCGACTTCGACTTCATGAACCTCAACCAGGCCGCGCACGGCGACCGCGAGTTCGGGTACATCCAGACCCGCCTCGGCGTCCCGCGCACCACGGTCGTCGGCCACGTCAGCGACCCGGCCGTGACGCAGCGCATCGGCACCTGGACGCGCGCCGCCGCCGGCCACGCGGCCACCCGCTCGCTGAAGCTCGCCCGCTTCGGCGACAACATGCGCTTCGTCGCGGTGACGGAGGGCGACAAGACGGAGGCCGAGCTGCGCTTCGGCGTGCAGGTCAACACCTGGGGCGTGAACGAGCTGGCCGACGCGGTCGCCGCCGCCTCCGACGCCGCCGTGGACGCGCTGGTCGCCGAGTACGAGGACCTGTACGACGTCGTCCCGGAGCTCCGTCGCGGCGGCGAGCGTCATCAGTCGCTGCGCGACGGCGCCGCGATCGAGGTCGGGCTGCGCTCGTTCCTGGAGGAGGGCGGCTTCGGCGCCTTCACCACCAGCTTCGAGGACCTCGGAGCGCTGAAGCAGCTCCCCGGCCTCGCCGTCCAGCGGCTGATGGCCGAGGGCTACGGCTTCGGCGCGGAGGGCGACTGGAAGACGGCGATCCTGGTCCGCGCCGCGAACGTCATGGGCGCGGGCCTCCCCGGCGGCGCGTCCCTGATGGAGGACTACACCTACGACCTCACGCCCGGCGACGAGCGCATCCTCGGCGCGCACATGCTCGAGGTCTCGCCGTCGCTCACCAGCGCGAAGCCGACGCTGGAGGTCCACCCGCTCGGCATCGGCGGCAAGGACGACCCGGTCCGCCTGGTCTTCACCGCCGACCCCGGCCCCGCGGTGGTCGTGGCGCTCTCGGACATGCGCGACCGCTTCCGGCTCGTGGCGAACGTCGTGGAGGTCGTCGAGCCGACCGCCCCGCTGCCGAAGCTCCCGGTCGGCCGCGCCGTGTGGAAGCCGGCTCCCGACTTCACTACGTCGGCGACCGCGTGGCTGGAGGCCGGCGCCGCGCACCACACCGTGATGAGCACCGCCGTCGGCATCCAGGCCTTCGAGGACTTCGCCCGCATGGCCCGCACCGAGCTTCTCGTCATCGACGAGGACACCACGCTGCGCGCCTTCTCCCGCGAGCTCGACTGGAACGCCGCCTACTACCGCCTCGCCCGCGGCCTCTAGCCGCGCAGACTCCCGGCCGTCGCCCTGTCATCGGCGTGCGGCGGCCGGGTCCCCCCTCCGCACCGCAACCGCCGAGTACGCGAATTGTCTGCGTACTCGGCGGTTTTCGCCTGATTATTCGCGTACTCGGCGGTTGGGGTCAGGAGGCGGGCTCGACGGGAGCCTGGAGTTCGGTGAGCCAGTCGGGGGCGGGCTCGTGGCCGGTGGCGTGGAGGTAGACCTCGCGGGTGGGGCCGACGACCCGGTAGCCGTCGGCGACGAGGCGCTCGGTGAGCGCCATCCAGGAGTCGCCGATGCCGGTCATGTCGCCGTGGTGCAGCAGCGTCGCGGCGAGCGGGACCGCGGGGAGGTCGACGATCTCGTAGCCGTCGCCGGCCCGCGGCGGCGTCTCGGCCGGGTAGGAGATGTGCACCTCCAGGCGCTCGTCGTCCCTGGCCTCGTACCAGAACACCGACGGCGCCAGGATCGGGCGGCCCGCGGCCTCCAGCGCGCTGTCCAGCGAGCCGATGAGCGGCCCGACCATCGGGCCGACCAGCTCGGGGCCCATCCCGGGCGCGGTGCCGCTGACGGCGTAGACGGTGACCGCCTCCAGCGGCCGGTACTCGACGGGTGTGGTCATGATCTCGGTTCCTTCCAGTATGCGGAGGCGCCGCTCCAGGCGGTCGAGCCGGTTCCGGTCGTCGGCGATGCCCGCTTCCAGCTCGGCCCGGCGCTGCCGGAGCGCCGCCGTGAGGGCGGGGCGCGGGTCGTCGGACGCGAGCACGGCGGCGATGGCGTCGAGGCCGATCCCGAGCTGTCGCAGCTCGACGATCAACAGCAGTCCGGCCAGCTGCGCGTCCGTGTAGTAGCGGTACCCGCTGCGGTCGTCCACGCGCGCCGGCGGTAGCAGGCCGATGGCGTCGTAGTGCCGCAGCATCCGGACGCTGACCCGCCCGATCGCGGCGAACTCTCCGATGGTGTACATGATGGAGGCCACGATCCAGCCTGACACGGTGTGAGGGTCAAGCACGGGAAGCGGAGCACGCGGACGCTGGACGCGGCGGCGTCCCCTGACCGATCATGTGGGGAGACGACGGGTCGCAAGGAGCACACATGACCATCGCAGTCACAGGAGTAACCGGGACGGTCGGCCGGCTCGCCGCGTCCGAGCTCGCGGAGGCCGGCCTCCCCTTCCGCATGCTGGCGCGCTCCCCGGAGCGCGCCCCGCGATTCCCCGGCACCGAGGTGTTCGCCTGCACGTACGCCGACGGCGACTCGGTGCGCGCCGCGCTGGAGGGCGTGGACACCGTCCTCATGGTCTCGGCGGCCGAGAACGAGCACCGGCTCCGCGAGCACCTCGCGTTCGTGGACGCCGCGGCCGACGCCGGCGTGCGGCACATCGTCTACACCTCGTTCTTCGGCGCCGCGCCCGACGCGACCTTCACCCTCGCCCGCGACCACTACGCCACCGAGGAACGCATCAAGGCGACCGGGATGGCGTACACCTTCCTGCGCGACGACCTCTATCTCGACTTCGTGGAGTACATGGTCGGCGAGGACGGAGTGATCCGCGGGCCGGCCGGGCACGGCAAGGCGGCCATGGTCGCGCGCGCCGACGTCGCCCGGGTGGCCGCGGTCGCGCTCCGGAACCCCGAGCAGCACCGGAACGTCACCTACGATCTGACCGGTCCGGAGGACCTGACGATGGCGCAGGTCGCCGAGAAGCTGACGGCTCATCTGGGCCGCGCCGTCTCGTTCCACGACGAGACGGTCGAGGAGGCCTACGCCTCGCGGAAGAAGTGGGACGCCCCGCAGTGGCAGTACGACGCGTGGGTGTCCACCTACATCGCGATCGCCGCCGGCGAGTTCGCTGGGCCGAGCGGCGATGTCGAGCGCGTCACCGGCCGCCGGCCGCTCTCGCTCGACGAGTTCCTGACCTCCCGCCCCGAATGAAACCGCCGAGTACGCAGATAGTCTGCGTACTCGGCGGCTTCCGACCGATTATGTGCGTACTCGGGCGTTAGCGGTTGTCGTCGCCGTCGTCGCCGTGGCCGTGCGTGGGCACGACCTGGCTGACCGCGCCGGAGGCCGGGTCGAGCAGCACCTCGCGGTGCTGCGGGTGCCGCCAGTCGAACAGGCCGTTCAGCGAGCCGGCGCGGGCGTCGAACGACGCGTCGCCGATCCGGCCGGTGCCCCAGTTGTCCTCGATGAACTTCAGCGGACTGGTCTGCTCGATCGCGGTGTGGTCCACCTTGTTCTGGGCGGCCCACGGCGAGATCAGCAGGAACGGCAGGCGCTGGCTCGGACCGCAGCGGTCGGCGTAGCCGCCGGCGATCTTCGTCACGCTGGTGCAGACCGCGGAGTCGACGGCCGGGTCGTTCGAGCCGTTGGCGATGGTCGGCGCGACGTGGTCGTACCAGCCGTCCGAGTCGTCGTAGGTGACGACGACGGCCGTGCTCTTCCAGTCCTTCGACTTCTGGAGGGCGTTGATCTCGTTGACCAGGAACTTCTGCTCGTCCAGCGGGTCGGAGTAGCCGGCGTGGCCGTCCTGCGCCTCCGGGGCCTTGAGGAACGAGACGGCGGGCAGGTTGTTCGCCGCGAGCGCCTTGTCGAACGAGGTCAGGTCGTACTGGTGGTTGGCCTGGTCGGTGTGGCCGATGGCCTGGGTCGACGTCGGCGGCAGGTGGTGCGGGTTCGACGTGGACTTGTAGTACGCGAACGGGTTGTGGTGCGGCGAGTAGTCCTTGGGCGTCGCGCCACCGATGTTCGCGGTGGTCGCGTCGCACTTGGCGTAGCTGCCGGCCTGGCCGTTCCACGCGGTGGTCGGCGTGAAGCCGCCCTGGAACCAGCCCCAGCTGACGCCGCGCGCGTTGAGCAGGTCACCGACGTTCTTGCCGGCCATGCCGACCAGTGCCGAGGTGGAGGTGTGGTCGCTGCCCGAGCAGTCGTCGTACACCGGGTCGGGGTCGCCGATCACGGTGCCGACGCCCGCGGCGTTCTTCGACTGGACGGACGTGGAGGCGGGGAGCACCGCGCCGGTCTTCGGGTCGTAGGCGGTGCCGCCGTGGGTCTGGCCCGAGATCAGGTTGAGCGCGCCCGGGGTGGACGGGCCGAACGTGGTGTCCCACATGTTGTCGCTCATCGCGTAGTTCTGCGCGTAGTTCCACAGCCCGGTGACGGTGTTGCCGTCGTAGTAGTCCATGACCAGGCCCGGCTGGGCGAACGCGCCGGTGCAGGTGTCGGACTCGGTCTTCTGGACGAACAGGTCCATCTTGCCGTTGTCGACCGCGGCCTGCTCGGCGGCGTAGCTGTGGTTCTGGTCGCAGGTCAGGGCCTGCGCCGGGGTCAGCCGCGTCGGCGCGTACAGGTTCGGGTTGCTGGTGAGCGTCCCGCTGCTGGCGAGCGTGTTCGTCGCGGGGGTGTTCGCCGCAGCGGTGAAGGTGGTGCCGTCGGTGTTGGCCGCCTTCGGGTAGGTGCCGAAGTAGTGGTCGAAGGAGATGTTCTCGTCGAAGATCACGACGAGGTGCTTGATCGGCGTCTGGGTCTGGTGGGAGTGGTCGGGGGTCCCGTGGGCCGGGAACGCCGACGCGGGGGCGACGGCGAGGACGCCGGCGCCCACGAGGGTCGCCGCGCCGAGCAGCGCCAAGCCGGCCGAGGCGACCGGGTGGCGGCGCAGACGGTTGAGTCTGGACACGATTCCTGCTTCCTTCTGTTCGGTGGGTGTTGCGGGGGTGTTACCTGGGGCCTCCGTCAGGCGAGCATCGTTCGCCCGAGCCAGTCGGAGGAGTCGCGGGCTCCGGGGAGCGCGAAGTAGTAGCCGCCGCCGAACGGCTGGACGTAGTCCGTCAGCGGCTCGCCGGCGAGCCGCTTCTGGACGGCCACGAACTGCCGGTCGAGGTCCTGGTTGAAGGCGACGAAGACGAGGCCCATGTCGAGGGTCCCGTTGGCGTCGACGCCGCCGTCGTAGTTGTAGGCGCGGCGCAGCATCCGCTGGTCCGCGCTCGCCGTCGTGCGCGGGTTGGCGAGGCGGATGTGCGCGTCGAGCTGGATGACGTCCCCGGTCGGGTCGTTCTCGTAGTGCGGATCGTCGAACTCCGCGGAGGCCGTCAGCGGAGCGCCGGTGTCGCGGCGGCGGCCGATCATGTTCTCCTGCTCGTGCAGGTTCACCCGGTCCCAGAACTCGACCAGCATCCGGATGACCCGCACGACGTGGTAGCTGCCGCCGGCGGTCCAGGACGGCTCGGAGCCCGTGCCCGCGGCCCACACCAGCCGCTTCATCAGCGCCGCGTCGTGCACGTCGGGGTTGCTGGTGCCGTCCTTGAACCCCATCAGGTTGCGCGGCGTGCCGGTCGGTCGCGGCGGGGACACGAAGCCGTCCTGCCGCCAGCGGACGCCCATCCCGCCGCGGGTCGCCCGGGCGATCTCGCGCACGGCGTGCGTGACGGCGTCGCGGTCGTCGGCGCAGACCTGCAGGAGGAGGTCGCCGTCGCAGACCTCGCGGCGGAGCGAGTCGTCGGGGAACTCGTCCATCGTCCGCAGCCGGGCGGGGCGGGCGGACGCCAGACCGTAGCGGCCGTCGAAGAGGGAGGCGCCCACCGAGAGGGTGACCGTGAGCCCGTCCGGAACGACGGTGGGACCGAGCACCCCGGAGTCGCGTGGCGGCGCGGTCAGCCCCGGGTCGGGGGGCGTGCCTCCTGTGGTCAGGAAGCGTGCGCGCTCGGTGATCGTCTTGAGCAGGTCGGCCAGCTCGGCGCGGGAGGCCGCGGTCACGTCGAGCGCGACGAACGCGGCGGAGCGCTGGACCGGCGTGAGGATGCCCTGCTGGTGCTCGCCGTGGAAGGGGACCTCCGTCGCGCGGGCGCCCGTCGCCGCAGCTTGGGCGTGGGTGACGGCCGCGCTCGCCGGAGCCGGAGCCGGGGCCAGCGCCGCGCCGACGCCGCCCGTGACCGCGGCTCCGGCCGCGACGCCCGCTCCGACCTGCAGGAAGTCGCGGCGGCCCAGCCCCGTCTTCGGTCCCTGGCCGCTCATCGGCACGCGGCCGCTCTCCGGCTCCCGTCCCGTCACGGTGCCCTCCTCGGGTCGCAGATCGCCGCCACCGGCGCGAGCAGTTCCGCCGTCTCGCTGAGCGCCGCGTCGACGTGCTCGCGCTGGGCAGTGCTGAGGCCCGACAGCGGCGTCCAGGTCCCGTCCGCCGCGCGGAATCCTTCGACGAGCCGCTGGGTCGCCGCGATCGACTGCTCGGTTGCGGCGAGCTGCGGGTAGCGCGGAGCGAGGATGCCGTGCAGCGGCTCCAGCGCCTGGATCGTGCCGGTGAGGTTCGCGTCGATCGTGGCCAGCTCGGTGCCCGACCCGGCGTCGGCGGCGCCGCCGAGCACGTCTCGGAGCGCGTCCTCCACGATCTCGTGGGCGCGCAGCCCCATGTCGCCCGGGTCGATCTGCGCCTTCGGGAACCGGGCGATGAGCGTGTCGACATCGGAGACCAGCGTTCGGGCCGGCCCAGCGGCAGCGGCGGCGGTACCGCCCGTGAAGAGCGGCGCCTCCACCGCGTGGAAGCCGGTCAGGCCGTGGCGGGGCAGCCCGTCGATGGCGTCGCCCGCCGGGCCGAAGGCCCCGTAGGCGGCGCCGAGGGTCTCATAGGTGGTGTGGGCGGTCAGCCAGTCGCGCTTCGCGGCCGGTAAGTCGCCCTCCTCGGCGTCGGCCGCGACGGCGGCGACCTGCTGGCGCAGGACGGGCAGGCGGGAGGACACCCACGCCCCGTACGCCTGGGCGGGCGGGATCAGGTCGACCCGGGTCACCGGCACGATGCCGGGGGTCAGCGCCGTCCCCGGCGGAGCGGGCCCCACCCGCACGGTCGGCCCGTGCGCCGGGTCCGCGTCGGCCGGGAGGCAGACGAACCGGTAGCGGCCGGAGCCGAGGGAGACGCGGGCGTGGGCGTGCGCGCCCGCGCCGATGCTCTCGAGGTCGAGGTAGACCTTCTGGGTGTCGACGGACTGGAGGTAGACCTCGACGCCGGCGATCGTCGTGTTCGAGACGTCGAAGGAGGCCGCGCCGCCGAGCGTCCGGCCGTCGTCGCCCCAGCCGTGGCCGCAGTCGTCCGTCCCCGCGCTCACCTCGGTCTCCGACGAGGGCGCCGCCCTCACCGCCCCCGGTCGCGTCGCCAGGGTGATGACGACCACCACCGCCACGATGGCGGCCAGTACGCCGAGGAGCGCCGTCAGACGGGCGCGCTTCGACATGGCAGGCAAGCCTCCTGGGGAGTGGACAGGAGCGAGCCTAGGAGGCGCCTGTGCGTTCCCGAAGGGGGCTTCATCCGCTGTTCACCAGACCGTCACGGCGACAGCCCCGAACGGGGGTGGACCGCTGCGCGAACGCCGCGAAACGCGGGCCGGACTGCTGAGAATGCCCACAGATTGGGGGTCCGCCGTACACCCCTTCTTCATCTTCCGGACGCCGCTCGGTCATCCGCGCCTTCCACCTTGTTCTCGACGGTCGACCCCGAGGCGTACACCCCCCAGCGCCAGCGCCGTCCCCACCCGAAGGCTGCCCTATGTCCGCCACGCCCCGCATCGTGTTCTCCATGTTCCGCTCCAGCACCGACCCCATGTTCCTGGCCTGGGTCCGCTTCCTCCACGCGGTGGAGGCCGGCGCCCGCCGCTCGGCCGCCGTCGCCGCAGTGACCGTGACGCCGGCGGGCCCCACGGGCCCGCTCGAGCTGCGACGGGCCCAGCCGGCGGCGCGCGCGGTGTCGGCGACGGCCCCGTGCGGCGTGTGGCGCGTGCTGGCCCCCAACAATCGCGAGCTCGCCCGCAGCGCCCGCGCCTACACGTCCTTCGCGAGCGCCCGCGCACACGTCACGGCGCTGCGCGCGGCGGTGGACCAGCTCGCGGTGGTCGCGGTGAACGGCGACCGGGTGGGGATGAGCGGCTGGTACGTGACCCGCAACGGCCTCCCGGTGCTCACCTGCGGCCGCTGGTACGGTGCGTCGGCGTCCGGCGCGACGGCCGCGCTGGCCGCGCTCGACGCCCTCGCGGCAGCCGTCGTGGAGGACTCCCCGCGCCGGGTGGAGCCGCCGCGGCGGGCCGGGCTGGCGTCCGACGACGCGGTCTGGTGACGCGCGCTCCGGTCACCGCAGAGCAGAACGCCGGTCCCACTGGACGCGGACCGGATTCGGCGTATTGTTCGCAGATTTGGGTTCTTCAAAAGATCGCGCGCCCGTGAGACGATCCCTTCATGAAGGATTCTCACGGTATTGATGTCGCTGAGCCCGCGTCCGCTCACGGCCCCGGTCGTGCGCCTGCAGGAATCCCCCTGACGATCCGCCTCGGAGAGCGCGAGTTCGCCGCGCTGGTCCGCATCGCCCGCCACCGGGAGACGACCGCGGCCGAGCTCGTCGAACAGCTCGTCCTCCACGCCCTGAGCCGCGCGGACGTCCCGCCGCCCGCCGAGTCGCACCCCGCCCGCAAGCACACCACCTACGAGGAGGCCACCGCCGGCTTCCGCGCCGACTCCGGGGTCCACACCGCGCCGGACATGTGAGCCGACCCGCCGGTCAGGGGAGCCGACCCGGCGTCCGGGACGGATCAGCGCTGCTCGGAGTGGCCCAGCGCGTGCACGGGGATGCCGAACGACAGCGCGACGCAGACGATCCCTGCGAAGAAGACGAGTCCCTGCCACGCGGGGAGCGTGTCGGCGAGGCCGAGCAGGAACAGGCCCACCAGGAACAGCGCCAGGCACAGGATGAATGCGATCACATCGCCCATGGCGCAACTATCCACCCCGCCCCGGTGCTTGGCAATACCGCTCCGCCGGCGGGATGCTGGGCAGCGTGGCAGAGCACCCGCGTCCGCATCCCCTCCGCGGCGTCCTGCGCCTCGGCCGCCGGATCGGCGTCGTCCTCGCCGACTACGAGTACGTGCTGCGCCACCAGCTGCGGGCGGCGTTCGACCGGGGCGCGCCGGAGGCGCTCGTCGACGAGGGCGGCGAGGGCGGCCCGGTCGTCCTGCTGCCCGGCATCTACGAGACCTGGCGGTTCCTGCACCCGCTCGCGCGGCGCCTGCACGCGGCCGGGCACCCCGTGCACGTCGTCGCCGGGCTCGGCGACAACCGGATGCCGCTGGGCGAGGCCGTCGACCGTGTCGAGCGGCACCTGCGCGAGAACCACCTCAGCGGCGTGACGATCGTCGCGCACAGCAAGGGCGGCCTGGTCGCGCGGCTCCTGCTCGCCAGGCCGGATGCCTCGGCCCGGATCCGCCGCGTGGTCGCGATCGCCACCCCGTTCTCCGGCTCCGTGCTGGCGGCCTGGGTCCCGTTCCCCGCGGTGCGCGCGCTGCGGCGCGGCCACCCCGACCTGGTGCGGCTGGCGGCCGACGGCGTGGACGTCGGGCGGATCGTGTCAGTCTGGGGCTGGTACGACCCGCACATCCCGGGAGGCTGCGCCCTGCCGGGCGCCGTCAACGTGGAGGTGCCGGTCGGCGGCCACTTCCGCATCCTCGGCAGTCCGACGGTGCTGGCGCTCGTCGACGACCTCACCCGAGGGTGAGATCGGGGATGACGACCCTGTTGCGCGCTCGTCGCGCCCCGCTATCCTCGGCCTCGTGACGCGGGCCGCAGCACCGGGCGGCCCGCAGAGGGGGAGGACGACATGGCGCGGACGATCCGGCGGGCACCCGCCCGCTTCATCGGCGGCGCCGCCGTCGCCGCAGCGGCCCTTGCCCTCCTCGCCGGCTGCGCCGGCACCCCGAGCGGCGCGGCGCTGGTCGGCACCTGGGGGTCGACGGCCGCCCAGCAGCCGAACCTCACCATCCAGAACGACGGCGCCTTCTCCGGCACGGACGGCTGCAACCGCCTCTCCGGCAAGGGGACGGTCGACGGCGACACCATCACCTTCGGCCCGATCGCCAGCACCATGATGGCGTGCCAGGGGGTCGACGAGTGGCTGGCGAAGGCGTCGAGCGGGACGGCCAAGGGCAGCACCCTGGTCGTCTACGACATCAACGGCAACGAGATCGGGAAACTCGACAAGTCGAAGTGATCCGCGGCCGACAAGGAGGCGTCGCCGACCCGTGACGGCGCCGCGGCAGAGAGGGGCGGCGCATGGCGCGGCTCGAGTCAGACATCCAGACGGCGAGCGGTGACACCCGGCTCGCCCCCGCCTACACCGGCCGGCTGTCCCGGAAGAGTCCGCCGGACACCCTGCCCGACGACGCCACCGATCCGGCCAGCACCTACCGGCTGATCCACGACGAGCTGCTCCTCGACGGGAGTTCGCGCCTCAACCTGGCCACCTTCGTCACGACGTGGATGGACCCGGAGGCCGAGATCCTGATGGCCGAGGCGTTCGACAAGAACATGATCGACAAGGACGAGTACCCGGCCACCGCGGCGATGGAGCGGCGCTGTGTGTCCATCGTCTCCCACCTGTTCCACGCCGAGCCCGGCGAACCGACCGGAGCGGCCACCATCGGGTCGAGCGAGGCCGTCATGCTGGCCGGCCTCGCGCTCAAGTGGCGCTGGCGCGCCAAGCGGGCGGGGGTCTCCGGAGGTGCGGAGCCCGGCGGGGTGCCCAACCTGGTGCTGGGCGCGAACGTCCAGGTGGTGTGGGAGAAGTTCTGCCGCTACTTCGAGGTGGAGCCCCGCTACCTCCCGGTCGCCAAGGGCCGCTACGTCATCACGCCGGAGCAGGTCGTGGACGCGGTGGACGAGAACACGATCGGCGTCGTCGGCATCCTCGGCACCACCTACACCGGCGAGCTGGAGCCGATCGCGGCGATCTGCGACGCGCTCGACACCCTGGCCGCCTCGGGCGGCCCCGATGTGCCGGTGCACGTGGACGCAGCGAGCGGCGGGTTCGTCGTGCCGTTCCTGCACCCGCACCTGGAGTGGGACTTCCGTCTGCCGCGCGTCGTGTCGATCAACGTCAGTGGGCACAAGTACGGGCTGACCTATCCCGGGATCGGGTTCGTGGTGTGGCGCTCGCCGGAGCACCTGCCGGAGGACCTCGTCTTCCGGGTGAACTACCTCGGCGGCGACATGCCCACGTTCACCCTGAACTTCTCCCGGCCCGGCAACCAGATCGTCGGCCAGTACTACAACTTCGTCCGGCTCGGCCGCTCGGGGTTCACCGCGATCATGGAGGCGCTGCGCGACACCGCCCTGCTCATCTCGAAGGGCCTCTCCGAGGATCCCGCGATCGAGGTCATCACGGACGGCTCCGCCATCCCGGTCATCTCGTTCGCGCTCAAGGACGGGACGCCGTACACCGTGTTCCAGGTGTCGCACGAGCTGCGCGCCCGCGGCTGGCAGGTGCCCGCGTACACGATGCCGGACGACGCGACCGACGTCGCCGTGCTGCGGATCGTCGTGCGCGACGGGTTCAACGCCGACCTCGCCCAGGATCTCGTGAACGACATCCGCGCGGTGTGCGCCGAGCTCGGCGAACAGGCCGAGAAGGCGGGAGCGGCGGTCGCCTCGCCGGCGAAGGCCACGGAGTCCGCGCGCACGCGGACCCACTTCGCGCACTGAGCGTGCCGTGAGCGACGGAGGAGGCGCCGGGGAGCGGAGAAGACTCCTGCTCTCCGACGCCTCCTTCGCGGTCGGCTCGGTGTGCTTCGCGGTCGCCGCGCTGCCGTCGATCGCCGCCGCGCTCGGCGCGGTCGTCACGAACGTCGTGTTCGTCGTCGGCTCCGTGTTCTTCACGCTGGGCGCCGGGCTGGCGCTCGGGGTGCCGGACCGGAGCTCGTCGGTCATCCAGTTCGTCGGGACGCTGTTCTTCAACGTGAGCACGTCGCAGGCGCTGATCGCCGCGATCTCTGCCGGGGCGAAGGGCGGGACGGGCTGGCGCCCGGACGCCTTCGGGTCGATCTGCTTCCTCGTGTCGAGCGTGCTAGCGGTGGTCGCCGTGGCCCGGCAGCGCGGTTCGTCGCGCGACCGCGCCGGCGTCTGGCTCAACCTGCTCGGCTCCGTGCTCTTCGGCTTCGCGGCCGTCGGCGCGTTCGTGCTGCCGGGCACCGACGCCCTCCTGAGTCCGTTCTGGACCGGGGTGGGCACGGTCGGCGGCGCGCTGTGCTTCCTCGCCGCCGCCGTCATCGGCCTGCTGCCGGCGCCAGGCGCTCAGCGCGCGGCGACCGCCTCGAAGTAGGCGCCGGACGCGAAGTCCTCCAGCAGGGTCGGCCCGGTGGGCGTCCAGCCGTAGCGCTCGCGGGTGATCGCGCTGGAGGCCGGGATGTCCATTCCGAAGAACCGGCCGATCCAGCCGAAGTGCGCGTCCACGTCCTCGGGCGCGATGGACTCGACCGGGAGGCCGAGACCCTCGCCGATCGCCGTCGCGATGTCCCGGGTCGGGATGCCCTCCTCGCCGACCGCGTGCACGCGCGCGGCCGGGGTGGCCTGCTCCAGGGCGAGCCGGACCAGGCGCCCGGCGTCGAGCCGGTGGACGGCGGGCCAGCGGTTGGAGCCGTCTCCGACGTAGCCGGCGACGCCCTTCTCGCGGGCGACGCGGACCAGCTCGGCGCTGAAGCCGTGGTCGCCGCGGCCGTGGACGGTCGGCGAGAACCGCAGCGCGACCGGCCGCACGCCGCGGTCGGCGTACTCGAACGCGAACGCCTCGCCGCCGCCGCGCGGCGCGTCCGGCCCGACGTAGGGCGACGGGACGTCCTCGGTGAGCAGCACGCCGGGGCGCGCGACGATGCCGGACGCGAACAGGAAGGGCCGGTCGGACCCGGCGAGCTCGTCGCCGATGGTGGCCACGACGGCGCGCTCGGTGCGGCCGGCGCCGGCGTAGTCGGAGAAGTCGTGCTTGAAGCCGAGGTGGATGACCGCGTCGGCCGCCGCGGCGCCGGAGCGGATGCTCTCCAGGTCGTCGAGCGAGCCGGGAACGGGGGTGGCGCCGGCGGAGCGGATGCGCTCGGCCGAGGCCTCGGAGCGGGCGAGGCCGGTCACCTCGTGGCCGGCGGAGAGGAGTTCGGGGACGACGGCGGAGCCGATCCAGCCGGATGCTCCGGTGACGAAGACGCGCATGGGAATGACCTCCCGAGTCATGGGATCGTGGATGGTGTCGATGTCAGTGACTGTCGTCAGTGACTGACATCACGATAGCACCCATGTCAGCAACTGTCATCACTTCGCCGGAAACCGGTAGAATGACGCCGTGGGACGCTGGACACCGGATGCGCGCGGCCGCCTGGCCCAGGCGGCGATCGAGCTGTACGCCGAGCGCGGCTTCGAGGGGACCACCGTCGCCGACATCGCCGAGCGCGCGGGCGTCACCGAGCGCACCTTCTTCCGGCACTACGCGGACAAGCGCGAGGTGCTCTTCGCCGGGTCGACCGCGATGCAGGACGCCGTCCTCGCCGCCATCGCGGCCGCGCCGGAGGACGCGACGCCGCTCGCCGTCGCAGGGGACGGGATGCGCGCCGCCGCAGCCCTGATCGACAGTGCCGGCGGGGACTTCCCGCGGCGGCGCTCGGCCGTCATCGCGGCCAACCCGAGCCTCCAGGAGCGCGAGCTGCTCAAGCTGGCCGCCCTCGCCACCGCGAGCGGCGGGGCGCTGCGCGCCCGCGGCGTCCCGGAGCCCGCCGCGAGTCTCGCGGGACAGGCGGCGGTGGGCGCGTTCCACGTCGGCTTCGCCCAGTGGATCGCGGGCCCCGCCGACGCGACGCTCGCGTCGCACGTCGAGCAGGCCCTCGCAACGCTGCCCACCCTCGCGTAGCCGCAGCACCGCGCGGCCGCGCCGCACAGGGGTCGCAACACGCTGCTACGCCGCGCCCATAACGGCGTGTCGCGACCCCTGTCGCGCCGACCTACTCCAGCACGCTGTCGATCGCGGCGAGCTCGTCGGCGGTCAGCGCGGGCGCGTCCAGCGCGCCCAGGTTCTGCTCCAGCTGGGCGACACTGCTCGCGCCGATGATCGCGGACACCACCACGGGGCTCCGCAGCACCCACTGCAGCGCGAGCTGCGCGAGGCTCTGGCCGCGCTCGGCGGCGATATCGTTCAGCGCACGCACCGTCCTCAGCACATCCTCGGTCAGGTCGGACTCGTGCAGGAAGACGCTGGTCACCGCGCGCGAGCCCGCCGGCACTCCGTTCAGGTAGCGGTCGGTCAGCATCCCCTGGGCCAGCGGAGAGAACACGATCGCGGCCGCCCCCGCAGCGTCCACCGCGTCCAGGACGCCGTCCTCCACGTGCCGGTCGAACATCGAGTAGCGCGGCTGGTGCAGCAGCAGCGGCGTCCCGGCATCGGCGAGCAGCGCCGCCGCGGCCGTCGTCTGCGCGGGGTCGTAGTTCGAGACCCCCGGGTAGAGCGCCTTGCCCTGGGCGACCGCCGTCGTCAGCGCGCCCATCGTCTCCTCCAGCGGCGTCTGCGGGTCCGGACGGTGGTGGTAGAAGACGTCCACGTACTCCAGCCCCAGCCGTCGCAGGCTCTGGTCGAGCGACGACAGCAGGTACTTGCGCGAGCCGAAGTCGCCGTACGGGCCCGGCCACATCAGGTAGCCGGCCTTGGTCGAGACGACGATCTCGTCCCGGTAGGCGCGCAGGTCGGTGGCGAGGATGCGCCCGAAGGACTCCTCCGCCGCTCCCGGAGGCGGTCCGTAGTTGTTGGCGAGGTCGAAGTGCGTCACGCCGAGATCGAACGCCCGCAGCACGATCTCCCGCTGCGTGTCGAACGAGCGCGCGGTGCCGAAGTTCTGCCAGAGCCCGAGCGAGAGCGGCGGAAGCTGGAGGCCGCTGCGTCCGGCGCGGCGGTAGGGCATCGAGTCGTAGCGGCCGGGATCGGCGACGAAAGGCGTGGGCATGGGGCCAGCCTAGAGGCCCTGCGCCCCGCTACCTTTGGCCTGTGAGCGGGGTGACCGGAGGCCGGATCGCGCGGGTGGCGTCGCGCGTGTCCACGATCGAGCTGCTGTTCGACCTGGTGTTCGTCTTCACGATCGGCCAGCTGACCGCAGTGATCGTGCAGTCGCCCGGCGTCGAATCGGTGCTGCGCGCCGCGGCCATCCTCGCCGTCGTCTGGTGGATGTACGACGCGTTCGCGTGGCTCACCAACCAGGCCGTGCCGGACACGGTCCCGGTGCGGCTGCTGCTCATCGCGGCGATGGCGGCGTTCCTGGTGCTGTCGCTGGCGATCCCGGATGTGTTCACCGGCTCCGGCGTGCTGTTCGGGGTCGCGTACCTGGCGGTGGTCGTCATCCACTCCGGGCTGTTCATCGCCCGGGGAGGCCGCGGCTCGGTGCGGGTCATGCTGCGGGTCGGGCCGCTGAACGCCGTGGCCGCGCTCCTGCTGATCGCCTCCGGGTTCGCGACGGGCTGGCTGGAGTGGGTGCTGTTCCTGGCGCCGCTGGTCCTGTTCCTGGTGTCCGGGCTGCTGGCCCGTGCGTCGCCGTTCGCACTCGGCGCCTCCCATTTCGTGGAGCGGCACGGCCTGCTGATGATCATCGCGTTCGGCGAGTCGATCGTGTCGGTCGGCGCCGGGCTGACCGCGTCCGGCCTGCGTCCGCAGGTCGTGCTCGGCGCGGTGGCGACGGTCGCGATGGTCGCGGCACTGTGGTGGTGCTACTTCTCCGGGGACGACGAGCGGGCGGAGCGGTCGTTCGGCCGGGCGGCCGGCCGTCGTGGCACGACGCTCGCCCTCACCGCCTACTACCTCGCGCACTTCGTCATGCTGTTCGGCCTCGTCGGCGTGGCCGCCGGGCTGCACCTCTCGCTGGAGGACGCCTTCGCGCCGGTCACGCCTGCGGCGGCCTGGCTGCTCTCCGGCGGCGTCGCGGTGTACCTGGTCGGGGACGCCGAGTACCGCCGCGAGCTGCGGCTGGGCCCGTGGGTCTACCGGCTCATCGGAGCCGCGGGCAGTCTCGTGGCGGGCCTCCTCGCGGCGTGGATGCTGCCGCTGCGGGCGGGCGGGCTGCCCGGCATCGCGCTCATCGGCGCGCTGCTGGCGATCGTCGTACTCGTGCTGGTGGCGGAGCGCAGCCCGCGGTGATCCCGGACTGTCCGAGGGCCTGAGTACCATGCGGGGCATGGACACGATCGAGTGGCTCCTGGACTCCGACCCGAGCATCCGCTGGCAGGTGCTGCGCGATCTGGCGGGCGCCTCCGACGAGACCGTCGCCGCCGAGCGCGACCGCGTCGCGACCGAGGGCTGGGGGGCGCGGCTCCTCGACGCGCAGGGACCGGACGGCACCTGGGACGGCGGCGTCTACCGGCCGGGCTGGGCGCAGGAGGACCGCCCGTTCTTCGACGCCTGGACCGCGACCCACTTCGTGCTGCAGCAGCTCGCCGACTTCGGCGTCGACCCGGAGCACCCGCGTGCGCTGGAGGCCGTCTCCCATGTGCGCGACCACGTCCGCTGGGACCACGCCGGCGAGCCCTACTTCGACGGCGAGACCGAGCCGTGCATCAACGGCGTCGTGCTGAGACTCGCGGCCTACTTCGGCCAGGACGGCTCCAACGTCGCAGCGACCCTAGCCGGCGGCCGGCTCGACGACGGCGCCTGGAACTGCTGGGCCGAGTACGGCGCGCGGGTGTCCTCGTTCCACTCCACGATCTGCGCGGTGGAGGGCCTGGCCGCCTGGAACGCCACCGGCGGCGGCGACGCGACGACGGCGGACGCCCAGGGCACGGGCGAGGAGTACCTGCTCGCCCGAGGACTGTTCCGCCGGCGGAGCACCGGAGAGGTCGCCGACCCGCGCCTGACGATGCTGAGCAGCCCCACGCGGTGGTTCCACGACATCCTGCGCGGGCTGGAGCACTTCCGCGCCGTCGACCGCCGCGACCCGCGACTCGCGGAGGCGGTGGAGCTGCTGCGCGGCAAGGCCGACGCCGACGGCCTCTGGAACCTGGAGAACCGGCACGAAGGCCCGGTCTGGCTCGACTTCGGCGACAACGAGGGGATGCCCAGCCGCTGGGTCACCCTGCGGGCGCTGCGCGTGCTGCGCTGGTGGGACGCGGAGGCGCCTGCGGCCTGAGCCGCGCGCTGCCCTGCCGCGCCTTCTCGCCCTACGCCGAGGTGGTCGCAGCCTCCGCCAGGTGCTCCTTCGGTAGCCGGCGCACCTTCGTGCGGCGCTTCCGGCGGTCCGGGATCATCGACCGCATCTCCTCCAGCTTGCCGAAGCAGAGCAGCCGGTCGCCCGCCTGCAGCTCGACGCCGCTGCGCGGGTTCGGGATGACCGTCGCGCCGCGGTGCAGCGTGAGGACCGTGATGTCGCGGTCCCACAGCCCGGACTCCTTGATCGTCTTGCCGATCAGGTCGGCGTTGCCGTGCACGAGCAGCTCGGCCACGCCGTACCCGCGGGAGACGCTCAGCCGTTGGCGCACGTCGATCTCGGGGAACGCGACCTGGTTGGAGATGAAGTCGATGATCGCGCCGGCAACGTCGAGGCCGGTGGCGCGCTCGATGCCCTCCAGGCCGGGGGAGGAGTTGACCTCCATCACCAGCGGGCCGTCGTTGCCTTCGAGCATGTCGACGCCCGCCACGCGGAGGCCCATGATCTGGGCCGAGCGCACCGCAGCCTCCTCGTACTCCGGCGTCAGCTCGACCTTCTCGACCGTGCCGCCGCGGTGCACGTTGGAGCGGAACTCGTCCCCGCTCGCCACACGCCGCATCGCCGCCACCACGCGGTCGCCGACGACGAGCGCGCGGATGTCGCGCCCGCGGCTCTCCGAGATGAAGCTCTGGATGAGGACGTTCTGCTTGGTGGAGTGCAGCGTCTCCACGATCGACTCGGCGATCTTCGCCTCCGGCGCGAGGATGACGCCGATGCCCTGGGTGCCCTCCAGCAGCTTGATGACGACCGGCGCGCCGCCGACCTGCTCGATCGCCATGCGCACATCGGCGCGGCTGTTCACGAACGTGGTCGCCGGCATCCCGATGTTGTGCCGCGACAGGATCTGGTTGGCGCGCAGCTTGTCGCGCGAGTTGGTGATCCCGTTGGCGGTGTTCGGCGTGTAGACGTCCATCTGCTCGAACTGGCGGACGACGGCGGTGCCGTAGTAGGTGATCGAGTTGCCGATGCGCGGCAGGACGGCGTCGTAGTCGGACAGCAGCCGGCCGCGGTACTGCAGGTCGGGCTCCTCGCCGGAGAGGTCGATCGCGAAGCGGAGCGTGTTCAGCACCTTGACGGTGTGGCCGCGGTCGCGCGCGGCCGCGCGCAGCCGCTGGGTGGAGTACGCGTGCGGAGCGCGGGAGAGGATGGCGAGCTTCATCGATGGATCCTGCGAAGATAGGGGAATGGCCGGTGACCTCCATTCAAACACCCTGGTCGTGGGGTGGCGTGAATGGGCGAGCCTGCCCAGCATCGGCATTCCGTGGATCAAAGTCAAGATCGACACCGGGGCGCGCAGTTCGGCGCTGCACGCGTTCGACCTGGAGGAGCTCCCGGGCGACCGCGTCCGGTTCATGGTGCACCCGTGGCAGGACGCGGACACCGACGCGTCGGTGGTCGAGGTCCCCATCCACGACCGCCGCGTGGTGCGCAGCTCGTCGGGCCACACCGAGGAGCGGATCGTGGTGCTGCAGGAGATCGTCCTGGGCGGCCGGACGGTCCTCGCCGAGACCACGCTGAGCAACCGCGACCAGATGGGCTTCCGGATGCTGGTGGGCCGGGAGGCCCTCCGCCAGGGCTTCGTCGTCGACCCGGGCCGCTCGTTCCTCGCGGGGCGTGCGCCGCGGGAGGTCCGGCGGCGGAACCGGGGGAGGACGGCGGAGCCGGGGGCAGCGCGGCAGTCTGCGACCGAGGACCCTACCGCATGACGCGGACGGCCGTGTCGTTCAGCCGCGGCCTCGCACTCCTCGTGGCCGCCACGTTCTTCATGGAGAACCTGGACGGCACGATCATCCAGACCGCCGCCCCCACGATGGCGCGCGAGTTCGGCGTCGCGCCGGCCGACGTGAGCGTCGCGATGGTCGCCTACCTGCTGGCGGTGGCCGCCGGCATCCCGGCGACCGGCTGGCTGTCCCGCCGGATCGGCATCCGCCCGGTGCTGCTGACCGCGATCGTCGTCTTCACCGTCGCGTCGCTGCTGTGCGCGTTCGCGCCGACGCTCACGCTGCTGACCGTCGCCCGCGTGCTGCAGGGCATCGGCGGCGCGCTCATGGTGCCGGTGGGGAGGCTGGCGGTGCTCCGCGACATCGACCCGGTCGACCTGCTCGACGCGATCGCCTACCTCACCTGGCCCGCGCTCATCGCCCCGGTGATCGCGCCCGCCCTCGGCGGCATCCTGTCGGACACGGTCGGCTGGCGCTGGATCTTCCTCATCAACCTCCCCTTCGGCGTCGCCGCGGTCATCGCCGGGCTGGTGCTGGTGCCGCACACCGAACGGCAGCGCGACCTCCCGTTCGACGGCCGTGGCTACGCGGCGATCGCGCTCGCCCTGGTGCTGCTCACCGCCGGAGCGGAGGGGCTGAGCGCCGAGGACGCGCGGCTCCAGCTCGCGGGCGGCGCCGCCATCCTCGTCGCGATCGCCGTCGGCTGGGTCGCCATCGCGGGGTCGCGCGGCCGGGAGCACGCGCTCTTCGACTGGAGCGTGCTGCGGCTGCACTCGTTCCGGGCGGGGAACATCAGCGGCGGCGTCTACCGGATGATCATCACGGGAGCGCCCTTCCTGTTCACGCTGCTGTTCCAGCTCGCCTACGGCTGGAGCGCGACCGTCGCCGGCCTCACCGTCATCGCGATCTTCGTCGGCAACCTCGCGATCAAGCCGTTCACGACCCCGCTCATCCGCCGGTTCGGCTTCCGCACGGTGCTTATCTGGTCCAACCTGCTCGGCATGCTGGTGCTGGCGGCATTCGTCGGGATCGGGCCCGCGGCGCCGCTGCCCGTGCTGCTCCTGCTGCTGGTGGCGAGCGGCGTGTTCCGGTCCATCGGATTCAGCGCGTACAACACGCTCCAGTTCGCGGACGTGGACGCGGCGGACACCAACAACGCGAACACGCTCGCGTCCGCGCTGCAACAGGTCGCGACCGCGCTGGGACTCGCGGTGGTCGCGGTGTTCGTGCGGGCCTCCACCGGGGTGTCCGAGGGCGTGACCGGGTCGCCGCTGCCCGGCTACCACTGGGCGTTCGCGCTCGCCGCGGCGCTGCTGCTCATCCCGCTGGCGGGCGCGTTCCAGCTGCCGCACGACGCCGGGGCGCGGGCGACCGCCCGGCGCTGACCGCCGTCGCTAGCCGGCCCCTCGCCGAGCGGTGCTAGCGGAGGCGCTCCTCCTCGTCGCGCTCGAGGCGCTCCTTCTCGGCGTCCTTCGCTTCCTGCTCCTTCTGGATCTCCTCTTCGCGAGGCGTCTTGTTCGTCACGTCGATCCTCCCTCGATGCCGGAATCCTACGCCGCGCCGCTCGCCACGCCCACGGCCCGCTCCACTCCCACGGCCCACCCCCGGTCCCACACAGCCGGCACGTCGCTAACGGAGGACATCCCGCCCCACACCGCCCGATACTCCTCCGTTGCCCGCTTTCTCTCGGCGTGTCGCCCCGCATCTCCTCCGTTGCCCACGCCTGTCGCCAGCGGAGGAGATGGCCGCCGACACGCGAGTGCAGCCTACGGAGGAGATGCGCGACGGTCGAAGCCGGAACTCCTCCGTTGCCCGCGTTTCCCCGGGCGCGCCGGGCCGAGTGTCCTCCGTTGGCCACGCGTGCTGCGAACGGAGCAGATCGCGGTCGACACGCCGGCCGGGAGCGGCTACCGGCGGAGGTGGCGGTCGACACGCCGGCCGGGAGCAGCCACCGGAGGAGGTGGCGGTCGACACGCCGCGGGGGAGCAGCCAGCGGAGGAAATGAGGGGCAGCGGAGGGGGAGACTCCTCCGTTGGCAGCGGGGGCAGGGTGGGGCAGGGTGGGGCGGGGGCGGGGCGGCTGCGGGTGGGGTGGCGCCGCGCTACTCGCGGAGCAGTGCGCGGAGCGTGCCGATGGTGTCGGCCTCGGCCGCCGGCTTGTCGTCGCGGTAGCGCTTGACGCGCGCGAAGCGGAGGGCGATGCCGCCGGGGTAGCGGGACGAGCGCTGGACGCCGTCGATCGCGATCTCGACCACGGTCGTCGGCGCTACCCAGACGGTGCCGGGCGTGCGGCGCACCTCGATCCGCTGGAACTCCTCGGTCTGCCAGCGCAGCAGCTCGTCGGTGAGGCCCTTGAACGTCTTGCCGACCATCACGAACCCGCCCGGCTCGCCGAACGCGCCGTCCGGGTCGCGCGCGCCCAGGTGCAGATTCGAGAGCAACCCGGCGCGCCGGCCCGAGCCCCACTCGCACGCCAGCACCACCAGGTCGTAGGTGAGCACCGGCTTGACCTTGATCCAGCTCGCTCCGCGACGGCCGGCGGCATAGGGGGAGTCGATCGCCTTGACGACGACGCCCTCCTGGCCGGCGGCGAGGGCGTCGCGCGAGACCCGTTCGGCTGCCTCCGGGTCGTCGGTGACCTCGCCGGGGATCCGGTACTCGCCGGCGACCCGCTCCAGCTCCGCGATCCGGACCGACAGCGGCTCGTCCAGCAGGTCCCGCCCGTCCACGTGGAGGACATCGAAGAACCACGGGTGCAGCAGGGTCTCCCGCCCGGCCTCCGCGCCGAAACGCGACATCGTCTCCTGGAACGGCCGCGGGCCGCCGTCCTCGTCGAGTGCCAGGGTCTCGCCGTCGAGGACCAGGTCGCGGGCGGGCAGCCGGCGCACGATCTCCACCACCTCGGGGACGCGGTGCGTGATGTCGGCGAGCGTCCGGGTGAAGACGCGCACGGTGTCGCCCGAGCGGTGCACCTGGATGCGCGCGCCGTCGAGCTTGTACTCGACCGACGCGCGGCCGGTGGTCTCCAGCGCGGCGGAGGCCGACGCCGCGGTGGCGGCCAGCATCGGCAGCACCGGCCGCCCGACGACGAGGCCCACCGCGGCGAGCTCCTCGGCGGTGCCGGTCAGCGCCAGGACGGCGGCCGCGCCCAGGTCGCCCGTGAGCATCGCGGCCCGGCGCACGTCGGGCCCCGGGCGGTCGGCGGTGCGGGCGATCGCGTCGAGCAGCACGCCCTCCAGGGCGCCGGTCCGCATCTCGCCGAGGAGGATGCGCGCCAGCAGGTCCTGCTCGCCCGGCGTCGCGCGCGCTGCGAAGTCGCGGAGCGCGGCGCTGCGGTCGCGTGCCGACCCCTCCCCGCCGAGCGCGGCGAGTTCGCCGAGCAGGGTATCGAGATCGAGGACGGTCAGGGTCGGGATATCCACACCCGCGCCCATGACATCCGCCACCCCGCGCCAGCCCACGCCGACGCGGCCCTGACGCGGCTTGCCGACCAGGAAGCCGACCGCCGGCGCGATCTCCTCCGGCTCCAGGGCGCCGAGCAGGCCCGCGAGCGCGTCGACCTTGGCCAGGCGCGAGCGCGTTCCCGCGACGGTCTCCAGCGTGGTGACGATCGTGTCGAGAAGCACGACCTCAGTGTGTCATCGGCCGCTGACGCCGAGAAGGGGAGGCGCCGAGAAACCGGCCCCGCGGAACGCCCTCAGACCTCCGGCGTCGCGATCCCGCGGCCGAACGTGATCGCGCGCACGATCTGCACGATCCCGAGCACGATGAGACTGATCCCCGCGAGCAGGAAGAGCACCACGATCCCCCACAGCGGGCTGAACAGCAGCACGATGCCGGCGACGATGCTCAGGATGCCGAAGAAGATCGACCAGCCGCGCGACGGCGAGTCGCCGAGCTGGGCGAGCGCGACCGCGCCCTCCACGATCCACGCGATGCCGACCAGGATGCCGATGAACACCGCCAGGAAAGCCGTGGTCCCCTGGAGGTTCGCGAACGCGATGACCGCGCCGATGACGAGCAGGATGCCGAAGACGATGTCGAGCGCTCTCGCGCCGCCGCCGATGCCGCGCGCGAAGATGCCGATGCCGAGGTAGGCGATGCCGGAGATGAGCAGCGAGATCGCGATCAGCACGGTGAGCCCGACCGCCGCGGTCTTCGGCCAGAACACGATGATGACGCCGATGATGAGGGCGACGGCGCCGCTGATCCCCAGCGCGACGCGCACGCTGTTGATGGCCGCCTTCGTCAGGTCTTGCCCGTTGAGCGAGAACGACGCGAACGCGGAGGGCTGAGAGCTGGACATCGCGGCTCCTTCTGGTGATGGGAACGGATTCCTCGGACCGTATCGCCGCGGGACCCGCGGTGTCTAGAGTCTTCGTGCGTGTGTGAAATCAAGCGTCATGCGCCTGACCGTCAGTAGTCCTCGCGTCCCTCGCCGAGCACTGACAGGGTGTCCTGGTCCTCCGACCAGTCGCGCAGCGCGCGCTCCAGCTGGCGCCGCGTCCAGTCGTGGGTCACCTCGCCGTCGCCGAGCCGTGCGAGCCGGTCGAGCCGCTCCGCCGCCGTCCCCTCGAGATCGTCCATCGTCGTTCCCCTCTCCGCGAATCTTCAAGCATCTTCGAGCGCCGGACCGCGTCCTCGCGCTCCTCGCCGCGGTCGCCCGGCGGCGGGTGGGACCAGCCGCCGTCTGCTTGGCGCTGCCCGTGGGGCGGACCGCCTGAAACCCGGTGCTCCCGCTCTTGTCTCACGGCTCGGCCGGGCGACCTGGCTCGCCGTCGACCCCATGGTGCACCCGAGGGGGCCGGTCGCGGTAGCCCGCAGAGCATCCCATACCGGTCGGTATGATCGCCGACTACCGCGATGCTCCGACCGGTTCAAGTGGTCTTCGCGACCTCGCAGAGGGTACGGACGGGAGGTCCAGACGGGTCTCGTAACGTCGCCGGATGCCCGTGGTCGACCCAGGCCGGCACCCCTGCCGGCCTCGTCGCGGGCGACGGAAAGGATCCACGTGAAGAACACCATCCAGAACACCTCCGGAACCACCCGCACCGCGTTCGGCGCCCGTCGCGTCGTCATCGGCGCCGCCTCGATCGTGGCGGCAGGAGCTCTCATCGGCGTGGGGGCGCAGGGGGCCTTCGCGGCCACCGGCGACACCGGTGCTGCCGGCTCCGGCTCGGCGACCGTGTCCAGCTCGACCTCGACCCCTGGCGTGTCGGGTTCGGCGTCGGCCGGGGGCTCGGCCTCGTTCGGCGACCAGGACCACGGCTCCTCGCTGTTCGGTCAGGCCCACGCGCTCTTCAACGGTCACATCAACGGCGCCAAGGCGCAGAAGCTCGCCCAGAAGATCGTGGCGGACACCCCGGTCTTCTCGCTGCTGCCCGACAGCCTGCAGAGCGACCTGAAGACGCTGGCGAACGCCGCCTCGCAGGACCGCACGGCCGACGCGAAGAAGCTCGTGTCGACCGCGCTCGACGGCGGCTACGGCACCGCCATCCAGAAGCTCGCCGACCAGCTCAAGGGCGGGACCTCGGCCAGCGGCTCGGAGAACTCGGACACCCGGGGCGGCCTGGACCTGAAGGGGCTCGACGTGAAGGGCCTGATCGACGGCCTGCGCAGCGGCGACCTCCTCGGCTCCGCCACGGGCAGCACCTCGCAGCTCAGCTCCGAGGTGAGCACGATCGCCTCGACCGTGACCGGCGACAGCCAGCTCGCGTCGAAGCTCCCCGACTCGCTGCGCACCGACCTGTCGCAGCTCGCGTCGGCCCCGGCCTCCGCGCAGACCGCCGACCTCCAGCACCTCGCGACCACCGCCCTCAGCGGCGGCTACGGCTCGCAGGTCCAGCAGGTCGCCGACCAGCTCGAGTCGGCTCTCACCGCGGCCCACTGAGGCGTGGGCCGCACGCGGCCTCCCCTCTCCGCTGAACGGAAGGGCCGATAGGTCCACCCCGATAGGGTCCGCGCGCATCGCGCCCCCGCCGCACTCGTCAAAACGGGTGGAGGCGGGGGCGCGTTCGCGTCGCGGCGGCGCGGCGCGGAATCGTCCCCGAGGCGGATGCCGTCCCGCCGCGCGCGGGAGCATGATGCGAGCATGTGGCTGCACAGGATCGTCATCGCCGTGGCGGCGTACGCGCTGTTCGCGGGCGGGCTCGCCACGCTCTACATCGTCGAGCAGCAGACGGGCCGCAGCGCCGTGGAGGACGCCCCGCGCGCCCTGATCTCGACCGGGCAGACCACGGCGGCCCCGACCCAGCCCGATCGTGTCGACCTCACCTACTACCTCGGCACCTTCTGGGTGCAGTACGACGCGAACGGAACCCCCATCGCCGGGAACGCCTACCTGGACGGCACGCTCGCCCGGGTCCCGAAGGGCGTGCTCGACACGGCGCGGGCGACCGGCGAGGACTCCGTGAGCTGGCAGCCGGAGCAGGGCCTCCGCTACGCGATCGTGGCGAAGCCGGTGGGGCAGGACGTCATCGTGGCCGGCCAGTCGCTGAAGCCGACCGAGGCACGGGCCACCCGCACCCTGCTCTACATCGTCCTGGCGCTGATGGCGGGCGCGGCCGTCGTCGCCGTCGCCGTCGGGGTGGATGTGCTCCTGACGACCGCCGCGCGCCGCCGCCCCGCCGCCTAGCGCCGCTTGACCCCGTAGCGATGCTCGGGCCGCCCCGTCGCGCCGTAGCGGAGCTCCAGCTTGAGCACGTCGCTCTGCTCCAGCTGGGTGAGCGCGCGCTGCGCGGTGGTCCGGCTGATCCCGACCGCCGCGGCGACGTCGTTGGCCGACAGGCTGCCGGTCCCGGACGCGACCGCGTCGTAGACGGACTGGAGGGTCGGCGCGAGGCGGCGCAGCTCCTCCTGCTGGCCGACCGTCGCGGGCCGCAGCAGGTCGAAGACGCGGTCGATGTCGTGTTGCGTCGCCTCCTCGGGGAAACCGCCGAGGTCCTCGTTCGCCCGCCGGAACGCCGCGAGCCGTTCGGCCAGCTGGGCGAAGCCGAACGGCTTCACCAGGTAGTGCAGCGCGCCGAGCTGCACGGCCTTCCGAACGGTGGCGATGTCGTTGGCCGCTGAGATGACGATCACCGCGGGCGCCGACGGCTCGCCGAGCAGCTCCCGGACGACCTGGAGGCCGTCCCCGTCCGGCAGGTAGATGTCCATCAGCACCAGATCGGGCTTCAGCTCGCAGGCGAGGCGGAGGGCGTCGGCGGCGCTGTGCGCCTGGCCGACGACGCGGAAGCCCGGCACGGCCTCCACGAATCCGACGTGCACGGACGCGACCCGGTAGTCGTCGTCGACCACCAGCACCGTCAGCGACGGCGACACCGGCTGCCCGCTCATCGCGCGGCCCCTTCCCGATGCGGGGAGTCCGCGCCGGGAGCCGCGACGGGAGCCGACGCGGGCGCCGCCGGCGCCGTCCGCGGCAGCACGATCGTGAACGTCGCCCCCGGGCCGCCGGAGACGGTCACCGTCCCGCCCAGCTTGGTGACCGTCGAGTGGACCAGCGACAGCCCGAGTCCGCTGTGGCGCACGAGCGAGCCGCGCTTGGTCGAGTAGCCGTTCTCGAAGATCCGCGGGAGTTCCGCGTTCGGAACGCCCGGCCCGTTGTCCGCGACGCGCACGGTCAGCGACTCCGGCGTCTCCACGACGCTCACGACCGTCCGCCGCGGCGCCGGAGCGCCGGAGAGCGCGTCGAACGCGTTGTCGATCAGGTTGCCGAGGATCGTCGTCAGCGCCTGAACCCGCTCCGGCGCCTCGCCGAGGTCGGTGTCCGGCGCGATCACCAGATCGATGCCGCGCTCGTTCGCCTCCGCGGCCTTGCCGAGCAGGAGGCCGACGATCAGCGGCGAGCCGATGTGCGAGCGCAGGGTGGCGTCGAGGTCGGCGGTCGTCCCGCGGATCTCGTTGAGATACTCCAGCGCCTCCTTGGTCCGCCCCAGCTCCAGCAGGCCGGACACCGCGTGCATGCGGTTGGAGAACTCGTGCTGCTGCGCCCGGATCGACTCGCTGAAGCTGCGCTCGCCGTCCAGCTCCCGGGTGAGCCCGATCAGCTCGGTCCGGTCCTGGAGGGTGAACACCGCGCCGTGCGGACGGCCGCCCAGCTTCACCGGCATCCGGTTGATGACGAGCACGTGGTCGTCGGTGATCGCGATGGCGTCCTTCACCTCGGAGGTGCCGGTGAGGGTGTCGCGGATCGGGCCGGCGACCAGGACGTCCGCCAGCAGCCGCCCGCGCGCTCCCTCCGGCAGGCGCAGGAGCCGCTGGGCCTCGTCGTTGACGACCGTGATCCGGCCGGCCGGGTCGATGGCGATGACGCCCTCCCGGATGCCGTGCAGCGTGGCCTCCCGCTCCTGCAGCAGGCGGGCGATCTCGTCCAGTTCGAGCCCGAACGTGCGGCGCTTCAGGAGGCTGGCGAGCCCGAAGGAGGCGAGCGCACCGATCGCGAGCGCCAGCACGAACCAGGCGCCGTAGGCGGGCAGCTCGGAGACCAGCTCGCTCGCCACGGAGCTCTCCCGGATGCCGACCGACACCTCCCCGACGATGTCGGGGGAGGCCGGCGCGTAGAGCGGGACGCGCGCGTTGGCGTTGACGCCGGTCGCGCCGGTGTCGGTCCGGAGGTGCACCTTGCCGTCGGCCGCGACGAACGGCTCCTCGACCTTCTGCCCGATCAGCGCGGGGTCGGGGTGCGAGTGCCGCACGCGGTTCCGGTCGATCACCACGACATACGCGGCGCCGGTGCTGTTCGCGGTCTGCGACGCCAGGTTCTGGATGGTCGAGCCGCAGGCCGTGCCGCCGTTCGCCATGCAGGTCTGGACCTCGGGCATCGCCGCGAAGGTCTGCGCGATCGCCGCGGCTCGCGCCTGGTAGTCGGAGTCGAGGTTGCTGCGGGCGGTCTGCGCCAGGAGGAGGAAGCCGACCAGCATCGAGACGGCCAGGATCGCCAATTGAGCCAGGAGTATCTGGCTCGAGAGTCGTCTGATCCGTCGTCGCATCACCCGAGATTGTGTCATCTCCTGCTGGGGAGAGCGTGCGCGCAGAATGCACAAAACCTGCGACAACGCACACAACGCGGTGAATCGGGCGCAAGCGAGACAGCAGCTCCCCGGCCGGGGAGCATCGAAGCCACACGGACCGGTGGGAACGCTCCGCCGGGAAGGCTCACGAGGACTCGTGCATCCGACCCCGTGCATCCGAAGACAGAGAGGTCTTGAACCATGGTCGAACATCGACCCCGAGGCGCCGCCACCGCCGCTCCAGCGGCCGACGAGCCGGCGCGCATCGACATCGTCGGTCTGACGAAACGCTTCCTGACGCCGAAGGGCGACACGTTCACGGCCATCCGCGACGTGACCCTCACGGTCGAGCCCGGCCAGTTCTGCGCCATCGTCGGCCCGACCGGCTGCGGCAAGTCCACCACGCTCGCGCAGGTCTCGGGCCTCGAGCGGCCGAGCGCCGGCTCGGTCAGCGTCGGCGGCCGGATCGTGGACGGCATCACCAGCGGCGTGAGCTACATGTTCCAGGCCGACTCGCTCTTCCCCTGGAAGACCGTTCTGGCCAATGTCATGATCGGCCCCATCCTCCTCGGCACACCCAAGAAGGAGGCCACGGCGCTGGCGCTCGACTGGCTGCGCCGCGTCGGCCTGGCCGGCTTCGAGGACCGCTACCCGCACCAGCTCTCCGGCGGCATGCGCAAGCGCGTCGCGATGGCGGCCGCGCTCATCAACAACCCGCGCATCCTGCTCATGGACGAACCCTTCGGCGCGCTCGACGTGCAGACCAAGGCGATCATGCAGACCGAGCTTCTCACCCTGTGGGAGGAGCTGCGGCCGTCGGTGCTGTTCATCACGCACGACCTCGATGAGGCCGTGGCGCTGTCCGACCGCGTGGTGATCATGACCAGCAGCCCGGGGACGGTCAAGGACGTCTTCGACATCGACCTGCCGCGACCGCGCGGCAACGTCCAGGAGATCCGGCACGAGGAGAAGTTCCTCGACATCCAGGGCCGGATCTGGGAGTCGCTCCGTGACGAGGTCACGCGGGCCTACGAGCAGACGGCAGGAGCGGCGGCGTGACCACCATGACGATCGCAGAACAGAACAACGCAGAACAGAACAACACGGAGAAGAAGAACAACACCTCCACTTCGCGTACCGAGCGCGAGACCGAGCTCCGCGTCGCGGGCCGCCGGGCGCACAGCCGCCGGGTCGCCTGGATCTGGGCGGGACGCATCGCCGTCGCCGTCATCGTGGTCGGCGGGTGGCAGTGGTTCACCTCGGTGGGCTGGGTCGACAAGTTCTTCTACGGCCAGCCGTCCGGCATCTGGGACAGCCTCGTGCACCTGTTCACGCAGGGCACGGCGTTCGGGACCATCTGGGAGAACCTGTGGATCACCGTCCAGGAGGCCTTCCTCGGCTTCCTGCTCGGCACCCTGCTGGGCGTCGTCTTCGGCATCCTGCTCGGCTCCAACCGCTACCTCGCCTCGGTCTTCGGCCCGTACATCAAGGTCGTGAACTCGATCCCCCGCATCGTGCTCGGCTCGATCTTCATCGTCGCTTTCGGCCTCGGCGTCTTCCCGAAGGTGCTGCTCGCCGCGGTGCTGGTGTTCTTCGTCGTCTTCTTCAACGCCTTCCAGGGCGTGCGGGAGGTCGACCAGAACCTGGTCGCGAACGTGCGGGTCCTCGGCGCCTCGCCCGTGCAGGTCGCCCGGCACGTGACCATCCCCTCGGCGATGACGTGGATCATCGCGAGCCTCCACACCGCGTTCGGCTTCGCGATCATCGGCGCGCTGGTGGCCGAAGTGCTCGGCGCCCAGCACGGCGTCGGCCTCATCATCAGCCAGGCGCAGGGCAGCTTCGACCCGAACACGGTCTTCGCCTGCATGGTCATCGTGGCCGTGGTCACGCTCGTCGCCGAGTACCTGATCACCCTCCTGGAGAAGTCCCTCCTCAAGTGGCGTCCGCCGAGCCGGTCCGAGGCTCAGGCGATCTGAGCGCGCCCATCCCAACTGTCCTGCAACGAAGCAGAACGCCGGACCCGTCCGGCACGATGAAAGGAACAACCCCCATGAAGAAGCGCAGCATCGGTGCCATCGCGGCAGCCGGCGTCGTCGTGGCCCTGAGCCTCGCCGCCTGCTCCGGCGGTGGAGGCGGCACCGCGGCGGCCGGCGGCAGCAGCTCCGGACCGGTCCCGACCGTCAAGATGATGGTCGGCGGCATCGACAAGCAGATCTACCTCCCCTACCAGCTGGCCCAGCAGCTCGGCTACTACAAGAAGTACGGCGTGAACGTCGAGCTCTCGACCGAGCAGAACGGCGGCGTCGGCGCCGAGGACGCGATGGCCTCCGGCCAGGTGGACATGGCGGGCGCGTGGTACATCCACACCGTCGACTTCCAGTCGAAGGGCAAGGACGTCATCAACCTCGTCCAGCTCTCCGGCGCCCCCGGCGAGCGCGTCATGTGCAACCCGAAGGCGAACGTCTCCTCGGCGGCCGACTTCAAGGGCAAGAACATGGGCGTCACCGACCTCGGGTCGGGCACCGACGAGCTCACCCAGTTCCTGGCCGCCAAACAGGGCGTGACGAAGAAGGAGTACAACACCATCGCCGTGCACGCCGGCGCCACCGCGATCGCGGCCATCCAGCGCGGCTCCGCGGACTGCGTGATGACCACGCAGCCGACGGTCGGCGCGCTCACCTCGCAGAAGCTTGCCGTCTCGGCCGTCGACATGGCGACGACGAAGGGCGCGACTGCGGCGCTCGGCGGCGCTTGGCCCGCGGCCGGTCTGCTCGCGCAGGCCAGCTGGGTGAAGAGCCACGAGGACGCCGCGCAGAAGGTCGTCGACGCGCTCGTCGCCACGATGCACTGGATCTCGACCCACTCGGCCGCGGACATCGCGAACAAGATGCCGCAGGACTTCGTGCAGAACAGCACGATCACCAAGCAGCAGTACATCGACGGCCTGTCGACCGACAAGGGCCAGTTCCTGCCGGACGGCATCATGCCCGCCGGCGGCCCGAAGGTCATCTTCGACATGGAGAAGACCATCGGCGTCGACACCTCCAAGGTGAAGTACTCCGACACCTTCACCCAGAAGTACGCCGAAGCGGCGAACAAGCTGGAAGGCTTCACGACCACGACGAAGCCGGCCGGCGCGGACGGCTGATCCCGTCACGCGGAAACCCCCAACAGCCCGTCCGGTGCGTCCAGCCATCCAGCGCACCGGGCGGGCTTCTTCGTGCGCCGGCGCCGCCGACATTCGTGCCGAATGCGCGGTACCGGCGCGGGATTCGCGCGATTCGTGCCGAATGTCGCTCGCTGACATTCGTGCCGAATGTGCGGTAAGGGCGCGGGATTCGCGACATTCGTGCCGAATGTCTCAGGGGCGGGTGGCGCGGATCCGCTCGACGGCCCCGGAGCGGAGGCGCTCGTGCTCCACGACCTGCAGCCCGGCGGCTTCCACCTCGGCGCGGTGCCGCCGGGTCAGGTGCTCGCCCTGGAGCGGGATGGTGAACCGCTCGATCACCCACTGCCCGGCGTACACGAGCGCCCGGTCGCTGCGCGTGTGGTCGACCAGCACGACGGAACCGCCTGGCGCGACCACGCGCGCCATCTCGGCGATCGCGACAGCGGGACGCGGGATCGAGCACAGCGCGAGCGCGCACACCACCGTGTCGAAGGACGCGTCGGCGAACGCCAGCGCCTCGGCGTCGCCCTCTCGCAGGTCGGCGGCGATCCCCTGCTCGGCCGCCCGCGCGCGGGCGATCGCCAGCACCTCGGGGCTCAGGTCGATCCCGGTCAGGTCGATCCCCGCGGGATAGTAGGGGAGGTCGCGCCCGGTCCCGACCGCGACCTCCAGCACCCGTCCGCTCGCCCGGGCGACGATCCACTCGCGGCTGCCCGCGAGCATCGTCTGCTCTGCCCGGCCGACCTTTCGGTCGTACTTCGCGGCCTGCTTGCGCCAGGAGCGGAGCTGGCGCTGCGTCTCCTTGGAGGGGGAGGGGGTGGTCATGGGGTCATTGTGGGTTCGTTTCTGCGATGGGGACAATCTCTTCGGCGGCGCAGGAGGCGTAGATTTCGGTGCACCGACCCTGGAGTAGCCATGAACGCCGAGCCCGCTGGACCGTCCGATCAGGTTGTGATCCTTGTCGTAGGACGACCGGCTTCTGGGAAGAGCACCATCAGCGCGCGCATCTCCGAGGAATCGGGCTGCTCTGTCATCGCGAAGGACGCGCTCAAGGAGATCCTGTTCGACACGCTCGGGCATGATGACCAGGCGTGGTCGGAGACGCTCGGCAAGGCGAGCTTCGCGTTGCTGGACTATGTCATTCAGGCGCAGCTTCGCGCCGGCGCGTCATTCATCGTCGACGCTGCATACAACGCGGCGTTCGAGAACGCGAAGTTTCAGGCCTGGCAGGAGGAGTACGGATTCACAGCGATCCAGGTGCACTGCACTGCCTCGGATGACGAGCTCGTCCGGAGATTCACGAAGCGCCAGCAGGACGGTCACCGACATCCCGGACACGCCGACGACAAGCGACTCGAAGGCTTCCGGGCAAGCCTGACAGATGGACGCGCCGAGGTGCTCGACCTGAGGGGGCCCGTGATCAAGTGCGACACAGAAGCCGTCGGTGCAGTGGACGAGGCCTTAGCTCAGCTAGGGCGACGGCTTGAAGTTCTGCGCGCGTGAGCGGGTTCTGTGGCGTATCCGCGTCCCTGTTCCTGGTTCCTGCCCACGAGTAACGATCAGTGGCGCAGTAAGTACTTGAATCCGATGTGGGAGCCGACGAAGCCGAGTCGTTCGTAGAAGCGGTGGGCATCGGCTCGCTGGGCGTCGGACGTGAGTTGAACCAGGTCCGCACCGATGCTTGGCGCCGCCTCGAGCAGTACCCAGCGCATGAGCGCTGTCCCGATCCCGCTTGACCGGGCGGAGCTGGAGACTCGGACGGCCTCCACAAGAAGCCGGGTGGACCCTCGTCGAGCCATGCCAGGGATTCGAGTCAGCTGAAGAGTGCCGAGGATGCGCCCGGACTGATCCGTTGCGGCGATGACGTCGTTCCCCGCGTCGCTTTGGATCGCGTCCAACGCCGCCTCGTAGGCCGGGCGATCGCTCTCTTCGGCGATGTCGCCGCGGCCTGCGCTGATCGGGTCGTCCCCGAGAAGTGCGATGAGCTGGTGGAGATCGTCGCGTGTCGCCCTGCGCAACTCGATCGACCGGGCTCCAGAGAGGACAGTAGGCAGTGGGAGTTCAGCGATCACCCGATCAGTCTCTCAGTGTGGCAGGCGACATCTTCGCGCTGTCGCGTGGCGTACGACCCCTCACCCCACGCGCACGAGAGTCGACTGCCACCCCGTCGACCCGTTCGGCGCGATCGGCGTACGCCGCTCCTCCTGCAGCCGCCCGGCCCGGTCGGTAGCCCGGACCGCCAGGGTGTGCGAGCCGGTCGTGGCGTTCCAGTCGAGGGACCACTGCACCCAGGTGTCCGCGTTGACCGCGGCTGCGAGGGTCGCCTCCTGCCAAGCGCCGCCGTCGATCTGCACCTCGACCTTCTGGATGCCGACCGTCTGCGCCCAGGCGACGCCCGCGATCTTCGTCGGGCCGGCGGAGAGCGGGCGGTCGATCCGCGGCGTGTCGATGCGGCTGGAGAGCTTGATCGGGGCCTGCGGGCTGTAGCCGCGGGGCGTCCAGTAGGCCTGGTCGGCGGCGAACGTCGTGACCTTCAGCTCGGTGAGCCACTTGGTCGCCGAGACGTAGCCGTAGAGGCCGGGGACGACCATCCGCACCGGGAAGCCGTGCTCCAGCGGGAGTGGCTCGCCGTTCATCCCGACCGCGAGGATCGCGTCGCGGCCCGGGTCGGTGAGCGCGGTGAGCGGTGTGCTGGCGGTGAAGCCGTCGACGCTGCGCGACAGGACCATGTCGGCCCCGTGCCGGGGGCGGGCGCGGGCGAGCACCTCCCGCACCGGCACGCCCAGCCAGCGGGCGTTGCCGACGAGGTTCCCGCCGACCTGGTTGGAGACGCAGGTGAGCGTGATCGCGTACTCGCGGAGGCCCATCGCGAGCAGGTCGTGGAACGTCAGTTCGACGCGGCTCTCCACCATCCCGTCCACGGTGAGCCGCCAGCCGGACGGGTCGACCGACGGGACGGTCAGCGCGGTGTCCACCCGGTAGAAGTCGGCGTTCGGGGTGAAGAGCGGAGACAGATCCGGGAGGTGCAGCTCCGCGCCGGCGGGGACGAGGACCCGGGAGGCCGGAGCAGGCAAGCGCAGCGCGGAGCGGACGGCCGCGATCGAGGAGGTCGCGGCCGATCCGAGGCGGGAGCCGACGCCGGCCAGCACAGCGAGTGCCGCGCCCGCGCCGGTGAGCAGCAGGAAGCGGCGCCGGTCGACGGCGGCGGCGATCGGGCGCTCGCCGTCGAGCGCGTTCCGCCAGCGCCGCAGCGCTTCCACGAGGAACCGGAGCGTCGCGGCCCCCGCGAGCGCGCCGAGCGCGGACGGCAGGAACGCGAGCGGGCTCGCGTCGGCGCGGGTCACGGTGGCCGCGACCGCCAGGACCCCGGCGACGAGGAACAGTGCGAAGCCGACCCACCGGCGCCAGAGCTCCAGGAGCCCGGCGACGGCCGCCGCCACGAACACCGCGACCCCGAGCGACGACAGCAGGAACAGCTTGTCGTTGGATCCGAACAGCTCGATGGCGAGCTCCTTCGCCCAGCGCGGCACGATGTCGATCACGAACGATCCGACCGCGATGAGCGGGTCGGCCTCCCGGGCCGCGAGGAGCGCGACGATCTCGGCGACGGCGATGAAGAGGCCGCCGCTCACAGCGCCGGCGAGCGCGGCCCATCCCCAGGCGGCGAGGTGTCCTCGGCGGATGCTCATGCGTGCTGTTCGGCGCCGAGCCCGGTTCCGGATTGGCGCCGGACGCGCGGACGACGAGTTCCAATCCGATCGGGCGGCGGGGCCGAACCCCTGATGTCGGCCGCCGCCGCGGCTGCCCGATCCGCACCACGGCAGCACACCCTGGCAGCAGTCGTCAGAAGCACCGATCAGCAGCACCACTCGAAGGAGAAAACGATGCGCACCACCACCCGCCTCGCCGCAGCCGGCATCCTCGCCGCCGCGGCGCTCGCGCTCACCGCCTGCTCGTCCGGGGCCGGCTCCGCGTCCACCGACACCAGCTCGGCCATGACGTCGTCGTCCCCGTCGGCGTCCGCGACGATGGACCCGGCCGCCGACCTCGTCGGCCCGGGCTGCGCCGCCTACGCCAAGCAGGTGCCCTCCGGCGCCGGCTCGGTCCAGGGGATGGCCCAGGACCCGGTCGCGACGGCCGCGAGCAACAACCCCCTGCTGACCACGCTCGTCGCCGCGGTCTCGGGCAAGCTGAACGCCAAGGTGAACCTGGTCGACACGCTCAACAGCGGCCAGTTCACCGTGTTCGCCCCGGTGGACGACGCGTTCAAGAAGATCGACCCGGCCACGATCGACACGCTGAAGACCGACGCCGGAGCGCCGACGCTGACCAGCATCCTGACCTACCACGTCATCCCGGGTCAGCTGGCGCCGAAGGACATCGTCGGGACGCACAAGACCGTCCAGGGCGGCACCGTCACGGTCACCGGCTCCGGTGACAACCTCAAGGTGAACGACGCGAACGTGATCTGCGGCGGCGTGCACACCGCCAACGCCACCGTCTACCTGATCGACTCGGTGCTGATGCCTCCGGCCAAGTGAGCCGAGGGGTCTGCGAGCAGACCGCGGAAGCCGCCCGAGGGGAATGCCCCTCTCGGGCGGCTTCCGCATAGGCCCGGTCGGCGCGTGGTCAGTTGGTCTCCGGCTCGCGCCGACGGCGCGGCTCGGTGTCCAGGTCGCTCGCCGGCCTCCGGAACAGGCGCCACAACGGCGGCGCCGCGACGAAGCCGGGCGCCGCGCGCAGGGCGGCCTCCACGCGAAGCTCGGCGTCCTCGTCCCGGGGCAGCGCGACGATCGTCCGCCGCACCTCCCGCGCGAAGCGGCGGCTCTCGCGGCGGCGCTCGCGGCTGCCGCGCGTCAGGATCGCCTCCCGTACTCGGCCTCGCGCTGCGTCGCCGCCCAGCTCGCCAGCAGCTTCAGCGCGTCCTCCGACGGTGTGCCGGGGTCGGCCGTGTACACGTTGACGCGGAGCCCGGGCTCGCCCGGCAGCTCCAGCGCCTCGAACGCGAGGTCGAGGTCGCCGACGATCGGATGGTGGACGCGCTTGCGGCCGGTGCGGTGGTACTTGACGTCGTGCCGTGCCCAGCGGGTGCGGAACTCCTCGCTGCGGGTGGAGAGCTCCCCGATGAGGTCGGTGAGGTCCCTGTCGTACGGGTTGCGGCCGGCGGCCGAGCGGAGGATCGCGACCATGTCGTCGGCGGCCTGCTCCCAGTTCGCGTAGAACTGCCGCGACTTCGGGTTGAGGAAGGTGAACCGGGACGCGTTCGGCGGCTTCACCTCCTCCGCCATCAGGTCGAGGTAGAGCGCCCGGCCGAGCTCGTTGGCGGCGAGCACGTCGCCGCGGTCGTTGCGCACCCAGGCGGGCGCCCCCACGATGGCGTCGATGACGCGCTGCAGGCTGGGGCGGACCGTCTGCGGGCTGCGCCGGCGGCGGACGCGCGGCGCGACATCGGCGGCCCTGGCCAGGTCGTAGAGGTGCGCGGTCTCCGCGTCGTCCAGCTGGAGGGCCCGCGCGAGCGCCTCCAGGACGCTGTCGGAGGCGCCGGAGAGATTCCCGCGCTCCAGCCGGGTGTAGTAGTCGACGCTCACCCCGGCGAGCATCGCGACCTCCTCGCGGCGGAGGCCCGCCACCCGGCGGTTGCCGCCGTACGCGGGCAGCCCGGCCTGCTCCGGCGTGATCCGGGCGCGGCGGGAGGTCAGGAACTCCCGCACGTCGTCGCTGTTGCTCAGGCCCGGATCGCTCATACCCCGACGCTACGCCGCGCGGAGGGGTGGAGGGAGGCACTGCCATGCCCTCCCGGTGCGTCTGCGCCGCGCTTAGCGTGGTGCCATGACCATCGATCTCACTCTCAACAACGGCGTCACGATGCCCGCGCTCGGGCTCGGCGTCTTCCAGAGTCCGCCGGAGGAGACCACCAATGCGGTGGAGGCCGCCCTCGCGACCGGCTACCGGCACATCGACACCGCGGCCGCCTACGGCAACGAGCGGGAGGTCGGGGAGGGGATCCGCCGCTCCGGCCTCGACCGCGGCGAGGTGTTCGTGGAGACCAAGGTGTGGGTGTCCGACTACGGCTACGACGAGACCCTGCACGCGTGGGAGAAGGCCGCGGGCAAGCTCGGCCTGGACCGGCTCGACCTCCTCATCCTCCACCAGCCCGCCCCCGACCGGTTCGACCGGACCGTCGCCGCCTACCGCGCGCTGGAGACCCTGCTGGCGGACGGCCGGGTGCGCGCGATCGGCGTCAGCAACTTCATGCCGCACCACCTCGACCGGCTGCTCGACGCGGTCGGCGTCGTCCCGGCTGTGAACCAGGTCGAGCTGCACCCGTACTTCACCCAGCCGGAGGTGCAGGCGGCCGACGCCGCGCACGGCATCGTCACGCAGGCCTGGTCCCCGATCGGCGGCATCACGTTCTACCCGGGCTGGGGCGAGCAGCGCCGCAATGTGATGGAGGACCCGCTGCTGGCGGAGCTCGCCCGCGCCCACGGCAGGACGCCCGCCCAGGTCATGCTCCGCTGGCACCTCCAGCAGGGCCGCTCGGCCATCCCCAAGTCGGTCGACCCCGGCCGCATCGCGGAGAACTTCGACGTCTTCGACTTCGACCTGACCGACGAGGAACTGGCACGCATCGACGGTCTCGACGCGGGCGTACGGAACGGGCCTGACCCGGACGTGGCCCGGCCGGAGCGGTTCGCGATGGCGATCCCGGAGGCGTGAGGGGTGTCGGTGCGGCGCTAAGCTCGCGACGTGACCGAAGGTGACACGCCGCACCCTCGACGCCCGCGGACCCCCGGTCTACACTCGGGTCTCGTGTTCAGGAAGCACCGCTCCGGCGGAGACGCGGAGGCGGCCGTCGAGCGCTACGAGTCCGTGCTCGCGACCGCCCAGGAGGATCAGCTCGTCCAGGTGCACACCGAGGCCTTCGCCGCGTTGAGCGACACGCAGCGGGACGAGCTCCGCACCCGGCTCGCGCAGAGCGTCGATGAGGCGGACCGGCCGGTCGACGAGCGCCCGGAGACCCTCGCGCGCGTCGCCACCGACCTGGAGGTCACCCGGCCGGGGAGCCTCGAGCGCGTGCTGGGTCCGTTGCTGCCCGCGGTGGCGGCCTCCGTCATGGTCTCGCCGGTCGCGATCGCGCTGTTCCCCTACGGCTACGCCGGCGGCACCGGGGTGTGGCAGGAGGACGCGGACGACGACAGTCCGCTGCTCTGATCCGTCGCTGCTCGGCTCGTCAGCCCGCGTCCGTCCGCGCCGGCGCGACTCCGGCGTCCCCGGTGTCCGGTCCGTCCGGGATCGCCAGCACAGCGCGCAGCGACGCACTGAACGCGGCCGCCTCCGCGCCGCCGAGCGGCGCCAGGAACTCGGCCTCGGCCGCCCGGTAGGCGGCCTCGGCGTCGCGGTTCGTCGCGCGTCCCGCCTCCGTCAGCTCGATCGCGTTGCGGCGCCGGTCGGCCGGGTCGGGGCGCCGGGTGACGATCCCCTTGTCCTCGAGCGCGTCGATCACGGCGACCATCGTGGTCGGGTCCACGCCGAGGTCGCCCGCGAGCGCCTGCTGCGACAGCGGTTCGCGGGCGGCGAGTGCGCGGAGGACGCCGAACTCCCTGCCTTCCAGCCCCAGGGGCTCGATCGCGGCGTCCGCGAGCGCCAGCAGCCGCCGGTGGGCGTGCTTGAGGAGGTACGTGAGCAGCTCGCTCGGGTCACCGGCCGCCGGCCTCGCGCTGGACATGCCGAAATCATAGCGTAGGCTGATCGTCAGCCACACAAACGATTGTGCGAGCGAACGTTATGAGGAGACCCATCCCATGAGCATCGAGCTCGAGCAGACCCCCGCCCTCGTCGTCATCGACCTCCAGACCGGCATCCTGGGCCAGCCCACCGCCCACCCGGTCGAGCAGGTCGTCGCCCGCTCCGCGGAGCTGGCGGCGTCGTTCCGCGCCAACGGCCTCCCGGTCGTGCTGGTCAACGTCGCGGGGACCGCCCCCGGCCGCACCGACCGCGGCAAGGCGATGGGGCGCGTCGGGGCGCAGACGCTCCCCGCGCAGGCCACGGAGCTCCTGCCGGAGCTCGACCGGCAGCCGGGCGACATCACCGTCACCAAGCGCACGCTGGGCGCCTTCCTCTCGACCGACCTCGACGCGCAGCTGAAGGCGGCCGGCGTGACGCAGATCGTGCTCACCGGCGTCTCCACCACGTCCGGTGTCGAGTCGACGGCCCGCTCGGCGTACGAGCTCGGCTACCACGTCGCGTTCGTCACCGACGCGATGAGCGACGTCCTCGAGGCCCACGAGGCCTCCATCGCGTACCAGTTCCCGAAGCTCGGCGAGCTCGGCACGACCGCGGAGGTGCTGGCGCTGCTGGCGGAGCGGTAAGCCGCTACGGCGTCGTGCCGTCCGCGCCGCCCGCGGTCGCGGCGGACCCGAGTGTGCTGGCCCCGAGCCGCATCCCCACCGGCAGGATCACCCGCTCGTGGCGGTGCCCCGGCTGGGCCTCGTCGAGGACGAGCCGGATCGCCTCCTCGCCCATCCGGTAGCCGGGGAGGGTGATGGAGGTGAGGCTGACCCAGTCCGAGCGCGCGCCGTCGTGGGTGCCGTCCAGGCCGATGACCGCGACGTCCTCCGGGATGCGCAACTCCGGGTGCTCGCGGAGGACGCCGAGCGCGCCGAGCGCCAGCGCGTCGGTCATCCCGACGAAGCCGATGCGCTCGCCGTCGGCGCGGCCGGCGAGCAGCTCGGCCATCGCTGCGCTCCCGTGCTCGAACTCGAGGCCGTCCGTGGTGACCTCGGTCAGCTCCAGGCCCTGGCTCGCGGCGCCTTCCGCGACGCCGCGGCGCCGGTCCGCGATCGGCTGGGCCGCGTCGGGCGGCGACACGTAGAAGACCCGGCGCACCCCGATCCCGGCCAGGTGCTCGACGGCGATGCGCCCGGCCTGCCGGTTGTCCATCAGCACCGAGCACCAGTCGCCCGGCTGGTCGTAGTTGATGACGACGATGGGGCGCACGTGGCCGCGGATGCGGTTGATCCCGTCGGTCGGGTCGCTCATCGCCGCGTACAGGATGCCGCTGGTGCGCTCCTCGGCGAAGAAGTCGAGGAACTGGTCCTGCTGGTCGGTGACCACCAGCGGGTCGAACGACTCGAACGCGTAGACGGCGTTCGCCAGCAGCAGGCTCAGCCCGCGCTGACCCGCGGTGATCTGCGCGCCGCGGGCCATGTCCACGAACAGCCGGTTGAGGATGTCCGGCACGATGAGCCCGATGCCGTCGCTCCTGCTGCGCTTGAGGTCGCGCGCGGCCGCGTTGCGGATGTAGCCGAGCGACTCGATCGCGGCGCGCACCCTGTCCCTGGTCGCCGGGGCGACGCGAGAGGGCTGGTTCATGACGTTGGAGACGGTGGCGAGCGACACCCCCGCCTTCTCGGCGACGGCCTGCATCGTGGGCAGCTTGTCACCCGTCATGGGCTGGGCGGCTCCTCGGTTCCGGTGGATCTGATCCGTCATCATCTCACGCGGGGCCGCCCGCGCCGGTGCGCTCAGGCCTCCTGCCTGGCGCGGAACGCCACCATGTTCATCCGGTTGCCGCAGCGCACGCTGCAGAAGCGCTTGGAGCCGTTGCGCGACAGGTCGAGGAGGAGGCCGTCGCAGTCGTCGGCCGCGCAGCTGCGCAGCCGGTCGTTCTCGTTCGAGCGGATCACGTCGACGAGCGCGAGCGCGATCTCGACCCGGATCCGCTCGGCCAGGGGCGCCTCCAGGGAGGTGGCGTGCAGGTGCCAGTCGAAGCCGTCGTGGCGCATCAGGTAGGGGGAGGCGTGGGCGTCGGCGAGCATGGCGTTCACCTCGGCCACTGCGGCGTCGCGCTCCATCGTCCAGGCCCTGCGCAGGCGGTCCCGGGTCTCGTGCACCTGCTGCAGCTCCGCCTCGTCGCCGTCGATGCGTCCCGAGTACTGGTTCTCGTGCAGCAGCGCGACGAGCTGGGTCGGGGTGGCGAGCTCGTCCTCCCCGCTGCGGGAGGCCGTGGGGACGGTGTTGCAGAGGACCACGGCGAACTGGAGAGCGTCCTCCGTGTCAGGGGCAAAATGCAAGTTGACTCCTTACCGCGCGGGGTACTAGCGTCAGGATCATAACCCACTACGGTCCTGACGCGGCTGCGATCCGCTGATCGGGCCGGACACCCCGCGCACGCAGTCAGGAGGCCTCCGATGGCACTGAGCCAGACGTCCAAGGGCCTCGCCGTCGCGGTCGTCGCCGCCGCATCGTTCGGGCTCTCGGGCGCGTTCATCAAGCCGCTCCTGGAGAGCGGCTGGTCGCCCGCCGCCGCGGTCACCGCGCGCGTGCTGATCGGCGGCGTCGTGCTGGCCCCGTTCGCGATCCTCGCGCTGCGCGGGCGGTGGGCCACGCTGTGGCGCGGGCGCTGGCGGCTGCTCGGGATGGCCCTGATCGGCGTCGCCGGGACGCAGGTGCTCTACTTCGCGGCGATCGAGCGCATCCCGGTCAGCACGGCCATCCTGATCGAGTACCTCGCACCCGTGGTGCTCGTCCTGTTCGTGTGGGCGCGCACCCGGCGCGCGCCGAAGGCGGTCGTGCTGGCCGGCTCCGCCGTCGCGATCGCCGGCCTCCTCCTGGTGGTGTCGCCGGGCGGCGGGAAGTCGCTCGACGTCGTCGGCGTCGCCCTCGCCGTGACGGCGATGCTCGGCTGCGCCGGCTACTACATCATCGCCGCGCGACCGGCCGACGGCCTCCCGCCGGTCGCACTCGCCGCGGGCGGCCTCCTCGCGGGCGGCGTCGCGCTGCTCGCCGTCAGCGCGACCGGCCTGCTCCCGTGGGTGGTGAGCACGCGGGACGTCCAGCTCTTCGGGCACCCGGCGCCGTGGTGGATACCGCTGGCCGTCGTCGGGGTGCTGGCGACGGCGCTCGCCTACGCGTCCGGCATCACCGCCGCCAACATGCTCGGCTCCCGGCTGGGGTCGTTCGCCGGGCTGCTGGAGGTCGTGGCCGCCACGTTCTACGCCTGGCTGCTGCTGGGGGAGTCGCTGAACGCCCTCCAGCTGCTCGGCGGCGCGCTCATCCTCGGCGGGATCGCTCTCGTGCGCGTGGACACCTCGGGTGACGCAGTGCGGGAGGCGCCGGCGCCGGAGGGTCGGCCGCAGCAGTCGGCCGCCCCGGACGAGGCCGCCGCTGTGCCCGGCGCCGGTCCGCTGGCCGCTTCCGGCGCCGCGACCGCGCCCGAGGTCCCGCTCGGCTGACTCGCGTCCGGCGCGCGCGTTCCCGCTAGGATGATCGCGCCCTGTTGCCACGAGGCAAACAGGGGCCGCGTGGCGAACAAGCGCCACGAGGCGAACAGGCGCCACGAGGCGAACGGATGCCCACGGGGCAGACGACCGAGCACACCGGACGACGGAGCGGGGGACGCATGGCGGCTACGCGTCGTGAGGTGGCCGAGGCCGCCGGCGTCTCCGTCCGGACCGTCTCGAACGTCGTCAACGGCTTCGACCACGTCGCGCCCGCGACCCGGGAGCGCGTGCTCGCCGTCATCCGGGAGCTCGAGTACCGGCCGAGTGAGCTCGCCCGCAGCCTCAAGGTCGGCCGGTCCGGTCTCATCGGGCTGATGCTCCCGGAGCTCGACACGGCCTACTTCGCCGAGCTCACCCGGGCGTTCGTCGAGGGCGGCGCCGAGCGCGGCCTCACGGTGGTGGTCGACCAGACCGACGGTGACCGCGAGCGCGAGCTCGCGCTGCTGCGGCGCACGGCCGGCGGCTCGCTCTTCGACGCGCTCGCGCTGAGCCCGCTGGCCCTGCGCGCCGAGGACCTGGACGCGCTCGCGGCCGGCCCCCTGGTGTTCCTCGGCGAGGACGAGTTCCCCGGCTTCGACAAGGTGATGATCGACAACTTCCGGGCCGCCCGGGAGGCCGTGGAGCATCTGCTGGCGCAGGGTCGCCGCCGGATCGCGGCGATCGGCGCCGAGGCGAGCCACCGCGCGTCGAGCTCCCAGCGCCTCGCGGGCTATCGGGCCGCGATCGCCGCCCACTCCGACCTCGGCCTCCCGGAGATCGTCGAGTACGTCGACGGCTTCCGCCGGCCGGAGGGTGCGGCGGCGATGCGGCGACTGCTCGACAGCGGGCAGCGGTTCGACGCGATCTTCTGCTTCTCCGACGCCCTCGCGCTCGGCGCGCTGCGCACGCTCCACGAGGCCGGGGTCGCGGTCCCGGACCAGGTCGCGGTCGTCGGCTGGGACGACATCGAGGACGGCCGCTTCTCGATCCCCTCCCTCACCACGGTGAGCCCGGACAAGCAGTGGCTGGCCGAGACGGCGCTCGACCGCATCGTGCGGCGGCTCGCCGGTGAGGAGCTGGCGCCGGAGGTGCTGGTGGGGCCGCATCGCCTCGTCGTGCGGGAGAGCGCGCCAACGCTGCCCGGCGCGGAACCGGCCGGTTCCGCCGCCGGCTGACCCGGGGGCGACACGGCGCAGACCGCGAGCGGACACATTTTCCGCGCGGTGTTTGCATCGAGGCAATGTATCGCGCTAGCATCCTGATCGTGTCATTTGCATCGAGGGAAATTGAACAGGGCGGCGACGCTCCCGCTGCGCAGGCCGTGCCGCGCCCGGAATACCCGCGTCCGCAGTTCGTGCGCGACCGCTGGCTGAACCTCAACGGCGTGTGGAGCTTCGGCTTCGGCGGCGACCAGGCGGCGCCGTCGCGCTGGGAGCTCGACCGCGACATCCTCGTCCCGTTCGCCCCCGAGTCGGAGCGCTCCGGCATCGGCGACACCGGCTTCCACCCCGCGGTGCGCTATCAGCGCACCGTCGAGCTGCCGGCCGACTGGGCCGGCGACCGGATCCTGCTCCACTTCGGCGCCGTCGACTTCGACACCACGGTGTGGGTCGGGGACGTCGAGGTCGGCCGCCACCGCGGCGGGTTCACCTCGTTCAGCTTCGACATCACGGAGGCCGCGGCGGTCGCCTCCGCCGCGGACGGCTCCTTCGTGCTGTCGGTCCTCGCCGAGGACGACACCGTGGCCATCCAGGCCAGGGGCAAGCAGTCGCGCCGCCCGGAGAACTACGAGGCGTTCTACACGCGCACGACCGGCATCTGGCAGACGGTCTGGCTGGAGCCGGTCGCCGCCGCCCGCTTCGGCCGCCCGGTGATCCGCCCCGACCTCCCGTCGTCGTCGTTCGCGGTCGAGCTCGACGTCGTCGCCCCCGCCGCCGGGCTCACCGCCCGGGTCGAGCTCCTCGACGCGGACGGACTCGTCGCCGCCGCGACCGCGGCGGTGACCGCCCAGCTGACGCCCGTGGTCACGCTCCCCGTCCCCGCCGACCGGCTCCGCACCTGGTCGCCGGAGGACCCGCACCTCTACCGGGTCCGCTTCACGCTCCTGCGCGGCGAGACGGTGCTCGACGAGCTCGACAGCTACGCCGGGATGCGCTCGATCGCCATCGACGGCCGCCGCGTCCTGCTCAACGGCCGCCCGGTCTTCCAGCGGCTGGTGCTCGACCAGGGCTACTGGCCGGACACCCTCATGACGGCGCCCAGCGACGACGCCCTCGTGGCCGACATCGAGCTCGGCCTGGCCGCCGGCTTCAACGGCGCCCGCCTGCACCAGAAGGTGTTCGAGGAGCGCTACCTCTTCCACGCCGACCGGCTCGGCTACCTGGTCTGGGGCGAGTTCGCCGACTGGGGCGCCAAGGTCGGCCCTGGCGGCCCGCAGGAGCCGACCGTGTCCTTCGTCGCCGAGTGGGTGGAGGCGCTCACCCGCGACCTCTCGCATCCGTCGATCGTCGGCTGGTGCCCGCTCAACGAGACCTACCAGCCGATCACGGACCGGCTCACCATCCTCGACGACGCCACGAAGGCGCTCTACACGGTCACCAAGGCCATCGACCCCACCCGGCCGGTGATCGACGCGTCCGGCTACTCGCACCGGGTCCCCGCCGCGGACATCTACGACTCGCACCTGTACGAGCAGGACCCCGAGGTGTTCGCCACGCTCATGGGCGGCCTCGCCGACGGCCGCCCCTACGTCAACACCGCCCCCGACGGGACCGAGTGGTCGGTCCCGTACGCCGGGCAGCCGTACTTCTGCAGCGAGTTCGGCGGCATCTGGTGGTCGGACACGGACCGCACCGGCGACGAGTCCTGGGGCTACGGCGAGGCGCCGCGCACCCGCGACGAGTGGCTCGACCGCTTCCGCCGGCTCGTCGACGCGCTGCTCGACGACCCGGCGATGTTCGGCTACTGCTTCACCCAGCTCACGGACGTCTTCCAGGAGAAGAACGGCGTGCTCGACTTCCGCCGCGTGCCGAAGTTCGACCTCCGGACCCTGAGGGACATCCAGTCGCGGCCCGCGGCCTACGAGCTCGACGACGTCCGGCCCCTCGAACCCTGAGCGGGCGCGGCAGGCACCATCCGACCCCTGCACCACCCAGCACCGACAACACAATGCACCTCACAAAGGAGTGGACACCCATGCGCAAGAAACTGATCCTCGCCGCGGCCGCCGTCTCGGCGGTGGCGCTGGCGCTCGCCGGCTGCTCGTCGGGAGACGGCTCCAGCAGCGGCAAGGTCACGCTGACCGTCGTCGGCTTCGAGGGCGGCGGCACCGAGCTCGCCGACATCCCCCAGATCAACGCCGACTTCCACAAGAAGTACCCGGACATCACGATCGACTACAAGTACGTCGCCAACGGCGAGTACGACCAGTACAACAACACCCGCCTCGCCGCCGGCACCGCCGCTGACGTCCTGATGACGAACGCGACCCGCGTGCAGCAGTGGCAGAAGCAGGGCTACCTCGCCGACCTCAGCGACCAGTCCTGGGTGAAGCAGCTGCTCCCGAACGTCGCGCCGTTCGGCGCGATCAACGGCAAGACCTACGCGTTCACGCAGCAGAACATCCCGATCGGCCTCTACGCCAACCTCGACATCCTGAAGAAGGCCAGCATCAGCCAGGTCCCGCAGACCTGGCCGGACTTCCTGGACGCGCTGCAGAAGCTGAAGGCCGCCGGCCAGCCCGGCCTGCTGCTCGCCGACCAGGGCGGCTGGACCAGCGAGCAGCTGTCGCTGGCGCTCGCCGCGAACCTGGTCGACCCCACGTGGGGCCAGGGCTACGACGAGGGCAAGACCAACTGGAACCCGTCGTTCGCGCCGGTCTTCGACCACATCAAGCAGCTGCTGACCTCCGGTGACGTCGACGGCAAGCTGATGAACGGCATCGAGCCGTTCAACACCGGCAACGCGGACTTCGCCGCCGGCAAGTGGGCGTTCACCATCATGGGCGCGTGGGAGCTGCAGAACTTCCAGCAGAACGCGAAGTTCGACTTCTCGCTCAACCCGTTCCCCGGCGGCGACGCGGGCAGCAGCCCCTACGGCGTGACCTTCGTCGGCTCCGGCTGGGGCGTCAACGCCGCCAGCCAGCACACCGACGCCGCGAAGAAGTACGTCGCGTTCATGGCCGACCCGGCGAACGACAGCCGCTACCTGGCCGCCGAGAACTCCTTCACGACGCTGAAGAACGTGCCGAGCCCGACGATGGAGAAGGCGACCGCCTACGTGGACGCCTTCAACGCCGGCCACTCGCAGGTCTCGCCGATCGAGTACCTGCACTTCCCGACCTACGAGCAGGAGTTCTGGAAGGTCGGCACCTCGCTCTTCAACGACCCGACGCAGTCGACGAGCGCGCTCCTCAAGCAGCTCGACCAGACGATCCCGAAGACGAAGTAGGCACCGCGGACCCGTCGCCCGCGTCCCGGCCGGGGAGTGCGCTCGCCTCCCCGGCCGGGCATCCACGCACCACCGCACCCGCACCACCGCACCCGCACCACCCAGCCCCCGAAAGGCGATCCCATGCAAATCCGTGGCCGTTCCGCGATGGTGCTGATCGCGCCGGCAGCCCTGATCTTCGCCGTGTTCGTGATCTACCCGCTCATCCGCGGCGTGCAGCTCAGCTTCACCGACGCCATCGGGCCGAGCGGCGGGAACTTCGTCGGGCTGAAGAACTACCTGCACGCGCTGTCCGACCCGACCGTGCTGCACGCGCTCGGCAACACCATCGTCTACACGATCGTGGTCGTCATCGTGCAGAACGGCCTCGCCCTCCTGGTCGCCTTCTGGCTGTTCAAGCTGGAGCGCGTGCGCAACTTCGTCCGCGCGGGCCTGCTGCTCCCCGCGATGATGGCGTTCGTCGCCGTCGGCTACCTGTGGTCGTACATGTACTCCCCGCTCGGAGGACCGATCGACGACGTCATGAACGCCCTCGGCCTGCACTGGCTCGAGCCGATCTGGCTGGGCGACCCGCACACGGCGCTGATGTCGATCGCCGCCATCTACATCTGGATGTTCCTCGGCTACACGGCGACGATCTACCTCGCCAACTACCTGGCGATCGACCCGGCCCTGATCGAGGCCGCGAACCTGGACGGCGCCGCGGGCTGGCGCCGGTTCTGGAGCATCGACTGGCGGCTGCTCGCCCCGTCGTTCACGATCAACATCACGCTCAGCGTCATCGGGTCGCTGCGCGTGTTCGACCTGCCGTTCATCATGACGCAGGGCGCCCCCGAGGACGCGACCCAGACGCTGAGCCTCGTCATCTACAACAACAGCTTCGCGAACTATCAGTTCGCCTACGGCACGACGCTCGCCGTCCTGCTGCTCATCCTCACGATCGTCGTGGGGGTCACGCAGGCGACGCTGCTGCGCCGACGGGAGGCCGACCTCGCATGACCGCACTCATCAGCCAGGAGACCGAGGCCGCCCGCGACGGCGGCGTCACGCCCGCGGGTCCCGCGTCGCGCGCCCCGCGCTTCCGGTCCCGTCGCTTCCGCGCGCGAGCGTCGACGGTCATCGCCTCCGTCGTCCTGATCGCCTTCACGGCCGTCGTCCTCACGCCGATCTGGGTGCTCGTGATGGTGTCGCTGCACCACGGGAACACCTCCCCGTCGAACCCGTTCGCGCTCCCGGCGCCGATCGACTTCCAGAACTACATCAACGCGTTCCAGAACATGCACTACCTGCGCAGTGTCGGGAACACGCTCATCATCACCCTCGCGACCGCAGTCATCACGGTCTTCGCGGCCTCCCTGGCGGCCTGGGCGATCGTGCGGCACACGCGGCGCTGGACGCGCACGCTGTACCAGATCTTCGTCTCCGGCCTCACGATCCCGATCTTCGTGGTGCTCACGCCGCTGTACGAAGTGATGCAGAAGCTCCACCTGCTGGACAGCTACATCGGCATCGTGCTCGCGTACACGGCGACGATCATGCCGTTCGCCGTGTTCTTCTTCGCCGGCTTCCTGCGCACCGTGCCGCCGGAACTGGAGGAGGCCGCGGCCGTCGACGGCGCCGGGCTCATCCGCACCTACTGGAAGATCGTCTTCCCGCTGCTGCGCCCGGCGACGGCGACGCTCGCGATCTTCGTCATCCTGCAGGTCTGGAACGACCTCATCCTGCCGCTCGTGCTGCTGTCCTCCGACGACAAGCAGACCGTCACGCTCGCCGTCTACGCGACGATCGGGACGCACACGATGAGCCCGGAGCAGCTGCTGCCGACGCTCGTGCTCGGCGTGCTCCCGCTGTTCATCGTGTTCCTCGCGCTGCAGCGCTACGTCGTCGCGGGGATCGCCGTGGGAGCCGGGAAGTAGGGCGTCCGTCAGCCGATGACGCGCGCCCTCCCGGCGAAACCGCCGACGACCACCAGCAGCACCTGCAGCACGATGACCACCGCGAGCGCCGGCGTCCACGACCCGGTCGCGTCGTGGAGCGCGCCGACTGCGATCGGACCGGCGGCCGCGAAGCCGTAGCCGACGGTCTGGGCCATGCCGGAGAGCGCGGCTGCCTGCGAGTGATGGGTGGTGCGGAGGCCGAAGAACGACAGTGCGAGCACGATGCTCGCACCTCCCGCGACACCGGTCAGGCTCGTCCAGACGCCGGACAGCTGCGGGGCGATCAGGATGCCGGTCGCGGAGACCACGATCAGCGCCGGCGCGATCATGGCGAGGAGGCGCTGATCGCGGAAGCGCGGTATGAGGAACGAGCAGCCGATGCTGCCGAGGATCCCGAAGCCGTTGAGGAACAGCTGGTGGAGGCCGGCCTCCCCCGCGCCGACGCCGGCTGACGTCTCGATCGACGGCAGCCAGGTGATGAACACGTAGAACCCCACCGACTGCATCCCCATGAACGCGGTCACCTGCCAGCCGAGCGCCGACCGCCACGGAGAGCGCCAGCGCGTGCCGTGCAGGTCCTGTGCGCTGACGCTGACGTCGTCCTGACCGCGGGCGACGACGGTGCGACGGCGGAGCTGCGGCGCGAGGACGGCGAGCGCGACGACCGCGAGCACCGCCCACATCCCGAGCGGCAGCCGCCAGCCGAGCGCCGACATCCCTGCGACCGGGACGGCGACGCCGGCCGCCAGCGCAGCGAAGATCGACTGGACGGCCGAGTACGACCCGGTGATCTGGCCGATCCTGGTCGGGAAGTCGCGCTTCACCAGAGCGGGAAGCACCACGTTGAGGACGGCGATCGCCACGCCGATGAGTGCGGTGCCGCCCCACAGCAGGACGGCGCCGGGCAGTGACCGCAGCACGAGTCCGACCGCCAGCCCGATCAGACCGAGCCCCAGCGCCCACTCGAGGCCGACGCGGCGCGCCAGGCGCGGCGCGAGCGGGGAGACGACGGCGAACGCCAGCAGCGGCAGGCTCACCAGCACCGACGCCTCGACGGAGCTCAGCCCGAGGTCGCGCTCGATGTCGGCTAGCACCGGGCCGACCGTCGTGATCCCGGCGCGCAGGTTGCCGGCCACCAACAGCAGGCCGACGAGGACGAGCGTGGGGCTGAGGATGCGCGCCGTCGTGGCGGGCGCGGAGAGGGTGCGGTCGTCCACGCTCATCGGGTGGCTCCGGGCTTGCCGTCCGCGTCCCCCGCCGGGAGGTGGATGCCCTGCTTCTCATTGACCAGCCGCACCGCGTGCGCGGCCGCGGCCTCCGCCGCGACCGGGTCGCCCGCGATGACAGCGCGGGCGATGGCGGCGTGGGCGTCGTCGATGTCGGTCAGGCCCTCGCCTCCGCCCCCCGCCTCGTCGCCGGACCGCAGCGCCAGCAGCGCCTGCTCGTTGCCGCCGACCCCGCGGTAGAGCTCGGCGAGCAGTGCGTTGCCGGAGGCCTCCAGCAGGATGCGGTGGAACTCGATGTCCGCCTCGTCGTACCCGGCGCGGCCGATCTGCTCGGTGCGCGCCGTGAGTGCGGCCTCCAGCCGACCGGCCTGCTCGGGCGTGCGGCGGAGCGCGGCGAGGCGCGCGCACTCCCGCTCCAGCAGCAGCCGCACCTCTGCGACGTCGGCGGCGCGCTCGTGGTCGAGCCGTCGTGCCAGTGTGGGCGCGACCTCGTTGGTCGCGCGGACGAACGTCCCGTAGCCGGCGCGGGCGCCGATGAGCCCGACGTGCACGAGCGAGCGCAGCGCCTCTCGCACGCTGTTGCGGCTGACGCCCAGCTCCTGCGTCAGCTCGGCCTCGGTCGGGAGGAGGGAGCCGACCGGGAACTCGCCGTCCGCGATGCGGCGGCGCAGCTGGTCGGCCACCTGTTCGGCGATGGTCACGTTCGGGGCGATGCGGGTCACCCCAGAAGCGTACTCATCCAAATAGCCAAATGTCCAACAAATGAAACCATCAGCGCGTACTGCGCCCGCATCGCTCGGCGGCGCTCACGCGCCCGTCGGCGACAGTGCGTCCAGTGCGGCCACGTCCTCCGGGCTCAGCTCGAAGTCCAGCTGGGCGTTCTCCGCGATCCGGCGCGGTGTCGTCGACTTCGGAAGCGGGAGGACGTCCTTCTGCAGCAGGTAGCGCAGGCTCACCTGCGCGCCGGTCTTGCCGTACTTCTCCGCGATCAGGTCGATGTCCTCGTTCCCGATCAGCCGCCCGGTCGCCAGCGGCGAGTAGCCCTCGACGAGGATGCCGCGCTCCTGGCAGTACGCCGTCGTCTCGGGCTGGGTGTGCCCGACGTACCAGCGGATCTGGTCCGCGTGCGGCACCACGCTCGTCCCGCCGATCAGCGACTCCAAGTCCGCGACGACGAAGTTGCTCACCCCGATGGCGCGCGTGCGGCCGGCTTCGTAGAGCTCCTCGAACACCTTCCAGACCTCGATGTTGCCGGCGCGGTGGTCGCTGCCCTGGTGGTTCCACGGCCACGGCGCGTGGATCAGGTAGAGGTCGATCGGCCCGAGATCCAGCAGCGCGGTCGACCGTTCGAACGCGTGCCGGGCGCCCGCGGCGTCCTTCACCTCGGCGGGGCACTTGGTGGTGATGAACACCTCCTCGCGCGGGATGCCGCTGTCCCGCACCGCCCGTCCGACGCTCGCCTCGTTGCCGTAGGCGCGCGCCGTGTCGATGTGCCGGTAGCCGACGTCGAGCGCCGTGCGCACCGAGTCGTAGGTGAGCGGGCCATTCGGGATCTGCCAGGTGCCGAACCCGACTTTCGGGATCTCGACGCCGTTGGACAGGGCGAACGTGTCGGTGAGCACGGACATGGGGGTTCCTCTCGACGGGTCGGGACGCGGCTCATGGTAGCCCCCGCAGGACGCACCGCGAGGGGTGCGTCGTTGCCGACGCCTGCGGGTCGTCGGTATCGTTCGCCTCATGTCGACCGAGGCGCACCGACCGAAGACCCGCCGGACCCCGAACCTCGCGATCACCGTGCTGGTGACCATCTACGTCGTCGCGCTGATCAGCGCCGTGGTCCTCTACTTCGTCGGTTTCGCCGTGCGGCCCACCGACGCGGCCGGCGCCACGGACGTGTTCGCCTGGGCCAACCGGCTCGGCGTGCTCGGCGTCTTCGGCGGGATGCTGCACCTCGCGGTGGCCGCGATCCGGCACGTCGTCGAGGACAATGCCCGCTAGGCCCGCCGGGGCGGGCGCACCCCGGTACCCCGTCTGGCCCTAGCGGTGCCGCGGCTTGCGGGGCGGCCGCTCGTCGCGCGCGGCGCGGTCGTCGCGGTCGTAACGCGCCGGTCGGTCGTCGCGTCCGCGGCGCTGCTCCCGCGGTCGCCGCTCCTCCCACTGCCCGCGCTCGCGCCGGGCGCCCGCGCCGCGGTCCGGCCGGATCTCGATCAGCTTCCCGCTGATCCGCGTGCCCTCGAGCCGGGACAGCGTGTCCGCCGGGAGGTCCGCCGGCAGCTCCACCAGCGAGAAGTCCGGCATGATCCGGATGTGGCCGAAGTCCTCGCGGCTGAGGCCGCCCTCGTTGGCGAGCGCTCCGACGATCTGGCGCGGCTCCACCTTCTGCCGCTTGCCGACCTCGATCCGGTACGCCGCCATCGGCTTGTCGCTGCGCTCCCGTCGCGGGCCCCGTTCGCTCCGCTCGCCGCGGCCGCCGCGGTCGTCGCGCGTGCCGGAGCGCGTGTCGCGCCCGTCCCGCTCCACGCTCCGCGCCAGCGCGTCGTCGGCGTCCAGCAGCAGCGGCTCGTCGCCCTGCGCCACCACCGCGAGCGCCGCCGCGACGTCGGCCTCCGGCACGTCGTGGTGCTCGACATAGTGGCCGATGATGTCGCGGAAGCGGGCGATCCGGTCGTCCTGACCCAGCGCCGCGGTGATCGCGTCGTCGAAGCGGGCGAGGCGGGTGACGTTGATGTCGTCCACGCTCGGCAGCTGCATCTGCGTGAGCGGCTGGCGGGTCGCCTTCTCGATGGCCGTGAGCAGCCGGCGCTCGCGCGGGGTGACGAAGCTGATCGCCGCCCCGCTGCGACCCGCGCGACCCGTCCGCCCGATGCGGTGGACGTACGACTCGGTGTCGACCGGGATGTCGAAGTTGACCACGTGGCTGATCCGCTCCACGTCGAGGCCGCGCGCGGCGACGTCCGTGGCCACCAGAATGTCGAGCTTGCCGGACTTGAGCTGGTCGACCGTGCGCTCGCGCTGGGCCTGCGGGACGTCCCCGTTGATCGCCGCAGCCGAGTAGCCGCGGGCGCGCAGCCGCTCGGCCAGCGTCTCGGTCTCGTTCTTGGTGCGGACGAAGATGATCATCCCCTCGAAGTTCTCCACCTCGAGGATGCGGGTGAGCGCGTCCACCTTCTGCGGGTAGGAGACGACCAGGTAGCGCTGGGTGATGTTCGGGGAGGTCGTGGTTTTGGTCTTGACCGTGACCTCTTCCGGGTCGTGCAGGTACTTCTTGGAGATGCGCCGGATCTGGGCGGGCATCGTCGCCGAGAACAGCGCCACCTGCTTGTCGTCCGGGGTGTCGGCGAGGATCGTCTCCACGTCTTCCGCGAAGCCCATCTTGAGCATCTCGTCCGCCTCGTCCAGCACGAGGTAGCGGAGCTCGGACAGGTCGAGCGTGCCCTTGTCGAGGTGGTCCATGATCCGGCCGGGCGTCCCGACGACGATGTGGACGCCGCGCCGGAGGGCGGAGAGCTGCACGCCGTAGCCCTGCCCGCCGTAGACCGGCAGCAGGTGCACGCCGCGCAGATGCGCCGCGTAGCTCTCGAACGCCTCCGCCACCTGGAGCGCCAGCTCACGGGTGGGCGCGAGCACCAGCGCTTGCGGGGTCTTCTGCGACAGGTCCAGCCGGGACAGGATCGGCAGCGCGAACGCCGCCGTCTTGCCGGTGCCGGTCTGGGCGAGCCCGACCACGTCGCGGCCCTCCAGCAGCAGCGGGATCGTCGCCGCCTGGATGGCGGACGGGGTCTCGTAGCCGACATCCTTCAGCGCCTTCAGGACGTGGGGGTCCAGGCCCAGGTCGGAGAAGGTGACCGTGGGTTCGGTGTGGGTCGCGGTCTCGGCGGGGGTCTGGGTCGTGTCGGCGGAGGTCTGGGTCGTGTCGGCGGGGTCGTTCTGGGGCGTGCTCACCCTTGAACGGTAGTCGCCACCTCCAGCAACCGCACCTCCGCGCGCGGCGGGACGACCGCGGGATGCGTCCCCGCCATGCGCTCCAGCACCCGGACGACCTGGCAGGAGTAGCCGTATTCGTTGTCGTACCAGACGTACAGGACGAGGTTCGTCCCGTCGGCGATGGTGGCGAGGCCGTCCACGATGCCGGCGCGGTGCGAGCCGACGAAGTCGCTGGACACCACCTCCGGCGACTCGACGTAGTCGATCTGCTGGCGCAGCTTGGAGTGCAGCGACACCCGGCGCAGGTAGTCGTTGACCTGCTCCTTCGTGGCCGGCCGCTCCAGCGTCAGGTTCAGGATCGCGAGGGAGACGTCCGGGGTGGGGACGCGGATGCTGGAGCCGGTGAGCTTGCCCGCGAGCGACGGCAGCGCCTTGGCGACGGCCTTCGCGGCGCCCGTCTCGGTGATGACCATGTTGAGCACCGCCGAGCGGCCGCGCCGGTCGCCCTTGTGGAAGTTGTCGGTGAGGTTCTGGTCGTTGGTGAACGAGTGCACCGTCTCCACGTGCCCGCGCACGATGCCGTAGGCCTCCTCGAGCGCCTTGAGCACGGGCGTGATCGCGTTGGTCGTGCAGGACGCCGCCGAGACGATGAGGTCGTCCGCGCCGATCGTGTCGTCGTTGATGCCGTGCACGATGTTCTTGAGCGGCGTCTTCCCCGGCGCCGTCAGCAGGACGCGCGCCACTCCCGGGCTGGCCAGGTGCTGCGCGAGGCCGGCCTCGTCGCGCCAGCGGCCGGTGTTGTCGACCACGATCGCGTCGCGGATGCCGTAGGCGGCGTAGTCCACGCCGGCGGGGTCGTCGGAGTAGATGACCTGGATGCGCGTGCCGTTGGCGATGAGCACGTCGTGCTCGGCGTCGACCGTGACCGAGCCGGGGAACGGGCCGTGCACGGAGTCGCGCGCGAGGAGGCTGGCGCGCTTGTCGAGGTCGTTGTCCGACCCGCGGCGCACGACGATCGCCCGCAGGCGCAGCCCGTTGCCGTTGCCGGCGTGGTTGATGAGGATGCGCGCGAGCAGCCGGCCGATGCGGCCGAACCCGTAGAGCACGACGTCGGTCGGCCCCGCCGCGTAGGTGGGGTGGGCCTGGTCGAGCTCGGCCCGCACCCGCTCTGCCACCTCCGCGTCGCCGAGCCCGCGCAGCGACATGGCGAGCCGGCCGACGTCGATGGAGGCCGGGGTCGGGGCCATCCCGAGGAGGGCGGTGAGGACGGCCGCGGTCTCCCGCAGCGTCAGCTCCTCGTGCCCGAGCTCCCGCGCGCGATCGTGCACGGAGATGACGCCGGTGGCGGAGAGGTTGATGAGCCGGTGGCCGTGGATGGAGGTGACGACGCCGTGGTCGCGGTAGAGCCGCCCGATCAGCGGGATGAGCTGCTCGGCCTGCACCTCCCGTTCGACCCACGCCGCACGGTGGGACTCGAAGGCGTGGGGGTGGTCGGAGTTGAAGGTGGTCACTCTTGGTACTCAGGGCCCTTCCGCGCCGGATGGACGCGTCTGCTCGTGTGCGGAGATCGCCCGCATGGGAACCGTATCGGGCGAACGGAGGTTCTTCGCGCCAGATCGGGGTGAAAGAATCGCGGTTCTTTCGCACCCGGCAAGAAGCGGCGGCGCCTGCCGGTGGACGCAGTTCTCCGTAGCCCGTTCTCTGAGAGTCCTCGAAGACTGCACCAGGACGGTCGGTGCACGGTCGTATCGTGTCGGGCAGGTGCGTTGGGGGCGCCGGGCGAGCACGATCATGGACCTTCGGGCGCGGATTCTGTCGGTCAGCTACGACGTCGAGGGCGTCGCAGGGACGGACGCGCGCATCTCCGCCATCGCGGAGTCGCTGGACGCGCTCCTGCCGGCCGAGCACTCCGGCTGGGCGGACGTCGGGACGGCGCCGGGCGACGTCACGCTGGTCGCACGGTACGGGCCGGAGCGGCCGGTCATCGTGGACGCGCTGAAGCGCACAGCCGACGTGCACCCGATGATGCTGGCCCTCCGGCGGCGCCCGCTGTCGGTGGACCCGATCCGCATGAGCGACCAGATCGAGCTCCGGGCGTGGCGGCGGCACGAGGTCTACTCGGAGCTGTTCCGGCTGATGGGCACGACCTACCAGCTCGTGCTCCCCGTGCAGCCGCTCGGCGCCGGCCGGATGCGGGCGTGGGTGTTCAACCGCGCGCACGCCGACTTCGGGGACGACGAGCTCGACCTCGCCCGCCGCCTGCAGCCGCTCCTGGCCGCGGTCGACCGGGTCGCGGTCGCCCAGGACCAGGGCGGAGGCCCGCCGCCGCCGGTCGCGCGGGCGGGGCTCACCGTGCGAGAGGCGGAGATCCTCGGCATGCTCGGCTCGGGGATGACCGCCACCTCCATCGCGTACGTGTCGCGGGTCAGCCCGCGCACCGTCCAGAAGCACATCGAGCACATCTACGCGAAGCTCGGAGTGCACGACCGGGTCTCCGCCGCTCTGCTCGCCGCCGACCGGGCCGTCCGTCCGTAGTTCTGCGTATGGCACCGTCCTCTCCGGATCGGGCACGATCGCAGCGATCGGGGGTGCGCGATGCTCATCCAGGCGGCCGCGGGCGTGGTCGTCGCGGTGTCCCTCCTGGCGATGCCGGCGGCGGGGTCGGGCCATGCCGCCGGGCCGGGCGGGCTCGGCACGGGCCGCTCCGTCGTGTCGGCGCAGCCCGTCCCGGTCGACCCGTTCCAGCGCGCCGGGGCGCATCCGATCCGTTACACGCCGCCCCGCTGACCGAAGGAGACTCCCAATGTCCGTGATCGTCATGATGAAGATCCCCGCCGACACCGACGTGTTCCGGCGGTCGCTCGAGGAGCGCGCCGACGAGTACCGCTCGCTCATGGAGCAGGCCAAGGCGGCGGGCGGCATCCACCACCAGTACATCGTGGGCGACGGCTTCGGGGTGCTCCTGGACGAGTGGGAGACGGTGGAGGCGTTCCAGGCCTTCTTCGCCCAGCCCGCCATCCAGGAGTTCACGGCCGCCGTCGGCGGCGACACCAGCGTCCCGGCGGAGGTGACCGTCGGGGTCGCTGTGGACTCGCCGGACAAGTACTGAGGCGCGGTCAGACCCCGCCGCCTCCGCCGCCGCCCCCTCCGCCGCCGGAGAAGCCGCCGCCTCCGGTGCCGCCCGACGACGAGCTGCTCGCCATCGTCGTGCTGGAGGAGATCCCGCTCACCATCTGCGAGAGCACCGCGGCCGAGAAGGCGGTCTGGCCCGAGTACCAGGTAGGAGCCTCGCCGGTCTGCTCGTAGAACCTCCCGAGCTCCGCCAGCCACTTCTTCTCGTCGCCGAACAGCACGGCCCAGGGCAGCAGCCGTTCCGTGAGCCGCAGCATCTCGCGCGGGTCGTCCACGGCGACCGGGACCCGCTCCGCTCCCTGCGGCGATTGCAGGTAGCGGATCCGGTCCGCCTCGGCGAGGCGCACGTACATCCGCAGCCCGTCCACGTACTCGCGGAGGGCCGTGCCGGTGCTGGTCAGCGGGGAGCGGGACACCAGGGCGGCGGAGGCGATGAAGAGGAGGATCGAGCCGATGAGGATCGCGAAGGGGATCGCGCCTCCGTACACGCCGACGATGCAGAGCACTGAGCCGGCCGCCGCGAGCGCCGTCCCGACGAGGCCGGTGAGCACCACCGCCCTGACCGGGCCGCGCGGGCCGGAGGTGCGGTAGCCGTACCCGGTGGCGTCCGCGTGCACCCGCTTGAGGAGGGCCGCGATGGCGCGTGCCACCCGCGAGTTGGAGGAGCCGAGCGCCAGCGTGCTGCCGGGGACGACGGACTCCCCGAACAGCGCCTGCAGGAACTGCAGCTCGTCCGCGGTCGGGTGCGGGTCGCGCAGCGCCTGGCGGCCGATCGCCTCCGTCGAGACGAGCTCGAGGGTGTAGGAGGGCTTGCCGAGGAATCCCTTGGACTCCAGCACGCGCACCCGGCCCGACACCGCGAGGTCCAGCGTCTGCGCCGCGACCGCCTTCTTGGTGTCGCCGGCCAGGTCCGCCGAGAGCAGCAGCCCCTCCTTCGGCGGCACGTACTCGGGGACGATGATGCCGCGGCCGGGGGCGTCGCGCAGCAGCCGCACGCGCACGACGATCGCGGCGACCAGCGCCAGGATGCCGAGCAGCAGCCCGGCGACGGCCGCGAAGCCCCAGCCGGTGTCGAACAGCCCGTCCGCCCGCGGCGTGAAGGTGCCGGGGACGAAGCCGATCGCGAACGTGAGGTTCTCGCCCGGCCCGAGCCGGTCCGCGCTGAACCGGAACCCGTCGCCCGTGCGCTCGACGGTCGCGGCCTGCGTGGAGCCCTGGGCACCGCGGTAGGCGGACGGCTCGCCCTTCAGGGCCTCGGCCAGCCCGGGGCCGAGGCGCACCGTGGCGGTGACGCGGTCGAAGGGTTGCGCCCACGCCGTCCCGTTGGTGTCCCAGTAGAACTCGTCGTTCCGGGTGTCGGCGAAGTACCGCGTGACGTTCGTCTGGCGGTACGTGATGACGTAGGTCTGCTCGCCGTGCACGAACCCGGGCGCCGCGATCGTGAGGGTGCGGATCCCGTGGTCGGACGCGCTGGTGTACGCGCGCGGCGTGCCGTGCTGGTCCGTCACCGACACCACCTGAAGGTCGGTCGGATGGCCGTCGTAGTCCTCGACCAGCTGCCGCCGGATGCCGTGGTTCTGGTCGGTCTCGGGGAACCGCGCGACCAGCGTCTCGACCGTGGTGAGCGTCGAATGGCCTCCCGCGTCGCGCCCCAGGCGGTAGTCGCCGTCGAAGCTCGCGAAGGTGAAGTCCTGGACCCCGGAGGGTGCGGCGCCGGCGGGTGCGGCGCCGGCAGGTGCGGCGGGCGCCTGCGCGGGCTGGGCCGACGCGGGCGCGGCGCCGACGCCGGCCAGGGCGCCTCCCGCCAGAATGAGCGAGGACAGGCCGACGGCGATCGCCGCCATCCTCACGACCGCACCGCCCGGCCACCGGTTCCGACCGCGCACCCCGCCCGCCCCTCGTCGATTCTCGAAGCTCCTCCAGCCGTCGCCTCGCGAAGGAGACGAGGAACCGGCCGGAGACCTCGATCGTAGCCGGGTCCCGTCCAGCGCGGAGGAACCGCAGACGACCTTCCGGACATTCCAGAGCATGAACGAGCCGCAGACCGACGAATGGCTTCTCCAGCGAGCCATCGACGGTGACGGGGATGCCTTCGCGGACCTCTTCCGCCGTCACCGCGACCGGCTCTTCCGTCACGTCCTGCGTCTGGTCGCCGCACCGGCGGACGCCGAGGACATCGTCGGGCTGGCGTTCGCCGAAGCGTGGCGGAAGCGCCGATCGGTCACCTTCATCGACGCCTCCCTCCTGCCGTGGCTGCTCGTGACCGGCGCCAATCTCGCGCGCAACAGCTCCCGTGCGCGACGTCGGCACGACGCGCTGCTCGCGAGACTGCCGCAACCGGCCGTCGTCCCCGATCCGGCCATCGAGGTCGTGGACCGTGTCCACGGGTCCGAGGTCTCCGCCCGGGTGCGCGAGTCGTTCGACCGGCTGTCGGAGCGGGACAGGCAGATCCTCAGCCTCTGCGTGCTCGAGGAGCTCAGCACGGCGGACGCCGCGGCGATCCTCCGCGTCCCCGCCGGCACGGTCAAATCCCGGCTTTCGCGCGCACGCCGGCGCCTCGCCGACCTCATCACCCACGACGGCGGTCTCGAAGAGCTGAGGAGCCTGCGATGACGGACAGCGTCCAGTTCGATGGAGCGCGCAGCCGCGCGCTCGAGCAAGCGCTCGCCGACCGGGTCCGCTTCGACAGCAGCGGCCCGCAGGTCAGAGCCCGGCGCCGGAGGCTCGTCCTCACGACCGCACTCATCGCCGGCGCCGCGATCGTGGGTGTCGGCGCGTCCGCTGCCGTCATCGGGGCGCCGGGCTGGATCGCGCTGCCCGGCACGCACCCGGGCGCTCCCTCGTACGGATCGATCCCCGCGTGGCCACGCAACGCGAACGGTCAGACCTACGGACAGCAGGGTTCCAGTCCCGTCGCACCCGACCTCATCGAGGTCGAGGGCGAGGACGCGAACGGGAAACCGGTCACCGGGTACGTGCTGAGCTCGCAGCTCGCGGAGGCAGAGTTCGGCGGACCGGAACCCACCTCCCCGGCCCAGGCGCTCGAACAGCAGCGGGAGCGCCTGCGGAAGTACCCGGACGGCCAGTGGCTCCCGGTCTACCGGAGCGATGGCGTCACCCGGGTGGGCCGTTTCCTGGTCGGCCCCGGAACCTGATCCGCCCGCCCGCCGAATTCGATGGAACCGACCGGCCGCCACCGGACATTACAGTGTGACGTCGTCATTCAGGGGGGCTTCATCCGGCCGCGACGACGTCGAGGGCCGCGCGTCGATCCGGGGGGACTGGACGCGCGGCCCCTGTCCTCCCGGCTACCGGCCGCGCGCGTCGCTATCCCGCCGTCGGGACGGCTGCGACAGCTCCGGGCGGCGAGAGCCCGACGACGGGGTAGATCACGCCGAACCCCGCTTCGAGGCCGCCGATCAGTGCGGCACGACCGTGGCCTCCGCTCGGGAGCGCGTGCAGTGTCGCGTCCATGCCGGCGGCCTGCGCCGCCGTCGTGAGCTTCCGGGCGACGCCGTAGTAGTGCGGGTCGTCCGTGCTGGCGGTGAAGACGGCGGTCATGCCGGGGAGGTGTCTCGCCGCGAGGAGGGCGAGCGGCTTCTGGCCGTCGTAGGCGGCCTGGTCGTGGCCGAAGAGGTCAGCGAGCGCCTTCTTCGGGTTCGTCGAGCCGGGGAACTCCTCGCCGGAGACGTCGATGATCGACGTGAAGAGGTCCGGCCGTTTCACGCCGATCGAAAGGGCGCACTGGCCGCCGTTCGAATAGCCCGCGATCGCCCAGAAGCGGTGGTCGGCCGTGACGTTCAGCTGGGTGCGGATCCAGGCCGGGACGTCCTCGGTGAGGTAGCGGTAGACCTTCCCGTACCGTCGGGAGTCCACGCAGCCGGTGTCGGCGATGCCCGGCCCGAGCTGGTCGGCGACCACCACGATCGGCGCGAGGCCGTGGTGGGCGCGCGCGAACCGGTCGAGGACCGACGCGATCGGTCCCGGATCCGGGTTGCCGGGCTGGCCCATCAGCATCACCACGACGGGGAGGGCAGGCGGGTTCGCGGTGCGCGCGGCCGGCGGCAGGTACAGCCCGGCCGGGCGGGCGCGGAAGCCGCTGGCGGTGGGCGGGATGTCCGCCGTCCCCGTCTCCCCGGCCTCCGGCATCCCCGCCGGTGGCCTCCACCTCGCCCACAGGTCGGCGACGGCCGGCGTGGTGCCGTGCGCCGCCGGCGGCGCCAGCCGGAGCGGGTGCGGGACGACGATGTTGAGCAGGTTGCCGACCGTGCGGTTCACACCGAAGGCCGCGTTGATCCCGAGCACGCCGCAGCAGAGGAAGACCACGACAGCGGACGTGGCCACGATCCGCCGCCACCAGCGCACCCGGAACAGCGACACCGCCGCCACCGCGACCGCCGCGCAGGTCGCCGCGAGCCAGAGATAGGCCGCCCTGCCGAGCGACCCTCCGAACAGGTCCAGCCAGCGCACGCAGACCAGCCACAGCAGCACGGCGACCGCCCCGCCGCCCACGGCCGCGACGGCCGCGGCGGTCAGCCACGACCGGGTGGGCGCCCGCACGAGGAGCGCCACGAGCGCGACGACGCCGAGAGCGTAGACGACGCCGCGCACCGGACCGTCGAGGATGTCGACCTCGAGGAGCGCCGTCACCACGCGGATCGACGGACTCCGGCGCGCGACTGCATGCCGCCGAGGCGCATCAGGTGGCGCACCCGGAGCGACGGCACGTAGGTCTGCGCGAGGGCGGGGCCGATCCGCGGCAGTTGGGTGTGCTGCGGGTAGACCATCCAGAGCGGGCGCGTCTCCGGAGCGAACTTCTCCTTGAACCGGCGCAGCGTGACGAAGCCGTAGGCGGGCTCCAGGATCCGCTCCAGGGTGGCGGAGAGGCGGGAGAGGGCGGTGCGCCGGGCGTCGTGCGGCGCCAGCGGCGTGCCGGACAGGCTGACCTCGTGGAGGCCGTCGTCCTTCGCGCGCAGGATGGTCGAGACGATCAGGAACTCCATCGTGCCGGGCATCGCGTCCTGACCCCGGCGCATCACGTCCAGCGTCCACGAGAACGGCCGCCCGCCCCGGGTGACCGGCAGCCAGCTGGTCACGCCGTGGACGCGGCCCGCGCCGTCGACGGCGATCATCAGCCGGGTGCGCGGGTCCGCGAGCTCGTCCAGGCCGCCCAGGGTGAAGGTCATCTCGGGCAGCGCCTTCGTCGACTGCCAGCTCGTGCAGATCTCGGCGACCTGCCGGCTGAGCTCGTCGGGCAGGTCGGCGAAGCGGCCCCAGCGGGCCTCCACGCCCTCGCGCCCGGCGCGGTTCAGCGCGGTGCGGAGGTCCTGGCGGCGCTTGCCGGAGAGGCTGAAGCCGTCCAGCGGGACCACGGCCTCCACCCCGACCGGCGTGCGCACCCAGCCGAGTCCGGCGGCGTGGTCCGCGACCGCGTCGTGGACGCTGTAGAACACCGGGACCCAGCCCTGCCCCTCGCAGAACACCGCGAAGTCGCGGAGCGTCCCCGCCGTCCGCTCGGGGGCGCAGATCGGGTCGGAAACGGTGAACGCGACCCCGCGGCTGACCCGGTAGGCGACCGCCGCGCCGTCGTCGGAGAACCACACCGAGTTGCCCGCCCAGGTGGACATGTGCGTGAGCGAGCCGCCGCCGGCCTGCGCGACCGCGCGGTCCAGGCGGTCGAGGTCGTCCGTCGTCGCCGGACGGGCCTTCTTCCGCAGCAGCACGCGCGCGCAGCCGGCGAGGACCACCGCGATGACCGCGGGGAGCAGCGAGACCGCGAAGACCGTGATCTCCCAGTCGATCTCGTCCGGGGTGAGGCCGGCCCACTGGAAGCCGTCGTCGTCGGCGATCGCCTGGACGGCCGTGACCGTCAGGACGATCGCGACCGTCAGCAGGATGCCGATCGCGGACGCGAGAGCGAGCCGCCGGCCGCTCAGCACCAGGAGCGCGCTGCCGATGAGCGCAACGCCCACGGCGACCGTCGCCGGCGGGTCGAGCGTGAACGAGAGGGAGGCGGAGATCCCGTTGGCGTCCGGCGCGACGAAGGTGGTGACGACGCTGGCGCCGGCGAGGATGAGCACCGCGCTGGTGATCCGCCGCAGCCGGGCCCGGGTGGAGGTGCCCCACGTCCACCCGTCGTCGCCGCGCAGGCCGATCGAGCCCGCGACGATGCCGAAGGCGGCGGCCAGGACGCGGGCGACATCCGCCGCGTGGCCGTTCGCGAGCAGGAGCACGACGGCCGCGCCGACCGTGAACCAGCGCACCGAGGTGCGGGCCACTGGCCGCAGTCGCGCGCTCGCCGCACCCAGCAGGGCGACCGTCGCGATCGACGACGCCCAGAGCGGATGCTGCAGCGCGTCGATCGAGAACGAGTCGCCGAGCCGGGAGCCGAGGGTGAGAGCGCCCCAGGCCGCGAGCAGCGCCGCCGCCGAGCTCACCGCTCCGGCCAGCAGGGCGGTGAACGTGCCGAGCAGCCGTTCCGCCAGCGCCATCGCGGCGACGAAGGCCAGCCAGAAGCCGACGCCGATCCACGGCGCGGGGAAGGCCGGCTCGTTCAGGGTCTGCAGGTGCAGGATCAGCGCCCCGGACGCGAAGATCGCGGCCGCGACGGTCGCGGGGAACTGCGGCAGGGCTCGGGCGAAGCGGGTCAGGACGGGTCTCACCAGTCCACGCTCGCAGGGGCGCGCCGCCGGCGGATCAGCCGGGCGGGGGGATCCGCCACCCGATCGGCTGGTCCGGGGTCCGCCTCGAGGATGACCGGGTGCCGCGGTTCGGGTGACGCGGTCCCGCGGTCCGGGCGGCGCCGGGGCCCGGGCGCCGCCGGGCTCTCCGGCGGCAGCTGGGGACGACCGCCGGAGAGCCGGTGCCGGGATTCGGTAGGCGGAGCGGTGGATCGCCCGAGGACCCCTCGCACCGCCCCCCACTGTCGCAGCCACGCGGGCCGCCGCGGACCCCCGGCCGTCGGGGGATGCCAACCGATCGGCGGGTGCCGGCGCCGGGGCCGGCCTTCGAGCATGGAGGGACCGCGACGTACGGACGGACGCCGCGCGAGACCCGGAAGGACACACCGATGGACGCGAACGACGTCAAGCTGATCTCCGACCTGGCGGAGAGCATCCGCCAGGCGTCGCCGGTGCAGAAGGAGCGCCAGGCCGCCGAGCTGATCACCCATCTGATCGCCTCCCAGCCGGACGCCGTCTACTTCCTGGTGCAGACGGTGCTCGTGCAGCGCGAGGCGCTCGCCGCCGGAGCGGCCTCCGCGCAGGGCGGTTCGGCTTCCGGCCCGGCCCCAGCCTCCGGCTCACAGGGGCGCGGGCTGTTCGGCCTGCTCGGAGGGCGACAGCAGCAGGCGCAGCCTTCGCAGCAGGTCCAGGCCCAGCCGTCCGGCGGCGTATCTTTCCTCCGATCGGCGGCGGCCGGCGCCGCCGGTGTCGCCGGTGGGATCCTGCTCGCGCAGGGCATCGGCGGTCTCTTCCACGACGCCTCCGCGGCCGACCACGACGCCGACCGGGACGACTCCGGGTGGGAGGACGACGGGTACTGGGATGAGGCGTAAGCGGCTCGCCGCGGTGATCGCGGGCGCGCTCGCCGCGGCGCTCCTCCTGTCCGGCTGCGTCCCCGTCGCGAGAGACGCCGATGCGGCCGCCGCCGAAACCGCCGCCGACGGGATCATCGTGCCGACCCTCACGGTCGACGGCGTGCGCCTCCACCCTGTTGCGTACCGGTACCGCCTGCCCGGCGGGACCCGCCGGAGCGTCCGGGACGCGCACTCGGATCCGCTGGTGCGCGCGCCGAAGACCGGAGTTCTGCGCGCCCGGCTGGTCAGCGGCTACACCGCGAACGGCCTGTACGCCGGCACCTTCTCCGCGCTCGACAGGAAGGGCCGGCCGGTCGACGGCGGCGACCAGTACGACTGCGTCGCAGGCGGCCGCTGCACACTCTCGACGCGTGCGGGGAGCGCGACCATCGAACTCCCGGCGGGCGCGCGCACCCGGCTGGTGATCGTCCGGTCGACCTTCGACCTGCCGGACTCCGGGGTCCTCGAAGCGGTCTGGCGGTTCCGGCTCGGGCGCGGCTGAGCCGGTGGGTCGGTGAGCCGGTGAGACGCTCCGCCGGTCATCGTGAGGTGGTCTGCCCGTTCCGGATCGGGCGCGGCTGAGCCGGTGCGTCGTTGAGTCGGTGCTGCGGTCCGTCGGTCACCGTGAGGTGGGCTGGCGGTTCCGGGTGGGGCGCCGCCGACCCGCTGAGCCGGGGCCGCGGTCCGCCCGTCACCGCAGCGGGAAGTCCGCGTGCACCTCGAAGCCGCCCGCCGGCGTCGAACCGGCACGGAAGGTCCCACCCAGCAGCTCGCTGCGCTCGCGCAGCCCCACGAGCCCCACCCGCGATCCGGGCAGCGCCAGCGCCCGGCTGCGCGCCGGGCCGTTCGCGACGGTGACCCCGACGACGCCGTCCCCCGCCTCCAGCCGGACCGAGACGGGCGCTCCAGGGGAGTGCTTGCGCGCGTTGGTCAGGGCCTCCTGGATCGTGCGGTAGACGGCGCGCTGCACGGCGGCCGGCGCCTCGCGCGGCAGCTCGCCGTCCAGTTCGACCTCCAGACCGCTCGCCGCGATGAGGGTCCGGATGTCGGCCGAGGTCGGCTGCGGGGTGAGCCCGGGGCTGGAGGAGCCGGCCATCCGCAGCAGGGCGACCATCGTGCGCAGCTCGTCCAGCGTGGCGACGCTGAGCTCGCGGATGGCCTCGGCGCCCGAGCGCTCCTGCTCCGTCCCGGCCGTGACCTGCAGGGCGGCCGCCTGGACCGCGATCAGGCTCACCTGGTGCGACACGACGTCGTGCATCTCCCGCGCGAGCTGGTTGCGCTCGCGCGCGAGCACGGTCTGCGCGTACAGGGCCTGCTCGTGCTCCTTCGCGTCCTCGATCTCCACCAGCCGCTTCGCGAGGTCCTCCCGCGCCTGCAGCAGCTGGCCGAGGGCGACCGGCGCGGCCGCGGTCGCGAACTGGTAGACGAAGTAGACGAAGGCGCCGAACTGGTCGACCCGGTCCGCGCCCGCGAACGGCCACGGGAACGCGCTCGAGAACGCGAACAGCGCCGCGCACGCCACGAGCAGCCAGCGCCGCCGCGAGACCCGGGACAGGGTGAACAGGGCGATGATCGGTGCGGCCAGCAGATCCTGGGCGACCGCCGCCGGCAGGGTCAGCAGGAACACGACGAGCGGGAACCGGCGGCGCAGGAGCAGTCCGGCGCAGGCGACGGCCACGACCGTCACATCGAGAGGCGACCACGCGGACGGCTCCTCCGCCGAGTTGATCAGCGCGTCGAGCGCCGCGAGGAGCACCGCCAGGATGTCGACGACGAGCGGCGGCAGCCGCGCCCAGAGGGAGGCGATCGCGTTCACGGCCGCGCGGGCCCCTTCGTCTCCGGCGCTCCGCGACTCTGCAGGAGTCCCGCCCGCTGTGCGGCAAGGGCCGCCTGCACGCGGCTGCTCACCCCGAGCTTCGCCAGGATCGCGCTCACGTGATCCTTCACCGTCCCGGCCCCGAGGAACAGCCGCGACCCGATGTCCGCGTTGGACAGCCCCTCGGCCACGAGGACGAGCACGTCCCGCTCCCGCTCGGTGAGTTGCTCGATCCGCTCCGCCTCCTCGTCCAGCACGGCCAGGAACGCGGGATGGTGCTCCACGAGCGACAGCGACGCCTTGGGGGAGAGAACGACCCCGCCGCCGGCGAGGACGCGCACGTAGTCGGCGAGCTGCCGCGGCTCGGTGTCCTTGAGGAGGAACCCCGACGCGCCGAGCCGCAGCGCGGTGAGGATGTACTCGTCGGCGTCGAACGTCGTCAGCATCGCCACGGCCGGCCGGTGCGGAGCACGCCGGAGGCTGTTGAGCACCGCGAGCCCGTCGACGTCCGGCATCCGGATGTCCAGCAGAAGCACGTCCGGCTTCTCCGCCTGGACGACCTGCAGCGCGTCGGCGCCGGTGGCGGTGGCGACGACGCTGATGTCGTCGGCCGAGTTCAGGATCAGGCTGAACCCCGACCGCACCAGGGCCTCGTCGTCCACGACGACCACGCGAATCATCCGTCTCCTCCCACGCCCGACGCTCAAGGGTATCGAGCGGGTCCGTGGGGAGGAGTCCGCCGATCGGGGGGTGTTTGGGGGACGAAGGGCGGGGAGCGAACCGGGCGGCCGGCCGCGATCTGCCGGCTGGCGCGACTGGTGGGGCGGTAGCCGCTCTCTGCACGGACGGATCGCACCGTTGGCCGCCGGACATAGGCTGGTCGGATGGTGCGTGTTCATGAGACAGCGTCGGTGGCGTCGAGCGCGGTGGTCAGCGGGGACGTGACGCTCGGCCCGGGTGTGCGGGTGCTGGCGGGGGCCGTGCTCGACGGCTCTCGCGGCCCGATCACGCTCGGGGAGGACGTGCTGGTCATGGAGCACGCGGTCCTGCGGGGGCGGCCCGAGCATCCCGTGACGGTCGGCGACGCCGTGCTGATCGGCCCGCACACCAACGTCACGGGAGCCCGCATCGGGGACGAGGTGTTCGTCGCCACGGGCGCGTGCGTGTTCGCCGGCGCGGTCGTCGGCGCACGGTCGGAACTGCGCATCCACGCCGTTCTGCAGGTCAACTCGGTGCTGCCGCCCGACACTGTCGTCCCGATCGGCTGGATCGCGGCCGGCGATCCGGCTCAGCTGTTCTCACCCGACCGCCACGACGAGCTGTGGGCGGTGCAGCGCGAGCTGGACTTCCCCGGGACGATGTACGGCGTACCGCGCGGCACCTCCATGCGCGACCTGATGCGCCGGCTGAGCGCGGGCTTCGACGACTAGGGCGGCGACCCCGCCTGCGGCCGAGCTACTTCTTCGGCCGGGACCACGTCACGTTCCGGCCGGGCATGACCCATCTCGCCGAGGGCAGCGGCGCCCCGAAAACGGCGCCCCGAAAACAAGGAACGCCGACCACACCGTCACCGCGGTCACGATTCCTGGGGGCAGTGCAGACGGCCGACAAGCCGAACTTCCCACTTCACGGGAGAACTCGACCACGTCACGATCCGCTTCGCCGGCCCCGTCAACGACATCCCCGCCCACGAAAAGCTCGAGCAACTCCTCAAGCTCGACTGACCGCCGCTGGCTCCTGCCTTGCAGGGAATGCCCGCCAGAGGGGGCGGTCGCTCGCAGGGTCAGGCCGTGACCGCGCTCAGCTGCCGGAAGAGCTGTCGGGCGATTCAGCGCTGCAGAGCGCGGCGTTCTTGATCGTCGCATCGGCGCTCATGCCCAAGTACGACGAGAAGTGCCCACCTAGCTCAAGAAGTCACACATGGAGCGAGTGACGGGAATCGAACCCGCGCTATCAGCTTGGGAAGCTGAGGTTCTACCATTGAACTACACTCGCGCGGCCCGGGATCCCAGTAAAACACTGGGAAGTAAGGCTGCCGCCCAGACTACCCGGTCAACCGGCTCCGGCCAAACTCGTCGGCGGGGCTCACCCGGCCTGTCCGGGCATCACGGGTCGTGCCGGGGCTCGAAGCTCACCAGCCCGACCGTGTTGCCCTCGCTGTCTTCGATGAACGCCATCCACTCGTCGTTGCCGGCCGGGCCGATCGTGTCGTCGGGGTGGGTGAAGATCACGTGGGGCTCGGTGACCACGCGCACGCCGTCGCCGCGCAGCCGCTCGATCGTCTCGGCCACATCGTCCACCTGGATGTAGACCAGCGCCGACGGGGCGGCCTTGTCGAGCAGGAGGCGGCCGATCCCGATGTTGAAGAACAGCAGGCCCGGTGGGTCGAAGCGGGCGGCCGGCGCCTCCCCGAGCAAGTTCTCGTAGAACGTCGCGGCACGGTCGAGGTCGTCGGCGTGCTGTGCGACCTGCAGAATCTCCACGCGCTCAGTATCCGGTCAGCCGGGCGATGGCGCCAGTCCCTCCGGTCGGCGGCAGCTCACGCCCGCCGGCGGAGGTTGTCCGCGATCGCCTCGAGAGTGCCGTCGAGGGCCTGCTGCATCCCGTCGACGTCCTCGGTCGTGTGGATGGTCAGCTCCACCCGGTCGCCGGCCAGGCGCAGCGACCCGTGGTAGTCGTGCGGGCCGGGCGCCGACCAGCGGACCTCCTGCGCCGCGTGGTCGACGTCGAACTCGGCGACGGAGGTGACCGTTTCGTCGTGGCCGTCGCGGTCCGCGTCGACGTGCGCGGTCGTCTCGACCTTGCCGTCGGGCCGTTCGTGGGCCTCCGTCATGCGGGGGAAGTACGCCGGGAGGTTCTCCGGGTCGGCGATGTAGTCGAAGTACTCGTCGGCGTCGCCGTCGAGCGGGCGGGTCGCGGTGTAGGTGGGCATGGCCCGACGGTACGTCCGGCGATTCGGCCACGGCAGGGGTTGACCTCGTCCGGGGAGCCCGCCGCCGATCGACTCTTGCGCTATTAGACAGACTGGTCTAAAGTCGCTTTAGACAGATCGGTACAACGAAAAGGATTGATCTCATGGAACTTCAGAACTCGTGGTCGCTCGCAGGAAAGACGGCCCTCGTCACCGGCGCGACCTCCGGACTCGGGCGCGCTGCCGCCCTCCAGCTCGCCGCGCAAGGCGCGGAGGTCGTCGTCCACGGCCGCAACGTCGACCGCGGTGCGCAGGTCGTGGAGGAGATCGAGCTGGCCGGCGGGCGGGCGCGCTTCGTGGCCGCCGACCTCTCCGACACCGACCAGGCCGTGCGGCTGGCGGAGGACGCGGGCGCGGTCGACATCCTCGTCAACAACGCCGGGCTCGCATGGTTCGGGCCGAGCGACCAGCTTTCGGCCGAGACGCTCGGCTCCCTGTTCACCGGGAATGTCGAGTCGGCCTACCTGCTGACCTCCCGGTTGGCCGCGGGCATGGCCGAGCGAGGCGACGGGGCGATCGTGAGCGTCTCCAGCATGGCCGCCAACGTGGGCCTGGCCGGCGGCGCGGCCTACAGCGCCACCAAGGCCGCGTTGGACGCACTCACCCGCGCGTGGGCCGCCGAGTTCAGCCCGCGCGGAGTCCGGGTCAACGCGGTCGCGCCCGGCCCTGTCGCGACCCCGGGCGCGAAGGGGGACACGGCGGCGCTCGGCGAGACGACCATCATGGGACGCCCGGGAACCGACCAGGAGATCGCCGACGCCATCGGCTTCCTCGCCTCTCCGGCGGCGAGTTACATCACCGGCGTCACCCTGGCCGTCGACGGCGGCCGGGCGGCCATCTGACCTGAGGCTGCCGGCGTGGGAAAGGTACAGTGATCCGGATGACCGATTCTCCGTCCAAGAAGCCGTCGGCGCGCGAACGGCTGCTTCGGGCGAGCGACGAGCTGTTCTACAACGAGGGCATCCACACCGTGGGCATCGACCGGGTGCTCGAGAAGGCGCAGGTCGCCAAGGGGTCGCTCTACTACAACTTCGAAGGCGGGAAGGACGAGCTCGTCTCCGCGTATCTGGCCGGCCGCCACGCCGCCTGGGAGAAGACCATCGACGACGGGATCGCATCCGCCGGGCCGGACCCCCGGGACCGCCTGCTCTCGATCTTCGACTCCCTCGGCATCCTCTTCGCCCGGCCGGACTATCGCGGCTGCGCGTTCGTGAACGCGGTCGCGGAAGCCGAGCCGGGTGGCGTGGAAGAGGCGGCGAGCGAGAGGTTCCGCGACTGGCTCCACGGACTCATCGGCGGGCTCGTCGCCGAGATCGGCGTCAGCGATCCGGCCTGGACGACCCAGCAGCTGGTGATCCTCTACGACGGCGCCACGACGACGGCGCAGATGGACAAGCAGGTCTCGGCCGCGAAGGCCGCGCGACGTATGGCGGAACTGATCCTCGACTCGTCACGGTGAGACCCCCGCCGCGCCTCAGCCGGGCACGAGGACGTAACGCCCGAAGACGCCGCCCGCGTCCATCGAGCGGTGCGCCTCGGCGGCTTCGCCGAGCGGCAGTACGCCGTGCACGACCGCGCTGATCTCGCCGCGCGCGGCCTGGCCGAAGAGCTCTTCGCGGACGCGGTTCCGCTCGGGCTTCGGGATGCTGTCCAGGCTGAAGGTCGCGACGGAGCGGGACTGCCGGAACGATCGCAGCAGGACCATACCGAAGTCGGGTGGCGGGTACCCGGCGACCGCGCCGACGAGGATGTAGCGTCCGTTCGGCCGGAGCAGCTCGAGGAAGGACGGCACGTCGGGGCCGCCGACGATGTCGACGATCACGTCGAATCCCGCCGCGGCGATGTCGTCGCCTCGGCCGGAGCGGTCCAGGGTGTGGGTGGCGCCGAGTCCGCGGAGGCGGTGCGCCCGCTCAGCGCTCGACGCAGTGGCGGCGATGACGGACGCTCCCGCGCGTGCGGCGAGCTCGATCGCCGCGATCCCGATGCTGCCCGCTCCGCCCCGGACGAGCAGCGACTCGCCGGCCGTGAGGTGCGCGTGCGCGAGCGCGCAGTGGGCGACGGTGGCCGCGCTGCCGACCGTCACGGCGTCCACCGCCGAGAGGCCGTCGGGAAGCGGTGAGACGTCCTCCTCATACGCGGCCGCGTACTCGGCGTACCCGCCCGACGTGCCGGTGAACGCCCACACGCGCCGGCCGACGAGGGCAGGATCCGCGTCGGCGCCCACGGCGACGACCGTCCCGGCCACCTCGCTCCCGGGGACCATCCCCTGGGGAAAGCCGAGACCGACGGTGCCGCGGCGGATGACCGCGTCGACACCGCCCACGCCGATGGCCTCCGTGCGCACCAGCACCTGTGCGGCCTCGAGGCCGGGTTCTTCTCGCTCGACGACGGTCATCCCGGCCGGATCGCCGTAGCGGTCGATGACTACTGCCTTCACTGATCCTCCGTGTCTTCGCGGTGCCTTCGCGGCAAGTGCTACGCTCCCGCACGGTACCGGACGCACCCGTCCGGTTAGGGGAAGTGAGACAGATGACCGCCGAGATGACTCGCCTGCGCGTCGACGCCGAGGAGAACCGGGACCGCATCATCGAAGCCGCGCGCGAATTGTTCGCCCAGCGGGGCCTCGCTGTCGGGATGCGCGAGATCGCCCGGCGAGCGGACGTCGGCCCGGCGACCCTCTACCGCCGGTTCCCCACGCGGCAGGCTCTCATCGACACGGCGTTTTCCGCCGAGATGAGCGCCTGTCGGCGGATCGTCGAGGACGCGGCCGCGGACCCGGACCCGTGGCGTGGGTTCTCATCAGCGGTCCATCGGCTGATCGGCCTGAACGCGCGGAACCGAGGGTTCGTCGACGCCCTGATCACCGGCGAGCCCTCGTCCGCCGTCGTACGGCACCGCCAGGAGCTGCTGGGCATGCTCCGAGGCGTCACGCGCCGGGCCCAGGATGCCGGGGAGCTCCGGCGCGACTTCGTCCTCTCGGACCTGCTGCTCATCCTCTCCGCCGGCCGCGGACTCCATGCCGAGCGGCCCGACCTCCTGCCGGCGGCCGCCCACCGGTTCGCGTCGCTCGCAATCGACGGCCTGGCCGCGGCCCCGGGGCGCTGAGCTCCGCCTCCTGGACCTCCTGGCGCCGCAGCACCGGAAGCCCCTGCACTGCTCAGTCGCCGGGCAGCACCGGCAGACGGTGCACGGCCTCGCGGAGCCGCTCGAGCCGTTGCGTCAGGTCGGCGGTCAGCGCCTCCGTCTCCGCGGTCGGGATCTTCCACCAGACCGCGTGGATCCGGGACCCGGTCGGCGTCGGCTCGACGAAGAACTCCAGCTCCGAGCCGGGGACGACGACGTGGGACGCCTGGACCGGGTCCCAGGAGATCAGCACGCGGCGGTTCGGGACGAGGTCCAGGATGCGACCGCTCGCCGTCTCGTCGTGGCGGGTGATCTCGTAGGCGCCTCCGCGCCGCGCCGCGACCTTCGCGCGGTCGGCGAACCACTGGGAGAGCAAGTACGGCGCCACCACCGCGTCGAAGGCGATCCGGGGCGGCCGGTCGAGCTCGACGCCGGCCCGGACTTCGAGCAGATACTCGTTGTACGTCATAGCGGTTCCCCCGTGAGTGCGAGCGTTCGTGGATCTCCGGCACGCTCGGCGCCGCGGTCCGTGACGTGCTCGATCCGCCGGATCACGGCGTGCGCCGTCCGGTCGTTCTCGCGGAACGAGAGCGCATTCGTGTTCGGCCGGGAGAACGCACCGGCGAACGGCGCGTCCGTGAAGGGCCCGATCGCCCACCGCCGCGGGTGCGGCCGGCCGGCGGCGTCGATGACCCGTGCGTCCGCCGGATCGACGCGCAGCATCCCCTGGCGGAAGGAGCCGGCGCCCGAGACGGCGAGGTCGCGCAGTGCGCTGTTGTCGGTGCGGTCCGCGTGCGCCGGCGGGAGCCAGGCGTCGATGAGAGCGTCCACGGCGACGGCGCCGCCGACCGACGGGCTGGAGACGACGAAGCGACCCCGCTGCTCGTCCGGCTCGACGCCGATGTCCGCGCCGGCGAACTCGATGACGCCGGCCTCGGAGAGCGCGATGAGCTCGGCGATGCGATGCCCGGGCGGTCCGGAGGCCACGTAGCTGAAGTAGGCCGGCCACCAGCCGTGGAGGTCGCGGACCCTCGACTCCTCCGTCCAGGCGGGGGAGGCGCTGACGGGAGCGAGCGCGAACATCGTCAGCAGCAACGCGGTGAAGAGGCCGAGGCTGGCGCTGTGCTCGGGGGCGGTGCGCCGGTGGAGGTCGTCGGCGAGGTGGGCGCGGACCCACCGCTGCAGTTCGTCGCGATCCTCGAAGCGTGCCCCGGTCAGGGGGCGGTCGAAGAGCTCGAGGAGCAGATGGTCGGCGGGGTCCGGGATCGCGTCCGCCAGCAGCGACCGGTAGGCGGGCGAATGCGGATCGACCGTGTCGAGGTCGGCCCGGAACTCGGCCCAGGACCGGGACGTGCGCTCCGGGTGACCGGTGAAGAGTTCGCGGTAGTACCCGTGCAGCATCTCGCGCTCGACCAGCGGCCAGATGTCCCGGCGGAAGTCGAGAGAATCCGGGCTCGCCGTCAGCTGCGCGACAACGTCGGGGGTCAGATACCGCAGCGCAGGCGCCTCCCCGGTGAGGGTCGAGGAGATCTTCGACCGGTACGGGATCCCGCGCCGCGACCCGAGGAGGAGCTTCGGCTCGCGCCCGCTCGGAACGTACTCCAGTGAGTCGCCGCTGCGCCGGAAACGTCCGCCCCGGCCCTCGGTGAGCAGCACGATCAGGTCGATGGCCGCGAGCCCCATCCCGCGGACGGCGACGACATCCCCGGGCCCGAATGCGGTGAGGTCGGCGTCCGCGGTGAACGCGGGAGGCTGGTAGCTCAGACCGTGTCGGCGGGCGAAGCGGACGAGGCCGGCGGTCTCCCCGGCGGGCTCGCTTCCGGTGTGGCCGATGGCGTAGACGACGGCGTCGGCGGTGAGCTCGTCGCCGCCCGCCAGGCGGACGAGGTCGTGGTCGTCGGCCGACTCGACGGCGACGACCGTGTCCGTGCGGCGCACGACGACGGCGCGGCCGTCGAGGTCCGCGATCGCACGGCGGAGGAACCAGTCCAGGTAGTGGGCGTGGAGGCGACGGGTCGGGAAGTCCCCGCGACGCAGCCGGGCGAGCTCGTCGGCGACCAGCGGGTCCACCTGCACGTCCTCGATCCGGCCGTCCCGCACGGCTTCGACCCACTCCAGCAGCGACGGCCCCGGCCGGACGGGTCCCTCGACCGAGCACGAGTCGTCGGTGAACATCGTGACGTCCTCGACCATCGAGTTCAGCTTGAGCAGGGGAGACTGCTCGCGGCGCCAGATCCGGCCGGGCCCCGCCGGGAACGGATCGATCAGCTGCACCACGACCCGCGGTCGCTCGGCCGCGACGGAGCGTGCCGCCGCGAAACGCTCCAGCCAGCCGATGGCACGCGGGCCGGCGCCGATGACGACGACGGTGGCGTGCGCTGAGCGTTCGGAACGGGGGAGCATCGGGTCACCCTGCCTCCGCCGACCACCCCGCCGCAAACGACCGTGACGGACTGTTTCGGCGCCCGACGCAATCCGTAACCGGGGTTGCCGCCCGTCGCGGAATGCCCCGTACGGTCGTCCGCAACATCCGCCCACACCCTGCGAAAAGGAGGCATGGTGACTGTCACGAACGTCGACGCTGACGAGTTCCGCTATGTCCAGGCGACAGACGAGCTGGCCCGTCCGCTGCTGGCCGAGCTGGAGCTCGAGTACGACACCCGCTACGGCGACTTCTTCGGGGAGCGGGCCTCCACCGAACTGAACCGCTACCCCGCCGAGCTCTTCTCCGCTGCCCACGGAGGCGCATTCGTCCTGCTGCTGCGCGAAGGCGCGCCCATCGCCGGAGGGGCGTTCAAGCGCCTCGACCCGGAGACCGCGGAGCTCAAGCGCATCTGGACGAGCTCCGCCCACCGCCGCCAGGGCCTGGCCCGCCGGGTCGTCGAAGAGCTCGAAGCCGAGGCCGTGCGGCAGGGCTACACGCGGATCTACCTAACGACCGGCCCCCGGCAGCCGGAGGCGAAGGCGTTGTACCTCGCCGCCGGCTACAGCCCGCTCTTCGACACCGCGCTCCCGGCCGAAGAGGTGGGAATCCACCCCTTCCAGAAGTTCGTGGGAGGTGCGCGATGAGCGCGGTCAGCACCGCGGTCGAGCGGACCGCCGTGGCCACTCCGGCCGCTACCAGCCCGCTGCCGGACGGCATCGATCTGCGCCGCCTCGCCGAGCGCCCGGTCCTCCCGCTGCGGCACCCGGGCCGGTGGATCGCGGCGGCCCTGGTGCTCGTGCTGCTGCTGAACTTCGGGCAGACGCTGTTCACGAACCCGTCGTGGGAGTGGGCGAAGGTGGGCAAGTGGCTGTTCAGCCCGGCCATCCTCACCGGGCTCCAGCTGACCCTGGCGGCGACGGCCATCTCGGCGGTCGTCTCCTTCGCGGGCGGCATCGTCGTGGCGCTCGGCCGGCTGTCGGCGAACCCGGTGCTCAGCTCGGTGAGCTGGCTGTACGTCTGGCTGTTCCGCTCCGTGCCGCTGATCCTCGTGCTGATCTTCCTCTACAACCTCGGCAACCTGTACCCGACGATCGGGGTCGGCATCCCCTTCGGGCCGCAGGTCGAGGTGAAGACGGTGTCCGTGCTGTCCGACCTCACGCTCGGCGTCATCGGACTGAGCCTGAGCGAGATCGCGTACAGCTCCGAGATCGTGCGGGCCGGCATCCTGTCGGTCGACCAGGGCCAGCACGAGGCGGCGAAGTCGCTCGGGCTCCCGCGCGGGCGGCAGTTCCGCCGGATCGTGCTGCCCCAGGCGCTCCGGTCGATCGTCCCGGCGTACGTGAACCAGATCATCGGCCTGCTGAAGGCGAGCTCGCTGCTGTTCTACGTGTCGCTGCTCGACCTGTTCGGCGTCGTCCAGAACCTCAGCAGCACCTACCCGACCGACATCATCCCGCTGCTCGTAGTCGCCACCATCTGGTACCTGGTGCTCACCAGCGTCGTCTCGGTGATCCAGTACTACGTCGAGCGCTTCTACGCGCGCGGCGCGGTGCGGACCCTGCCGCCCACTCCGTTCCAGCGGCTGCGCGGCTGGGCGAACAACCGCCTGGACGGTGCGGCATGAGCGCCGGGATCGAGATCGCGAACGCGACCAAGTCCTTCGGCGACCGGCCGGTGCTCCGCGGGGTCGACCTGACGATCGAGGCCGGGACGGTCACCGTCATCCTCGGACCGTCCGGTTCGGGGAAGTCCACCCTGCTCCGCGCCATCAACCACCTCGAACCGCTCGATGAGGGCTACGTCGTCGTCGGCGACGAGCTGATCGGCGTCCGAGTGCACCACGGCCGGCTGAAGGAGCTCAGCGAGCGGGAGATCCTGCGCCAGCGGGCCCGCATCGGGTTCGTCTTCCAGAACTTCAACCTGTTCCCGCACCTGACGATCCTCGAGAACGTGTCGGAGGCGCCGATCGCGCTGGGCACGCCTCCCGCGACCGCCCGTGAGCAGGCGCGCGCGCTGCTGGAGCGGGTCGGCCTGTCCGAGAAGGCGTCGGCGTACCCCCGGCAGCTCTCCGGAGGCCAGCAGCAGCGCGTCGCCATCGCCCGCGCTCTCGCCCTGGAGCCGGAGGTGCTGCTGTTCGACGAGCCGACCTCGGCTCTCGACCCCGAGCTGGTCGGCGACGTGCTGGGCGTCATCCGGTCCCTCGCCGGCAACGGCGTCACCCTCGTCGTGGTCACCCACGAGATCGGCTTCGCCCGTGAGGTCGCCGATCAGGTGGTGTTCCTCGACGAGGGCGTCATCGTCGAGCAGGGCCGCCCGTCCGACGTCCTCGACAACCCGCGCGAAGCGCGCACCCGAGAGTTCCTGAGCCGCGTGCTCTGAACACCCCAACCCATCCCCACCAAGGAGAAGCCATGTCCCCCCACATCACCCCACCCAGACGCCGCCTCGGCGTCGCCGGGGCCGTCCTCGCGTCGGCCGCCCTCGTCGTCTCTCTCGCGGCCTGCTCCGGACAGGCGTCAGCCGAGAACGACGGATCCTCGAACGGCGGCGTCGCCATCGCCGCGCACACCAACGGCGTCGGCACCCCGACCACCATCCAGGTGACCACGGTCGCGAAGATCGCCGATGAGCTGCCCGCCGCCGTGAAGTCCAGCGGAAAGCTCGTGATCGGCGTCGGCGCGCTGCCGGCGGGCTTCCCGCCCCTCGCCTTCACCGGCGACGACCAGAAGACGCTCACCGGCTCCGAGCCCGACCTCGGCCGTCTCGTCGCCGCCGTGCTCGGTCTGAAGCCCGAGGTGAAGAACGCGACCTGGGACAACCTCTTCGTCGGCATCGACACCGGCGCGACCGATGTCGGTTTCTCGAACATCACCGACACCGAGCAGCGCAAGGAGAAGTACGACTTCGCTTCGTACCGCAAGGACGAGCTCGCCTTCACCGTTCTGAAGAAGAACACGTGGGAGTTCAACGGCGACTACGAGAACCTGGCGGGCAAGACCATCGCCGTCAGCTCCGGCACCAACCAGGAGAAGATCCTGCTGGAGTGGAAGACGAAGCTCGAGGGCGAGGGCAAGACCCTCAACGTCAAGTACTATCCCGACACGAACTCGACGATCCTGGCCCTGAACTCGGGCAAGATCGACGCCAGCTTCGGGCCGAACCCGGGCGCCGCGTACCAGAACACCCAGAGCGCGTCGTCGGCGAACCCGACCCGCACCGCCGGAACCTACTCCGGAGCCGGGGCGAGCCTCCAGGGACTGATCGCCGCGACCGTCAAGAAGGGCAGCGGCCTCGACAAGCCGATCGCCGACGCCATCAACTACCTGATCGACAACGGCCAGTACGCCAAGTGGCTGAAGGCGTACAACCTCACCAACGAGGGCCTGCCGAAGTCCGAGATCAACCCGCCCGGGCTCCCGATCAGCAACCAGTGAGGTGACGACGATGACCATCGCAGCAGACACCACGACAACCGCTTTCGAATCGGCGTGGAGCGCCTGGCATCAGGCCCACGAGGCCGACCGGGCTTCCGCGCACGGCTTCCTCGCCATCACCGCGCTGCACTGGCTGACGGCGGAGCCGACGGCCTACGACGGCCTCCCCGGACGCTGGTGGAGCTCCGAAGACGGCCCGGTCGTGGAGCTCGGCGATGGTGAGACCCTCCTCGTCGACGGCGACACGGTCACCGGCCGTGTCGCCTTCGGCGCCATCCCGGAGCGTGGTGGTCGCGTCGCCGCGTTCGGCGACGTGGTGATCGAGATCGCGAAACGGGGCGGATCCGACCTGCTCCGGCCGCGGCATCCCGGTCATCCCACCCGCTCCGGGTACCACGGGACCCCGACCTACGCTCCGGATGCCGCGTGGGCGATCGAGGGCCGCTTCGTCCCGTTCGACCAGCCGGTCGAGGTGACGGTCGGCTCGGTCGCCGAAGGCCTCCAGCACGTCTACGCCGCTCCCGGGGAGGTGGAGTTCTCGCGCGACGGCGGCGTGCACCGGCTGACCGCCTTCAACGGGCACACCCCGGGGTCGCTGTTCATCCTCTTCACCGACGAGACCAGCGGTGTCACCACCTACCCGGCCAACCGGTCGCTGGCCGTCGCCGCTCCCGGTGATGACGGATCGGTCGTCCTCGACTTCAACCGGGCGGTCAACCTCCCGTGCGCGTACACCGACTTCGCCACCTGCCCGCTGCCGCCCGCCGGCAACCGTCTGCCGTTCGCGGTGGAGGCCGGAGAGAAGATCCCGCACGAGCGGAGCGCCCGATGAGCCGCCCGGAGCATCCCCTCGTCCTCGGCGTCGAGCTCGACGGCGACGGAGCGCACCCCGCCGCGTGGCGGGCGTCCTCGCACAGCCCGGCCGAGCTGCTCGGCGGCCGGGTGCACGCCGAGCGCGCGCAGGAGGCCGAGCGCGCCGGATTCGCCTTCGCGAGCTTCGCCGACTCGGCCCTGCCGCCGGCGGATCCCGACGGCATCTCCGCCCGGCTGGACGCGATCCAGCGGGCGGCGTTCGTCGCCCCACTGACCAGCGCGATCGGGTTGGTTCCGGAGGCGGGCACGGTCTACACGGAGCCGTTCCACGTCGCCACCCAGCTCGCTTCGCTCGACTTCGCGTCGCGCGGACGCGCCGGCTGGGTCGCGACCGCGGTGGACGACCCCGGGACGGCGGCGCTCTACGGGCGCGACGGGCAGCCGGGACGGCCGCAGGATGCGGTGGAGGTCGCGCGTCGGCTCTGGGACTCGTGGGAGGACGACGCGGTGATCCGCGACGTGGCGACCGGCCGGTACCTCGACCGGGACCGTCTGCACCACATCCGCTTCACCGGCGACGACTACTCGATCGTGGGACCGTCGATCGTGCCGAGGCCGCCGCAGGGCGCCCTCCCGGTCTTCGGCGCGGCGGCCCTGGCCGGGACCGCCGAACTGGATGCGGCCCTCTTCGACGTGCGGCCGGGGAGCGCGGAGGAGGTGCTCGCGCGCGCGACCGACACCGCGGCGGCGGTCCGCTCGACGGCCGCGCTCGCGATCCTCGACCTCGAGTTCGCGCTCGACGCCGCCGGTCTTCCGGCAGGCGAGCGGGTGCACACCCTCGACGCCCGGACACCGTGGCCCGCACGCCGCGCGCGCTACACGGGAACCGCCGACGGGCTGATCGACCTGCTCGTCTCGCTCGCGCCCGTCGTCGACGGCGTCCGCCTCCACCCCGCCGTGCTCGACGTCGACCTCGCGGAGTTCGCGTTCGCCGTCGCGCCGCGGCTCCGCGACCGCATCCCGCTCGCCATCCCGCGCCCCGGCGACACCCTGCGCGCGACGCTGGGCCTGCCCGCCGCCGTCAACCGCTACCAGGAGTCCGCATGACCGCACCGACCGTCCTCCGCTTCGGCGTCTTCTTCCAGGGCGTCAACTTCTCGACCGTGTGGACCGAGCCGGAGAGCGGCTCCCAGATCGACTTCGAGAGCTTCCGGCGCCTCGCGCAGACGGCCGAGCGCGGCCTGTTCTCGGCGTTCTTCCTCGGCGAGGGGCTGCGATTGCGTGAGCACCTCGGCCGCCTCCACCAGCTCGACGTGGCGGGACGGCCGGACGCGCAGACGCAGCTGGCGGCGCTCGCCGCCGTCACGTCCCGCATCGGACTGGTCGCGACGCAGAACACCACCTACAACGACCCGCTGGACCTCGCCCACCGGTTCGCCAGCCTCGACCTGCTCTCCGGCGGCCGCGCCGCGTGGAACGTGGTGACGACGGACAACGCGTGGACGGGCGAGAACTTCCGGCGCGGCGGCTACCTCGACCACGCGGACCGCTACCGGCACGCGGAGGCCGTCGTGGTCGCCGCCAAGGAGCTCTGGGCCGCCTGGGCCGCCGACATCGCGGACTCCCCGGACGCGGACGCGTGGAGCGCCGGGGCGCCGTCGCCGACGGTCGAGGTGGACACCGGGCACTACCGCGCGCGCGGGCGCAGCCGCCTCCCGCAGAGCCCGCAAGGGCGCCCGGTCCTGTTCCAGGCCGGCGACTCGGCCGAGGGCCGCGACTTCGCCGCCCGTCAGGCCGACGTCATCTTCTCGGCCCACAGCGCGTTCGACGACGCGCAGAGCTTCGCGGCGGACATCCGGCAGCGCACCCTGAAGGCCGGGCGCCCGGCGGACGACGTGAAGATCTTCCCCGGGCAGGAGTTCATCCTCGCCGACACCGACGCGGAGGCCGAGGAGAAGGCGCGGTGGGTGCGCCGCAAGCAGGTCACCCCGCAGACCGCGATCGCCTTCATCGAGAACATCTGGGGCACCGACCTCAGCGGCTACGACCCGGACGGCCCGCTGCCGGACATCGACCCGGTGCAGGACGTCACCGGCGAGACCCGCGGAGCGGGCTTCCGCGCGGCGCAGGCCAAGACCACGGCCGACGCCTGGCGCGAGCGTGCGGAGGCGGAGGGCCTCTCCATCCGCGAGCTCGTCATCCGGCTCAACTCGGGCCGCGGTTTCGTCGGCAGCCCGTCGTCGGTGGCGGCGACCCTGCAGCGCTACGCCGACGCCGGGGTGGTCGACGGCTTCAACATCACACCGTGGCTGGTGCCGTCCGGGATGGACGACATCGTCGACCGGCTCGTCCCGGAGCTGCAGGAACGCGGGATCTACCCGACGAGCTACGAGGGGAACACTCTGCGCGAGAACCTCGGGCTGCGTCCGCTCGACTCCGCGGCGCTCGCGCGACGGACGGCGTGACGTCTCCTCGGCCTTCCGGACGGTTCAGTCCGGAAGGTCGAGGACGAAGGTCAGCAGGTGGAGCGTGCGCCCCTCGGGCAGGACGATCGTGCCCTCCCGTTCCGCGCGCCTCGTGAAGCCGAGCTTCCGGTAGAGCGCGTGGGCGCCCAGCATGTCCGGCCCGCTGTTCAGCACGACCGCGCGCTGGCCGCGCTCTCTCGCCTGATCGACGGCGAACCGGGTCAGCTCGGCACCGATCCCGCGGCCCCGCGCTGACGGATGCGTGGCCAGCAGCCGGAAGTAGAGCTCGTCCGAGCCGATCCGGCCGTCCTGATCGATCCCGGGCCGAAGGAGCGCGATGGTCCCGACGAGCTCCCCGCTGCTCGTGTCCTCCGCCACGAAGAAGTCGAACGCGTCGAGCAGCGCTTCCGGGTGCTTGAGCTCCTCGCGGTAGTGCGCCGAGAGGTCCGCGTAGTCGTGCGTGTAGGCGGCATGGGTGAGCTCCCCGATCGCCGGGTACTCGTCCGCACGCGCGCTGCGGATGCGGACGGTCGCTGACGGGTGGGTGGTGGTCATCGGGGTGCTCCCTTCGAGCTGGCGGTTCCATCCTCGCAGGCACCGTAGGCGGCGTGCTGCGCGCGCCTCCAGCATCGGCGTCAAGGTCCGTAACGCACTGCGAGGCTGCGATCCGCGAGCGCGGGATAGCGGTGGGCCGGCGTGAAATCCACCGTCGTCGACACGATCCGTAACCCCCGACACAGTCCGTCATCCGTGCTGGTCCGGGCGCGCGAACCCTGGCCGAATGAGGTGTCCGCCACGAGAGAAAGGGACGCCGCGCGTGAGCAGATACATCCTCCGGAGGCTCGGCCAGGCCGTGTTCGTCCTGGTGGTCGCCTACGTCGTGAGCTACCTCGTGCTCTGGGCGCTCCCCGGGGACGCGCTGGCGAGCATCACCGGCGGCCAGTCGAGCGACCTGAGCGCCGGACAGCTGGCGGCCATCCGCACTGAGTGGGGGCTCGACCAGCCGGTGCTCGTCCGTCTCGGGACCGCCGCGCTGCACGCCGCCTCCGGCGACTTCGGCCGATCGTTCGTCTCCGGACGCCCGGTGTCCGCGCTGATCGCCGAGAGCCTGCCGGCCACGCTGGAGATCGCCGGTCTCGGGATCCTGTTCGCGCTGATCGCCGGCACCGGCATCGCGCTCGCCGCGACGCGGTCACGCTCGAACAGGCTCCGCGGACTCCTGCTGGCGCTGCCGCCGCTGGGCGTCGCGATCCCGTCGTTCTGGCTCGGTCTGCTGCTGATCCAGTTCTTCTCGTTCCAGCTGCCGATCTTCCCGGCGACGGGCAACGACGGTCTGATCAGCGCCGTCCTGCCGGCGATCACGCTCGCGGTCCCGACCAGCGCGCTCGTCGCCCAGCTGCTCGCGCAGGGACTGGAGCGGGAGCTGCGGCAGCCGTACGCGGACACCGCGCGGGCCAAGGGCGCGTCGGCGACCCGCGTCCAGCTGCGGCACGCGTTCCGGAACGCGGCGCTCCCGGCGCTGACGATCGCCGGACTCCTCGTCGGGCAGTTGCTCGCCGGGTCGGTGGTAACGGAGACGGTCTTCGGCCGCACGGGAGTCGGACGGCTGACGGCCGACGCCGTCGCGGCGCAGGACATCCCGGTGGTGCAGGGCGTCGTCGTGTTCGGGGCTCTCGTGTTCGTGACGGTCAACCTGGCCGTGGACCTCCTCTACCCGCTGCTCGACCCGCGGATCGTCACCTCGCGCGCCGCGCGCCGGGCCCCCCTGAAAGCGGTGACCGCATGACCGAGACCATCGTGGCCGAGCTGAAGCAGGTCTCCCACGCGTCCACGTCCTCGGCGGACACAGCGCCTCTCCCGGGCGAGCGCGCCGGGGCATCCGGCTTGCGGGGTTCCCGCCTGGCCGCCGCGCTCACCTGGCTGCGCAGCCGGCCAGGGGTCGCGGTGAGCGCCCTCTGGATCGCCGTCCTCCTGCTCGCCGCCCTGGTCCCCACGCTCTTCACCGCGACCGATCCGCTGGCGGTGTCCAGCGCGATCCGGCAGCCGCCGTCGGCCGCTCACCTCTTCGGCACCGACGCGATCGGCCGCGATCTGTTCTCCCGGGTCGTCCACGGCGCGGGACTGTCGCTCGGCGCCGCCGCGATCGCCGTGCTCGTCGGCGTCCTCGCGGGCACGCTGATCGGACTGCTCGCGGGGTATCGCGGGGGATGGGTCGACGCGGTGCTGATGCGTTTCGCCGATGTGCTGCTGGCGATCCCCGGCCTCCTGCTGTCGCTGGCCTTCGTGGTCGCGCTCGGCTTCGGGACGGTGAACGTCGCGATCGCGGTCGGCGTCACCTCGATCGCCTCCAACGCCCGGGTGCTGCGATCCGAGGTGCTGAAGGTGCGCAACAGCGTGTTCGTGGAGGCGGCCGTCGCCGGCGGCGCCCGCCCCGTCCGGGTCCTGCTGCGGCACGTGCTGCCGAACTCGATCGCACCACTGCTCGCGCTCGTCGCCCTCGACTTCTCCGCCGCGATCCTGGCGATCTCGGCGCTCAGCTTCCTCGGCTACGGCGCCCAGCCGCCGACGCCGGAGTGGGGCGCCCTGGTCGCCGGCGGCCGCGACTTCCTCGCGACCGCGTGGTGGATGACCACTCTCCCCGGGCTGGTCATCGCTCTCACCGTGCTCGCCGGCAACCGGCTGTCGCGGGCGTTCACCGCGGAGGGCGCCCGATGAGCGCGCTGCTGGAGATCGACGACCTCCGTGTCCGCTATCACTCCGCCGGGCGCGACGTGGAGGCCGTGCGCGGCATCGGCTTCGAGGTCGCGGCCGGCGAACGGGTCGCCGTGGTCGGCGAGTCCGGTTCGGGCAAGTCCACGACCGCAGCGGCGATCGTTCGGCTGCTCGCGGCGAACGCCACCGTCTCCGGGGCCATCCGCTTCGCGGGGGACGAGGTCTCCTCGCTCGGTGAGCGCTCCTTCCGCGGGCTGCTCGGGCGGCGGATCGGCTATGTCCCGCAGGACCCGACCGTCTCGCTCAACCCGGTCAAGACCATCGGGCAGCAGGTGGCGGAGGTGCTCAGCATCCACCGGCTCGCCGACCGGCGCGCGGCCCACGAGCACGCGCTCGAGGCGCTGGAGCGGGCCGGCATCGACCGGCCGGCGGAACGTGCGGCGCAGTATCCGCACCAGCTCTCGGGAGGGCAGCGTCAGCGGGTCCTGATCGCCATCGCGCTGGCCGCGCGGCCGGAACTGGTGATCGCCGACGAGCCGACCAGCGCACTCGACGTGACCGTGCAGCGGCGCATCCTCGACCACTTGGACGAACTGACCGACGACCTCGGCGCGTCCACCCTGCTCATCACGCACGACCTCGGGATCGCCGCCGACCGCGCCGACCGCATCCTCGTACTGTCCGAGGGCAGGCTGGTCGAGTCCGGGACCCCCGACCGGGTCCTCGGCTCGCCGCAGCATGCCTACACGCGCGCGCTGCTGGCCGCGGCGCCGAGCCTGAACACCTCGGGCGGCACGTTCCTGACCCGCGCCCGAGCCGAACGGCCGGAATCCACCGACCCGCAGGAGCCGGGCGAGCCCCTGCTCATCGCGACCGGTCTGGTCAAGGACTTCGGCGGGAACCGGGCGGTGGACGACGTGAGCCTCGCCATCCACCGCGGCCGGACGCTCGCCCTCGTCGGCGAGTCCGGTTCGGGCAAGACGACGACCTCCCGGCTGGTGCTCCGGCTGGACGACCCGACCGCCGGCCGGATCGTCTTCGACGGGGAGGACATCACCGCCGCCCGCGGAGCCGCGCTCCGCCGGCTGCGCCGTCGCATCCAGGTCGTCCACCAGAACCCCTACGCCTCGCTCAACCCGCGGTTCCGCATCGCCGACCTGGTCGCCGAGCCGCTGCGCTCGCACGGCATCGGGACGCGGCAGGAACGAGCCGCGCGCGCACGGCTGCTGCTCGACCAGGTCGGCCTCCCCTCGGACGCAGCGGAGCGCCGGCCGTCCGAGCTCTCGGGAGGCCAGCGCCAGCGCGTCGCCATCGCGCGTGCGCTCGCCATCCGCCCCGACCTGGTCGTGCTGGACGAGCCGGTCTCCGCGCTGGACGTTCGCGTGCAGGCCCAAGTCCTCGACCTGCTCGCCTCGCTGCAGGCCGAGCTCGGCGTCGCGTACCTCTTCATCAGCCACGACCTCGCTGTCGTCCGTCAGGTCTCCGACGACGTCGCCGTCCTCCGCGAGGGCCGCGTCGTCGAGACGGGAACCGTCGCCGGCGTGTTCGACAGCCCCGACCACCCCTACACCCGCGACCTGCTGGAGGCCATCCCGGGCCGCAGCGCACCCCTCACCCCAAGGAGAACAGCATGACCAGTCCACGGATCCGGCGCGTCACCGCCGGGATCGCGACCGCCGCGGCGGCCGCCCTCGTCCTCAGCGCGTGCGCCGCGCACGCGGCAGGTTCCACGAGCGCCGCCTCGGCGAAGCCCGTCGAGGGAGGCGATCTGACCTTCGCTCTGGCGAACGACCCGATCACCCTCAACCCGACGGCGCTCGGCAGCGGCAACGACACCCTGTACGTGGAGCGCCAGCTCTTCGAGTCGCTGACCGAGCAGGACCCGAAGACCGGCAAGGTCATCCCGGGCCTCGCGACCAAGTGGCAGGCCAACGCGGACGCGACGCAGTTCACCTTCACGCTGCGTCCGGGCGTCACCTTCTCGGACGGCACCCCGCTGACCGCCTCCGTGGTGAAGGCCAACTTCGACGACATCGTGGCGAACGCCACGAAGGCGGTGAACGCGGTCACCGCACTGCCCAACTACGCCGGCACCACCGTCGTGAACGACTCCACCGCGACGGTGTCCTTCAGCAAGCCCAACGGTGCGTTCCCGCAGGCCGCGTCCAGCGTCGCGCTGGCGCTGCTGTCGCCGAAGTCGTTGGCGATCCCCTTCGACGACCGCGCCACCGGCACCGGCCTCAGCGGGACCGGTCCGTTCACGCTCGAGAGCTACACCAAGAACACCTCGGTGGTGCTGAAGAAGCGCTCCGGCTACAGCTGGGCTCCGGAGGACTACAGCAACCGCGCCGCCGCTCACCTCGACACGGTGACGTTCAAGATCGTCCCGGAGGCCGGTGTGCGCACCGGAGGCCTGACGTCGAAGCAGTTCGACGCGGTCGGCGGCGTGCTGCCGCAGGACATCGCCACACTCAAGGCCGGCGAGACCGGCCTCGTCATCCGCCCGAACCCCGGCGTCGCCTTCGGCCTGACCACCTACACCAAGCCGGGCACGATCCTGAGCGACCAGAAGGTCCGCACGGCACTGCTGACCGCGATCGACCGCACCGCGATCCAGCAGTCGGCGCTGACCTCCGACTTCAAAGTGGCGTCGAGCGTGCTCGCCGCCAACACGCCCGGCTGGGTGGACCTGAGCAAGCAGCTCACCAGCGACCCCAAGGCGTCGGCGAAGCTGCTCGACGACGACGGCTGGAAGAAGGGAGCGGACGGCATCCGGGTCAAGGACGGCAAGCGCCTCACCCTCCGGCTCGGTTACATCGCCAACTTCAACCCGAACCAGTCCATCGTCGAACTCATCCAGCAGCAGCTGAAGCAGCTCGGCATCGAGGTCACCGTGTGGACCGGAACGGTCCCGCAGTACTTCGCCCAGTCGAACGCCGGCGCGTTCGACCTCGCCTACGGCAACCTCTCCCGCGCTGACGGGGACGTGCTGCGCACGCAGTTCCTCAACGCCCTCCCGTCGAACACGGTCAAGGGCTACACGGACCCGCAGCTCAACCAGCTGCTGCTCGACCAGCTCGCGACGCCGGATCAGGACAAGCGGAACGCCATCGCGCAGCAGGCCGGTCAGCGCATCGTCGACCTGGCCTACTACATCCCCGTCGTCGAGCTGACGACGATCCTCGGGACCGGGCAGAACGTGCACGGCATCGTGCTCGGCGCGGACTCGCGGCTCGGGTCCCTCGTCGACGCGTACAAGACGAAATAGGGGTCGCGTCATGAAGGTCATCGGACTCGACCTGATCGCCAACGCGCCGGGGGGAGACGGGCGACCCGCCCCCTCCCCCCGGGAGCGGCTGGCCGAGGTGGTGGCGAACGCCCGCCTGTTCGAGGAGCTGGGCTTCGACGGGTTCGCCGTCGGGGAGCGGCATCACGCGCCGTTCCTCTCCAGCTCGCCGACCGTTCTGCTCGGGCACCTGGCGGCCGTGACCTCGCGCATCCGGCTGTTCACCGGCGTCACCCTGCTCTCGGTGCTCGACCCGGTGAGGGTGGCCGAGGACTACGCCACGATCGACCACCTCTCCGGCGGCCGGCTCGAGCTGATCATCGGGAAGGGCAACGGCCCCGAGCAGGCCGAGCTGTTCGGCATCGAGCGCACCGAGGCGTGGGACACCCTGCGGGAGAACTACACGCTGCTCCGGCAGCTCTGGTCCTCCCGTTCGGTAGACTGGGACCCACCGGCCGGCGCGCCGGGGATCCGGCACTCTCCGTTGCGCGGGGCTGACGTGCAACCCCGGCCGCTGCAGTCGCGGATCCGCGTCTGGCACGGTTCGGCGACCTCGCCGGCGTCGGTGGAGCTGGCCGCCCGGCACGGCGACCCGATCTTCTCCGCGAACGCGATGAATCCCCTCGAGCAGTACGCCGCGCTGGTCCGCCGCTACCGCGAGACGTGGGCCGAGACCGGGCGCGACCCGGCGGACGCGACGGTGGGCGCCGGCCACGTCCTGCACGTGGCCCGCACCTCCCAGCAAGCCCGCGAGGAGTACCGGCCCGCCTACGAGGCGTTCGTCGCCGCCGTGTCGAAGGCCGACCACTCGCTGCCCGGCACCCGCACCGACTACGCCGACTACGACGACTATGTGGCGCGTTCGTCCGCGCTGATCGGCAGCCCGCAGGAGGCGCTCGACAAGCTCGCCCGATACCACGAGGCGTTCGGGCACACCACGATCTCCATCGGCGGCCACCCCGGTCAGCTTTCGCGGACGGCGTGGGCGGACAGTCTGGAGCTCTTCCGCTCGGACGTGCGCCCGGTCGCGGACGGGTTCATCGGCGACCCGGCCTGGCCCGCGTCCGTCGCCGAGGCGCCCGCTCTGGCCGAGGCGGTGCCCGCGTGACCCGGCTCACCCGCCTGCACTTCCTCACGCCGGGAAACTATCCCGACGACGACCCGGCACGCGGCCTGGAGAACACCCTCCGGCTGATCGAGGCGGGGGAGCGGCTGGGCTACGACGGCGCCTGGGTGCGGCAGCGCCACCTCGAGCACGGGATCTCCTCCGCCGCCGTGTTCCTCGGCGCCGCGACGCAGCGGACGTCGACGATCGAACTCGGCACCGCGGTCATCCCGATCGGCTACGAGAGCCCGTTCCGGCTGGGCGAGGACCTCGCGACCGCCGACGTGCTCTCGGGAGGCCGCTTGGCCATCGGGCTGAGCGCGGGCACACCGCCGCACGCCGACCTCATCGGCGATCGGGTGTTCGACGGCGACTGGCGCGGGTACGACCTCTCCTACGGCCGCATCGAGCGCCTGCTGGCGGACCTCTCCGGCGAGTTCATCGGCGACGAGGACACCGTCATCCATTCGCCGGGGAACGTGCAGCGCCCCCGGCTGCAGCCGCACAGCCCGGGCCTCGACCGGCGGGTCTGGTACGGCGGGGGCAGCAGCGCGTCCATCCGCTGGGCGGCGACGCACGGGCTGCACCTGCTGACCGGGAACGTGATCTCGGGCGAGGGCACGGACGACTTCGTGGAGGCCCAGCGCGCGCTGATCGCCCTGCACCGATCGCTCACCACCCGGCCGGACGACCTCCGGGTGGCGTTCGGGCGGGTGCTCCTTCCCACCGACAGTGCCGACCGGGCGACCCGGCAGAAGTACCGCGAGTACGCGCGCGAGCGCGATGCGCGGGTGGGTGTCGCGCACGGTCCCCGGCGGACGCTTTTCGCCGCCGACCTGGTCGGGCCGGCAGAGGAGATCGCTGAACGGCTGGCTGAGGACGCCGCGTTCGCGGACGTGTCCGAGCTGCGCCTGGAGCTGCCGTACGAGTTCGAGGAGCCGGACTACGAGCAGGTGCTGAACGACACGATCGAACTCATCGCACCGCGATTCGGTTACGTGCCCGGAGCCGGGCGTGCCGCGGAGGCGGAGATTCAGACGGTCGCGTAGAGCGTCGCGAGTTCCCGCCCGAGGAACCGCGCGATGGCTCGCGGACCGGAGGCGGGGGCCGCGGCCTCCACGACCGCGTTGTAGTTCGTGTTCGTGTTCACGTCGTAGGTGACCGCGCGTCCGTCGACGGTCTCGATGAACTCGATCCCGGCGACCTCGATCCCGTGGCGGCGGGTGAAGTCGACGTACTGCGCGACCAGCGGATGGTCGAAGCCCTCGCGCAGCCGGAACAGCTGCTGATCCGGCTCCGGTGCGATCGTGGCGCCCGGCGGGGTGAGCAGCGCTCCGGTGTCGGGGTCGATGGCGCAGGCGTCGGCCGGGCAGAGCTGATACCCGCCGCGGGCGGTGTCGGCGGCGACCGCGTAGACGAGCTCGTGGTCGACGATCTCCACGCGCGTGATCGTCGGTTCGGCGGCGACCAGAAGCTCCTGGAGCAGCATGATGCCGTCCTCCGGCTCGTCCAGCTCGCCGGCCTCGACGGCACGAGCGAGCTCGTCGGCCGAGTCGAACCGGCGCACGCTGATGCCCTTGCCGCCCTGGTTGTGCTTGATCACGAACGGAGTCGGGAAGTCCTGTGCGGCCGCGGGGAGGTTGTGCGTGCCGATCACCGCGACAGTGCGCGGCGTGTCGATCCCCGCCGCTCGCAGCGCGGTGAGCTGGGCGACCTTGCTCATCTCCAGCTCGATCACGCTGCGGCCGTTCACCGTCCGCCGTCCGTGCGACTCCAGCCAGGACAGCACGCTGCGGGCGTAGTCCTTCGACCGGGCGTGGCCGCGGGTGTGCGAGGACGCGCTGATCCGCGACCAGAACACGCCCTCCGGGGGCGCGGCGTCGAGGTCGAGCACGCCGTCGACGAGCAGCCACTCGACGAGGGGGACGCCCTCGGCTTCGAACGCGTCCCGGAACGGGCCGAACCAGTCCGGGTTCTCATGGATCGCGTAGACGGCGGGAGCAGTGGTCACGAGAAGTACCCTTCCACATCGAGGCGGCCGCCGGCGGCGGCGAAGTCGGCTGCGGCGGCCTCGCGGAGCGCCGGGTCGGTCAGGAAGTCGAGCGCGGTCAGGGCGAGCCCGTGCGCGGCATCGACGGCGGCGCGGTCGCCCGCCGCGGAGGAGGCGTACCGGGCGAACTCCTCGGTGTGCAACGCGACCTCGGGCGGGCTCACCGCGATGACCGGGTGGATGCCGGGGACGCGGACGCTGACATTGCCGAAGTCGGTGGACGCCGCGAGCTCGCTCGGGACGACGTCCCTGGTGAGCACCCGCCGCCCCACCTGCTCCTGGTGCACGGCCCAGCGCTCGGTGAGCGGCCGGTTGAACCGGGTCGGCAGCGTGTACGGCTGCGGGTCCCACTCGAGCCGGACGCCGGTTCCGGTGGCGAGCGCGACCCCCTCGGAGATCTCCCGGAGCCGGGTGCTCAGCTCCCGGAGGGTCGCGGCCTCGTGGGAGCGGAGGTAGTACTCCAGCGTGGCGCTCGCCGGGACGATGCTCGGCCGGTCGCCGCCGTGCAGCACGATGCCGTGCACCCGGTCGCCGGGTGGCAGGTGCTGACGCAGTTGCGCGACCGCCTGGTAGTGCAGGGTCGCCGCGTCCAGTGCGTTGCGGCCCATGAACGGTGTGGCGGAGGCGTGGGCGGCGACGCCGGCGTAGTGGACGCGGAGGATCCGGCGGCCGATGAAGGGATGGTCGGCGGCGTCGTAGCCGAACGGGTGGGCCATGATCGCCGCGTCGAGCCCGTCGAACGCGCCCGCCCGCGCCAGGAGCTCCTTGCCGCTGTTGCCCTCCTCGGCCGGGGTGCCGAGGAGCACGATCCGTCCGTCGAGCCGGTCGGCGACCGAGGCGACGGCGAGGAAGGCGCCGACGGCGCTCGCCGCGATGATGTTGTGACCGCAGCCGTGGCCGATGCCCGGGAGGGCGTCGTACTCCGCGAGGATGGCGATGGCCGGGCCGTCGGGACGTCCGGCCTGCGCGAGGACGGCGGTCGGCTGGCCGAAGACGCCCACCGCGGCGTCCCACCCTTCGGCCCGGACGGCGCCGGCGATCGCGGCCGCCGAGTGGTGCTCCCGGAACGCCTCCTCCGGCGTGCCGAAGATCCGCCGGGACAGGGCGGCGATCGCGGCGGACCGCTCCTGGACGGCCGAAGCCACCGCCGAGGCGAGCTCAGGAGCCGCACCACGGTGGGGCGAGGTCAGCGCCTCGGCTCGGGCTGCCCGTTCGGCGGTGCGGTCGCGGAGCGCGTCGAGGTAGCTGCTGCTCGGCTCCGTCGGCCGGGAGAGGTCGCGCAGCTCAGTCACGCCGTTCCCGCGCATCCCATTCCCGCGCGATCGACTCGAAGCTCGCCGCCCGGTCCTCGGGGTCGTGGGTGATCGTGGTCAGCACCAGTTCGTCCGCCCCGGTTGCCCGCTGCAGCGTCGTCAGCCGCTCGACGACCTCGGCCGGCGTGCCGACGAACTGCGTGCGCACCCGGTCGTCGACGAGTCTGCGCTCGGCGTCGGTCCAGTCCAGCTCGGCGGCCTCGGCGGCCGTCGGGTACGGGATCGCTCCGAGTCCGCTGCGGATGCTGCGCACCCACGCCGGGTACCCGGACGCCAGCTCGGCGGCGCGGGCGCTCGTCGGAGCGGCGACGACGTCGGCGGAGACGATCACGTGCGGCTTCCCGAGCCGTTCCGATGGAACGAAGCTGCGCCGGTACTCCTGGATCGACACGAGGACCCCGGAGGGCGCGCTGTGATAGTTGGCGGCGAACGGGAGCCCGAGCCGCCCGGCGAGCCGCGCGGTGAGGGTGCCGCTGCCGAACAGCCGCAGCTCCGGGGCGACGCCGGCCGGACTGGTGCCGAGGCCGACGCGCTCGTCACCGGATCCCACTCCGTCCGCGAGGAGCGCGACGATCGTCTCGACCTGATCGGCGAAGTCGGCGCCGCCTTGCCCGCGGACGAGCAGGCGTGCGAGGGTCTTGAACTTCGGCGCATCGAACACCCGCTCGAAGCGGAAGGGCTCCGGGATGAGGAGCCCTTCCGGCGTCACGGACTCCGGCGCGTCGATCGGACCGCTCGGGCCCCCGCTCGCCAGCCCGGACCGCCCGACGCCCAGGTCGATCCGGCCCGGGAAGGCGGTCGCGAGGAGGGCGTACTCCTCGGCGATGGTGGCCTCGGTGTCCTGCGGGCTGAGCTGGACGGCGCCCGAGCCGAGGCGGATACGGTCGGTGACCGCGCCCGCAAGCGCGATGAGCACGGCGGGCGACGAGCCGATGACACCCGGGTTGAAGTGGTGTTCGGCGAACCAGTACCGGTGGTAGCCGGCGGCCTCCGCCCGGCGCACGATGTCGAGGGTCGCCGCGACGGCCTGCGCCGGGGTGGCCCCACTCGGCACGGGGACGAGATCGAGGATGCCGAGCGGGATGCGCGTCACGACGCAAGCTCCGCCCGCGCGAGGGCGCCCTCCCGGACCCACGGGCGGTCGCCGAGTCCGAGGTTCTCGCGCAGCGTCGGGTGCTCGTACGACGTCCGCAGCACCCCGCGTTCCTGCAGCAGCGGCACCACCTTGTCGACGAACTCGTCGATCCCGTGCGGGACGACCGAGCCCGAGAGCACGTAGCCGTCCGCCGCACCGGTCTGGGCGGCGTCGTCCAGCCGCTCGGCGATCTGCGAGGGCGTGCCGATGAACTCGTGGCGGGTCGTCTTCGCCACGACGAGCTCGCGGATGCTCCAGTCGCGCTCCACGGCCTCCGCGTGCCAGGCGTGAGCGGCGGCGAGAGGGTCGTCCACCCGGCGCGCCTGACCGTGGGTCAGCTGGTCGCCGAGCGAGTCCGGCGGAGTGGGCACCGGGCCCTCGGGGTCGTGCGCCGACAGGTCGACTCCCCAGATCTGCTCGAGGAGGTGGATCGCCGTCTGCGGGGTGACCTGCGTGAACTGGGTCTCCCTGGCGCGCGCCTCGGCCTCCGCGGGTGTGTCGCCGAGCACGATGCTCACGGCCGGAATGACGAGGATCCCGTCCGGGTCACGGCCGGCCGCCAGCGCCCGGGCGCGGATGTCGCTGCGGAACGCGCGTCCCGCCTCCGGCTCGCCGTGCCGGCTGAAGACGACGTCCGCCGTGGTGACCGCGAAGTCACGGCCGTCGCCCGAGTCGCCCGCCTGCACCAGCACCGGGTGGCCCTGCGGCCCGGGCGCAACCGGGAACCAGCCTTCGGTGTCGAAGAACTCGCCGTCGAACCGGTAGTGCTGCGGTCCGTCGGCGTCCCAGCTGTCCCAGAGCGCACGTGAGAGCTCGACGAACTCGGCCGCCCGGCGGTACCGGTCCGGGTAGTCGAGGTAGCCGCCGCGGCGGAAGTTCGCGCCGGTGAACGCGTCGGAGGACGTGACGATGTTCCAGCCGGCGCGGCCACCGGAGAGGTGATCGAGCGACGCGATCCGGCGGGCGAGGTCGTACGGCTCGTTGAAGGTCGCGCTCGCCGTCCCCACCAGGCCGATGTGCTCGGTCACGGCCGCGACCGCGGCGAGAACCGAAAAGTTGTCGGGGCGTCCGGCGACATCGAGCTCATGCAGGCGCCCCTTGTGCTCGCGCACCCGGAGTCCCTCGGCGAGGAAGAAGTAGTCGAAGAACCCGCGCTCCGCGGTGCGGGCGACGTGCTCGAAGGTGGAGAAGTCGATCTGGCTCCCGGCGCCTGGCGCGCCCCAGACGGTCCAGTGGTTGACGCCAGGGACTCCGGCGGCGAGACGGAGGCGGCGCTTTGCTGGCTGTGACATGGTCATCCTGCTTTCAGGCGGCGTAACGGTTTCAGGCGGCGTAACGGTTGAGAGGGCGGCCGAGGTCGAGCCGGTCGCGGAGCGTGCCGTTCCGGGGTGTGGATGGGAGGAGGCCTCGGCGGCCGAGCTCGGGTACCAGCTGCTCGCCGATGGCGGGCAGATCCAGGTGGACGGACGCCGGTCGCAGCCGCACGCCTTCGATGCCGTCGGCCCGCAACGCCTCGATCCGATCCGCGAGCTCGGAGGCGGTGGCCGCGACGATGGCGGCGTCGCTGCGGTACTCCTCGCCGTGGAGGGCGTCCCACGCCTCCAGGCGGGCGCGAGCGTCGGCGGCCGACGGCCCGAGCGCGACGACGAGGTCCGCGACGATCCGCAGCGGCTCCGGCTCGGTCCTGTCCGCCGCCTCGATGGCACGCACGGTCTCGACGATGCGCGCGGCGTCGGCGTCCTCGATCGGGGTGACGAAGACGACATCGGCGGTCCGCGCCGCCAGGCGATAGGGGATCTCCGCGTGCGCCAGAGCCGTCACCACCGGTTGTCCTTGCGGCGGCCGGGGCGTGATGGACGGGCCGGCCACGCTGAAGGCGCTGCCGGTGAAGTGGACGTGATGCAGCTTGTCCCGGTCGAGGAACCGGCCGGTCGCCGTATCGCGGATGACCGCGTCGTCCTCCCAGCTGTCCCAGAGCTGTCGCACCACGGTGACGAACTCCGCCGCTTCGTCGAAGACGCGCGCCAGCCGTTCCTGTCCCTCCGGCGTCGAGAGCAGTTCGGGGCCGAACGCGAGGGCGTCGCGCCTGCCGAAGTTCGCAGTCTCCCCGGGCCGGGTCGCCTGGACCTTCCAGCCCGCACGGCCTTCGCTCGTGTAGTCGAGCGTGGCCAGCTGCGTCGAGGCGTGGAACGGCTCCGTCTCCAGCACGCTCGTCGTCGGGACCAGCCCGATCCGCTCGGTCCGCCGTGCGACGAAGTTCGCGATCTGGACCGCGTCCAGCCGGCCGTGCAGGCGACCGGGCCGCTCGGGCGACGGGACGCTCAGCGCATCTTCGAAGGTGACGAAGTCGGCCCCTGCCGCCTCCGCGCGCCGGACCTGCTCGACCCAGTACGGCGCCTGGAACACGGTCGACTGCTCGATTCCCGCGTCGCGCCACGCGGCGGGGTGCCAGCCGGCCCCGTCCAGCGCGACCGCGAGGATGAGGTTCTCGCTCATGGTCTCTCCCTCCCCACCTGGGTGGTTCTCGTCTCGTGCGGGGCAGACTCGCAGAGCCCGGCGGCTGCGCAGAAGCGTGCGCGTCACGAACCGTCAACTCCGCAACGCGGCGTAACCGGGACTTGCCCGCGGCGGCCGGAGCAGGTGGATTCGTCTCATGACCGACAACCGTGAACCCGCCCTCATCTCCGCCACCGACGCCGCCGAGCGCGTCGCCGGGGGAGCCCGCCTCATCGACGTGCGCAGCGAGAAGGGCCGCTCGGCGGCCGGCGCGCTTCCCGGCGCCGACATCGTCGACCGCGAACAGCTGGAGGCGGCGTTCGCGGGCGCAGCCAAGGATCAGCCCGTCGTGGTGGTGTGCGGCTCCGTGAACGGTTCGGGGCCGGTGGCGGAATGGCTGGTCGGCAACGGTTTCATCGATGTCGCCCACGTCGACGGCGGTTTCCCGGCCTGGAAGGACAGCGGCCTCCCGGTGGGCGAGCCGACGGCGACGCCGGAGGACTGACCGCCTCCCGCAATCGGCGTGGCTCCGCGTCAGGCGTCGCGGAGGATGCGCTCGGTCACCCACGCGCAGAAAGCCAGAGCGTCGACGGGCACCCGTTCGTCGACCGCATGGAAGTGCCCGAACGCGTCGAAGTCGGCGTCCGTGCGCAACGGTGTGAATCCGTACCCGGCGATGCCGGCCGACGCCAGGTGCTTGTTGTCGGTGCTCGCCGGCATCAGGTAGGGCACGACGACGCCCTGCTCGTCCTCTGCGGCGATGGCCACCGCCATCACGTCCAGCAGCGGGCCGGACGACGGCGCCTCGATGGGATGGACCCACCGATCCCATTCGATGTCGATTCCCGGTTCGAGCAGCGCCTCCACCTCGCGACGGAGGGCGTCCTCCTGTCCGGGCAGCACTCGCACGTCGAACTCCGCGCGGGCCTCCCCCGGAATCACATTGGACTTGTAGCCGCCCTGGATGATCGTCGGCGAGACCGTGTTGCGCAGCGCCGCCGCGACCAGCGGGCCGGCCGTCCCGAGCAAATCCGGATGCTGGTCGATGGTGCTGAGGTCGACGCGCTCGCCGAGCAGTGCCGTCGCGCGTTCGGCGAACGCCTCGACCGCTGGTGTCGGGATGACCGGGAAGGTGTGCGATCCGATCGCGTCGACCGCCCGCGCGATCCGGGTGACGGCGTTGTCCGCGGTCGGGCGGGAGCCGTGCCCGGCCGTGCCCCGGGCCGTCAGCACCAGCCTGCCGATGCCCTTCTCGGCCGTGGCGACGAGGTACGCGCGCTGCGCGCCGAGCGGCACGGAGAAGCCGCCGACCTCGCTGATCGCCTCCGTGACGCCGTCGAACCAGTGCGGCCGGTGCCGGAGCAGCCAGCGCACGCCGAACACGCCGCCGGCCTCCTCGTCGGCGAAGAACGCGAAGACCAGGTCGCGGCGGGGACGCGTCCGCGAACGCGCGAAGTGGCGTGCGATCGCGACGAGCACCCCCGCGAACCCTTTCATGTCGAGCGCGCCGCGCCCGTAGAGGAAGCCGTCGTGGAGCTCGCCGCCGAACGGCGGGTGCGTCCAGTCGTCGGCGGCGGCGGGAACGACGTCGAGGTGCGCGTGCACGAGCAGCGCTCCCCGGTCGGGATCGCTGCCGCGCAGCCGGGCGAGAAGGTTGCCGCGGCCGGGGGCGGATTCGGCGTACTCGGTCTCGTACCCGACCTCCTCGAGCAGCGACTGCAGATACCGAGCGGCTCGGGCCTCACCGTCTCCGATCGTCCTCGGGTCGCCCGTGTTGACGGTCGGGATCCGGATCAGCTCCTGCGCGAACCGCAGCGTCTCGTCCTGGAGCGTGGAGAGGTCGGGGAGCGTGGAGGTCATGTCCACCATGCTGGTTCGCTCCCCGTCGCGGCGGAAGCGTCGATGACGATTGCTTACCGTTCAGCGGAAGCTCAGGACGTAAGCCGGCGTAACGCGACCGTGCGCCGGTCGCGAGGGTGGAACACGATGAAGCTCAGCTCAACGACCCAGGGCTCAACGACCAACGACCCAGGGCTCAACCACACCGGGAGGACACCGTGACCGAGACGCAGATCCTGCGCGACGAGCGCACCGACGAGGGACACGAGGCGCGCCGTTTCCCGGTGGGGCTCACCCCCGACGAGTTCAAGCTCGCCTTCCGCAACCACGCGGCGGGCGTCGCGGTCATCACCGCGGACGCCGGTGACGGACCCGTCGGCCTCACTGCGACGAGCGTGTTCTCGGTCAGCGCCGAGCCGCCGCTGCTGGTGTTCTCGATCTCGGCGCAGTCCTCCAGCGCGCCGACGATCCTGAAGGCCGAGCATGTCGTGGTGCACCTGCTGGCCGACGAGCAGCTCGACCTCGCGCAGCTGTGCGCGACGAGCGGAATCGACCGGTTCGCCGACACGAGCATCTGGACTCGGCTGATCACCGGCGAGCCGTACTTCCCCGCCGCCCATTCCTGGATCCGCGGCCGCGTCGTGGACACGATGAGCGCGGGCAAGTCCACGATCGTCGCCGTCCACGCGTTGCAGGCGCAGGTCCCCGAGGTCGAGGCCGCGCCGCTGGTCTACCACAATCGCACCTGGCATCGACTCGGCGAGGCGTCTCGCCTAGAGGCGTGACGTCCGCGGTTCAGAGCGCGAGCACTCCGGAGCCGGTGATCAGGCCGGTCCCGCTGATCGTCACGCGTCCATCGTCGACCAGCACGGTGATCCCGCTCGGCCGGCCGAGGGACCGGCCCTGCTCGATGACGATCGGCGCGCCCGCCGCAGCGTCGCCGTCGCGGACCAGCCGTGCGGCCAGCGGTCCGGCTGCCGTCCCGGTGGCCGCGTCCTCGGCGATTCCGACCGTGGGGTTGAAGAAACGCGCGTACGCCAGGGCGGCGCTGCCGGACGGCACGGCGGTCGTGTACACGTAGCAGCCTTCGGCTCCGGCGCTGGCGAGCACCGTTTTCAGGGCAGACGGATCCGGCAGCACCGCGTCCACCGCCTCTGCGGACACCAGCGGGACGAGGAGGTGGGCGGCGCCTGTGGATCCGACCTCGGGAACGCCCGCGACCGCGTCCTCGGCCACGCCGAGCGCCGAAGCCAACGGCACGTGATCGGTCAGCCGCCCGGCGAACTCGGCCGCCGACTGATCCATCGACACCCGGGCTCTGCCGTCGCAGTCCCAGCTCACCCGCACGGACAGAAGCTCGCCCCCGATCTGCTGGGCGAACGCTTCGCCCGCCCCGAGCCGTCCCGACCCGGCGAGCCACAGCCAGGCCCCCATCGCGTTGTGCCCCGCGCCGAACACCTCCACGCCGTCCGGGGTGAAGGACCGCAGCCGGACCTCCGCGCCGGGCTCGGTCGGCTCGACCAGGAACGTCGTCTCCGACTGGTTGAACTCGCGGGCGATCGCGCGCATCGTCGCCTCATCGAGGGCGTCGGCGTCCGGAACGAGGGACAGCGGGTTGCCGGTCAGCGGCCGGTCGGCGAACACATCGACCCAGAAGAACGGGACATCCATGGGACGATCCTCCACCTCGTCCCCGGTTCGCGGCGTAACCCGGAGACACGGGCCGGCCGAACTCGCGGTCAACTCAGCGCCAGCAACCCGAATCCCATCGCGGCGACGCCGAGCGCGAGCCAGACGACGTAGTCGCCGACGTGACCCGAGTGCGCTCGCCGCAGCACGTGGGCGGGCGCGCGGAGGACGGCGTCCACCGCCCGGCGGACCGGGGTGCGCACGCCGAACAGCTCGAACGCCGCCACGCCGACGGCGAGGAGGACGGTGAGTCCTGCGAGCGCGAGCGCCATCGGCGACCAGACCTCGACGGCGGGAGGCGCGCTCGCGGCGTACCCCGCTCGTCCGGCGAGCGCGGTCGCCGCGTATCCGGTGCTGTCCAGGAAGCGTCCGGCGGCCACCGCGGCCGCAGCCGGGAGGCCCGGCAGGAGGCCGAGCACCAGGGCGCCGCCCACGAGCACGGCGGGTGGCGCCAGCATGCTCGGCGGCGTGCGGTCGCTGTCGATGCGCACCTCGATCAGCTCCGTGTCCCCGCTCATCCCCTCGGCCTCGATGCCCTCGGGGACGGCGCCCATCGCGAGGAAGACGCGTCCGCCCGCACGCAGCACGGCGGCTCCCGTGAGCGCGGAGGTCAGCAGGAGCGCGACCGGCACCCAGCCGAGCCTGGCCTGGTCGGCCGCGCTGTCCGCCATCGACTTGCCGACCGCGGTGGCGAAGGGCGGGAGCCCGGCCAGCGCGAGGGCGGCGAGCCCGTAGAGGATCCCCACGAAGCGGAGCGGCCGGGCCCGGCCGTGCAGGGTGATCTCGTCCACGCTGCCGTAGCGGTTCAGCAGGATGCCCGCGAGCAGGAAGAGCGCGCCCTTCACCGCCGCGTGCCCGAGCAGGTAGACGATCAGCGCGCCGCCCGCGTCCCGGCCTCCGACCCCGAGGATCAGGAAGAACATCCCGACGTGCGCGATGGTCGAGAACGCGAGCAGCCGCTTGAGGTGGCGCTGCAGGAGGCACATCACCGCGCCGACCGCGGCGGTGAGCGCCCCGAGCGCGAGGAGGAACGGCTGCACGGCCGCGCCGAGCGGGGCGGCGAAGGCCACCGCCAGCACGCGCGCGACCCCGTACAGACCGAGCTCGACCATGACGCCGGAGAACAGCACGCACACCGGGGTCGGCGCGACGGCGTGGGCGTCGTCGAGCCAGAAGTGGAACGGGACGACAGCCGCCTTGACGAGGAAGCCGGTGCAGATGAGCACGAAGCCGAGGACGACGAGCGGGCCGTGCTGGTGCGCGAGCGTGCGGGCGAGCTCGGCGAGGTTGAGCTGTCCGGTGTGCGCGTAGATCGTGCCGACGCCGATCAGCGACACGTAGGCGGCCAGCGAGTTGACGATCCCGAAGTTGATCGCGCCTTGCACCGCCGACGGGTCCTCGATCTTCATCCCGGCCAGCGCGTACGCGGCCACGCTCATCAGCTCGAAGAAGACGAACATGGTGAAGATGTCGCCGGCGAGGACGAACCCCGTCATCCCGCCGAGGAAGAACAGCAGGAGACCGTGGAACTGCGTGCGGGAGCCCTCGAAGTACCGCCACGAGAAGACGACGGCCGCGATCACGAGGGCGGCGGCGAGCACGGCGAGCCCGGCGGCGACCTGGTCGCAGACCAGCGCGATGCCGACGCTGACACCGCGCAGCGGAGTCCAGCCGCCCACCCACTCCGCGATGCGCGCGCGGCCGCTGCCCGCGAGCAGCACGGCGTCCAGGACGAGCGCCGCGCCCGCGCCCGCCAGCGACAGCAGCTCGATGAGCCGCCACGGCAGCCAGCGGCCGACGGCCAGCACGACGCAGCCGAACGCGATCGGCACGACGATGAGCAGCGGCAGCGCGCTCGCCAGAGCGGAGGTCGTCACCGCGTCAGCCTTCGAGGTTCGAGAGCTCGTCGGGCGCGACGGTGCGGCGGCGTTTGGCGATCTGGACGACGAGCGCGAGCAGCATCGACGTCACGGCGGCCGAGACCACCACGTCCGTGAGCGTCAGCGCTTGGACGACCGGGTCGACCACCGGGGTGTGCCGGCCGACGCCGGAGCCGAAGATCGGCGCGAGCCCGCCGTACTGGTAGCCGGCTGCGATCAGGAACACGTAGGTGCCCGACTGCGCCACCGACAGGCACACCACGGTGTGCACGAGGTCGCGGCTGCGGGCGATGCCGACGATCCCGAGCAGCACGATCGCGCCGGCGACGAGGTAGGGGAAGATGCTCACGCGGCGGCTCCTCGGTCGGTGGCGTCGTCGGACGGCGCCGGGTCCTTCTCTCGGATCACGAGCGCCTGGTCGAGGAAGTGCGCCAGGAGCAGGATGACGCTGCTGACGACCGCCATCCCGACCGCCACGCTCAGCAGCGGCACGGTGCCGGACGAGACCAGGTCGGCCATGGTCCCCTGCGGGATGATGTTCGCGAGGAACGATCCGCCGAGCGCGAGCCCCGCGAGCCCGATCGCGGCGTAGAGCAGGAGGCCCGCCGACTCCACCGGCGGGAACAGGTCGAGCGGCCGGAAGCGCTCCAGCAGCGGGAACCGGCCGCCGACGTAGAGCAGGTGGAGGCCGGTCGCGAGCACCACGCCTCCCTGGAAGCCGCCGCCCGGGGTCACCGCGCCGTGGGTGACGACGTCCACCCCGATCAGCAGCGTGAGCGGCAGGAAGACGTAGACGAGCACGCGCGTCGAGTCCAGAAGCCGGCCGCGGTCGTCCGGCTTCACGCGCTCCTCCTCGTGCCCGGCGCGCAGCAGCACCGCGACGCCGGCGATCGAGGCGACCAGGATGCTCTCCTCGCCGAAGGTGTCGAAGCCGCGCTGGTCGAAGTTGATCGAGGAGACGACGTTCGCGGTGGAGTGCGCGTACGCCGCGGTCACGGCCAGGTCGCGGTACGGGTGCCAGGAGCCGCCGAACGGCGGAAGCTGCAGCCAGGCCAGGACGAAGAACGCGGCCATGCCGATCACGCCGACGCAGAGCAGGGCCATCCGCACGCGCCGGGTCATCGGCCGTCCCGCTTCCCGCGCTTGGATTGCGCCACCTTCCGCACCGCCAGCAGCACCATGAGCGGCGTCACCGCGGTGCCGACCGCGAGCTGGCTGAGGGCGACGTCGGGCGCCTGGAGGACCATGAAGAAGACGGTGAGCAGGAGGCCGTAGACGCCGAGCACGACGGCCTGCCGCGCCGGGTCGTCCGTGAACACCACGACGGCGGCGCCCCCCAGTACGGCGAGGAGCGCGATGACGATGAGGACCGTCATTCGGGCGACCTCCCGACCTCGATGCCGGCGTCCGCCGCGAGGGCGCGGGCGACCGCGGCGGTGAGCACCGGGCTGCCCCCGGCCACCACGACGGCGATCGCGACGATGGTCGCGGTCCCGAGGGTCCAGCCGGTGGGGAGCGCGGCGCCGAGGCAGAACAGCGGAACCGCGATGGTGGTGATCGGCGCAAGGAAGTGCAGCCGGGTCAGCGGGCGACGCGCGACCAGTGCGCCGACGGCGCAGAACACCACGATGGCGAGCGCGAGGAGCACGAGCACCCAGGTGAGCACGGCGATCATGAGCGCCGCCCCTGCGGCCCGTCGCCGTCGCCGTCCGCGGCCTGCGCGTCCGCGATCCGCTGGCTGCGTTGCCGGATCAGCCGCGTGAACACGAGGGTCCCCGTCGTCAGGAGCACGGCCAGCGTCAGCGGCACGATCAGATACGAGGTCTGGCCGTCGCCGACGGAGACCGCCACCAGGATCATCACGGTGGTGACCCCGGCGAGCTGGAGGCCGACCAGCCGCCCGACGGCCTCGCCGCGCGCCGCCAGCACGAGCCCGACCAGCGGCCCCGCCACGATGAGGACGCCGATCGCGACCTCCCAGACCAGGCTCACGACGACACCCGCTCGTCGAGCGACGGGGGACCGCCCACCAGCCGGTGCAGCAGGAAGGCCCCGTCGTCGCGGGCGTCGATGACGCAGGAGCCGGGCGTGGCCGAGACGGCGATGATCGCTGCGGCGCGGTGTCCGACCGCCTCCGGAGCGTCGCCGGCCGGGACGTGCCGGCGCTCTATAGCGTCCGCCTCGACCGGGTCGCGCGCGCCCCGCGCGATCCACGCGAACAGCCGCCCGAGGTCCGCCGCGGCGGCGACCGGCACGAGCAGCGCCCAGCGCAGCCACGCCGCGGACGGCCGGAACCGCAGCCCCATCGCGCGCCGGGCGACGACGGCGAAGACGCTCAGCACCACGGACGTGCACACCGCGACGATCGTCTCCGCCAGGGTGATGGCGGACACGGTCGCCATCCAGAACACCATCCCGGCCACGAACCAGCACGCGGCCTCGATGAACGCTCTCATGAAACCTCCGTCCCGCCGGGGCGACCCCCGACGGCGACGCCTCGACCGGCGATGACAGTACGCGCGCCCGCACGGCGGCGGAAGGCGCTCGCAGACGGGGGCGGACGCGCCTACCGTGGAGGTGAGCGCGCCCGCCGATGCTGCCGCGTGTGCGGCCGTGCTCAGGGCGTCGGCATGCCGCCCGTGACCGTGAGCGTCTCCCCGACGACGTAGCTGGACTCCGGGGAGGCCAGGAACACGTACGCCGGGGCCAGCTCGGCGGGCTGTCCCGGCCGGCCGAGCGGCGTCTGCGAGCCGAAGTCCGGGAGCTTCTCGGGAGGCTGTCCGGCGCTGACCTGCAACGGCGTCCAGATCGGTCCCGGCGCGACGGCGTTCACCCGGATGCCCTTCGGCGCGAGCTGCTGGCCGAGCGCCTTGGTGAAGGTGTTGATCGCGGCCTTCGTCGTGGCGTAGTCCACCAGTAGTTCGCTGGGCAGGTACGCCTGCACGGAGGTCGTGTTGATGATCGTGGAGCCGGCCGCCAGATGGGGCAGCGCCGACTTGGTGAGCCAGAACATCGCGTACACGTTCGTCTTCATCGTCAGGTCGAACTGGTCGTCCGGCAGCTCGGTCAGGTCGGGGCAGAAGACCTGCTTTCCGGCGTTGTTGACGAGGATGTCGATCCCGCCGAACTCGTCCACCGCGCGCTGGACGACCCGGTCGCAGAACGCCCGGTCGGTCAGGTCGCCTGGGATCGTCAGCGCGGTCCGCCCAGCGCCGCGGATCTGCTCCGCGATGGCCTGGGCGTCGACCTCCTCCTCGGGCTGATAGACGATCGCCACGTCCGCGCCTTCGCGGGCGAACGCGATGGCGACGGCCGCGCCGATCCCGGAGTCCCCTCCGGTGACGATCGCCTTCCGGGCGGTGAGCCGGCCGGTCCCGACGTAGCTGGCCTCGCCGTGGTCGGCGGGCGGCTCGAGCTCGCTGTCGCGTCCCGGCTCCGGGACCTGCGCCTCCGGCGGGTGGATGTGCGGGTAGCGGTCCACGGGATTGTCGAATTCGTACTGGCTCTCGGGCATGTCTCCTCTTCCGCTCCGGCCGCCTCCCGGTACAGGGCGGCCTTTGGTTCGATCCGCCCCGGACGCTACGCGGCGAATCGCCGCACCGGACCCGGTTGCCCAGCCGGGAGCCCGCGCGTACCGTGCGGGCGACGGCCGCAGCACGGCGTCACGGATCCGCTTCGCGCGCAAGGGGTTGAACCGCGCGGATCGCGGCCGACTGTAGCCTGCATGGAGAAGACTGCGGCGTGCATGGAGAAGACCCGCACTCACCCGCGGGCGCGGCGCGAGGAGCGTACGCCGGGGCCGGTCGGCGCATGATGCCCGCTCCGACGACGGCCACCGGACTCGACGCCTACCTCGACGCGGCGGCGCGCTGCGGTGGCGCGGTCGCGCCGCTGCTGGAGGTCCTGCGGGCGACGCCGCCAGCCCGGCTGCTGCCGCTGCCGGGGTCGGGGCGGACGGCGGAGCGCTTCCGCGGGCTCGCCCGGATCGCCGCGGTGGACGTGACCGCGGCGCGCGTGATCGAACCGCACCTCGACGCGGTGGCGATCCTCGCGGAGGCGGACGCCCCGGAGCCCGGGCAGGGCACGACGTGGGGCGTGTTCGCCGCGGAGGCGCCGGACGCCGTGCTGCTCGCCTGCCCGGAGCAGGACCGCTGGGCGCTCCGCGGCCGCAAGCCGTGGTGCTCGCTGGCGGGCCGGCTCACCAGCGCGCTCGTGACCGCTGCGACCCCGGACGGCGGGCGCCGGATGTTCGCCGTCTCGCTGGGCGCGCCCGGCGTGACGGCTGAACCGGCGCGGTGGGTCGCGCGCGGTCTCAGCGAGGTCGTCAGCGGACCGGTCGACTTCGACCGTACGCCCGCGCGCCCCGTCGGCGGCGACGGCTGGTACCTCGACCGCCCGGGCTTCCGCTGGGGTGCGATCGGGGTCGCCGCCTGCTGGTGGGGCGGCTGCCTCCCGGTCGTGGACGCGCTGATCGCACGCACCCGGAAGCGTCCGGACGACGCCATCCCGGCCGCGCGGACCGGAGAGCTCTACCGCCGCCTCGACGCCGGCCGGCTGGCCCTGGAGGACGCGGCGGCACGGATCGACGAGGACCGAGTCGCCGACGCGGCGGTCCTCGCTCACGCCGTGCGCGGCACCATCGCGGACGCGGTCGTCGCGACCCTCGACGCCGCCCGCGAGGTGCTCGGCCCGGCCGCGCTCGCCTTCGACGAGGACCTCGCCCGCCGCTGCGCCGACCTCGAGCTCTACGTCTCCCAGTACCACCGCGGGCGCGACGACGCCTCGCTGGCGGGCCACCTGGCGGGAGGGCTGCTCGGATGGTGACCTTCGACCCGCTCGTCGCGGCGACCCCGGCCGCCGTGTGGGAGGACCCCCTGCTCTGGGCGTCCGTGCCGTCGCGCACCCGGGAGTGGCTCGCGGGCTTCACCCGGATCGTCGTCTTCTCCGCGCATCCCGACGACGAGACGCTCGGCGTCGGCGGCCTCCTCGTCCTGGCCGGCGAGCTCGGGATCGACGTCTCGGTGATCGTGGCGACGAGCGAACGCGACGAGCGCCTCGTCGAGTTGACCGCCGCCCTGTCCCGGCTCGGGTCCACCACCGACCTGACCGTGCTCGGCCTCACGGACGGCGCCCTCAAGAACGAGGCGAGCCTCCTCCGCGACGGAGTGGACCTGGCGCTCGCGTCCCGCCGCGGCGACACGACTCTGGTACTCGCACCGTGGCCGGGCGACCGGCACGGCGACCACCGAACGCTCGGCCGTGAGGTCGCCGCCGCATGCGCGGTCCACGGCGACCGCCTCCTGCTGTACCCGATCTGGCTGTGGCAGTGGGGCTCGCCGGAGGATCTGCCGTGGGGCCGGGCCAGCGAGGTGGAGCTGACCGCGTCGGCCCGCGAACGCAAGCGCGCCGCCCTCTCCGCCTTCACCAGTCAGCTGCACACCGCGGCGAATCCGGACGGCGTGCTCACCCGGGAGTTCGTCGAGCGCGCCGTGCACGGCAGGGAGGTGCTGTTCGAACCGGAGGAGAGTGCGATCGGCGACCACTTCGAGGCGCTCCACCGGGTGAGCGCCGACCCGTGGGCGGTGCGGACGCGCTGGTACGAGCGCAGGAAGCGGGAGCTCACCTGCGCCGTGCTCCCGAAGGAGAGGTACGCTCGCGGGTTCGAGATCGGCTGCTCCAACGGGGAGATGTCGGCCCTCCTGGCCGCACGCTGCGAGACGCTGCTCAGCGTCGACGGCGCGCCGACCGCGGTGGCGCTCGCGACCGAGCGGACCCGGGCGGCCGCCAACGTCACGGTGAAGCGGATGCACGTTCCCGAGGAGTGGCCGGACGGGTCCTTCGACCTCGTCGTCGTCTCCGAGGTCGCCTATTACCTGGCGCCCGATCAGTGGGCGGTCGCCATCGACCGCATCCTCGGGTCGCTCGCCGACGGCGGTCAGGTGGTGCTCTGCCACTGGACGGGGCACGCCGACGACTTCGCCCAGTCGGGCTGGGACGCTCACGCCGCCTTCGCGAACCGCAGCGGGCTCCGCGTGCTCGTGCAGCACCACGACGAGGACTTCCTCCTGGAGGTCTTCGGGTGACGGTCGACCACGTCCTCATCGCTGTGCCCGCCCGCGACGAGGAGTCGACGCTCGCGGACTGCCTGCGCTCCATCGAGATCGCCCGCGGCGCGATCGCCGTCCCGTCCTCGGTCGTCGTGGTGCTGGACTCCTGCACCGACGGCTCGGCGGATGTGGCGCGGGGCTTCGCGGACGTCCTCGCGATCGAGCGAGACCACGGCAATGTCGGCCGCAGCAGGCACGACGCCGTCCTCGTCGGACTGAGAGGGGCGGGCGTGACGCCGTCTCGTACCTGGATCGCCTTCACCGACGCGGACAGCTCGGTGCCGCGCACCTGGCTGCGCGAGCACCTCCGGGCGGCCCGGGGCAGCGACGCGTACGTCGGCGCCGTCGTCCCGCAGCTGGGAGAGCTGGACGAGGCGCGCCGGCGGGCCTGGGAGCGCAGTCACCCGCCCGGCGCGACGCTCGGTCACGTGCACGGTGCCAACCTCGGCGTCCGCGCCGACGCGTACCTCCGGGTCGGCGGGTTCCTGCCGCTCTTCGTCGGCGAGGACGTGGACCTCGTCTCCCGGCTTCGCGCCGCCCGCTGCGCCGTCGCGGAGAGCGAGCGCCATCCGGTGACCACCTCGGGGCGGCTCGTCGGCCGCGCTTCCGCCGGGTATGCGGACTACTTGCGCGGTCTCACGCCCTGATCGGCCCGCGCTACCCCCGAAACCCCATGAGTCAAGGGGACTCCCTGGCGGACCGCACCCGTCTACTGATGAGGGAAACCTCGCGGCGACCCCACCGATATGCCGCGTGGATTCAGAACCTGGGGAGGCATTGACCCATGGATGAAAAGACGAAAACCGCTGGCCTCTTGCTGGGCGGCTATCTGCTCGGCCGGACGAAGAACTTGAAACTGGCGTTGTTGATCGCCGGTGTCGTGGCCGGCAGGAAACTGGCGCCCGCGCTTCTCGCGAAGGGCAGAGAGCTGCTCGAATCGTCCCCGGAGGCGATGAAGCTGGTCGAGCAGGTCACCGGCAAGATGATCGGCGCGGTCAAGGAGGCCGGCGTCGCAGGCGCCGCCAAAGGCATCTCCGCTCTGACCGACCGGATCCAGACCAGAACGGACCGCCTGAACGGCGTCGACGAGGAGTCCGACCAGGACGAGCCCGACGAGGAGGAGCCCGAGGAGGACGAGGACGAGCGCGACCAGGAGCCCGTCGACGAGGAGGAGTCCGAGGAGGACGAGCCCGAGGAGGACGAGCCCCAGGACGAGGCGGACGAGGCGGACCAGGAGGACGAGGACGAGCCGGCCGACGAGGCGGACTCGGATGACCAGGAGGAGCCGGAGGAGGCGCCGAAGAAGTCGTCCACCCGCTCGCGGAGCACATCGCAGAGCGCATCCCGGAGCGGGTCGCAGAACCCGTCCCGGAGCTCGTCCGGGAGCTCGTCCGGGAACGCCTCGACGACGAAGAAGCCGGCTCAGCGCTCCGGGACGCAGCGTTCCGGCAGCCAGCGGTCGACCTCGTCGACCAAGTCGGCCGGCTCCTCGTCGTCGTCCAAGCCCGCGCCGCGGCGGAGCAGCTCTTCGACGTCGTCGAACAGCGGCTCCCAGCGCAGCCGATCCAGCAGATCGTCCAAGTGAGGAGCCCACGACATGGCTGACAAAGCCCCCCAGTCGTTGGCGGACAGACTGCCGCTCAGCGAGCTGATGGACAGCACGGTCCGCTACGGGAAGTCGCTCCTCGGGAGCGGCCTCCGCAAGGCCTCCGAGAAGGTCGAGGACATGACAGGCAAACTGGGCGACTTCGCCAGCGGCGAGTCGTCGACCGTGGCCGGCAAGGCCACCAAGGCCGGTGTCGAGGCGGCCGCCAAGGGCGAGAACCCCGCCAAGGCGGCCGTCGGCGGTGCGGTCTCCGGCGTCAAGGACAAGATCAAGGACGCGTTCACCGGCGGTGGCGGGTCCGGGAGCAAGAACCAGAAGCTGGTGAACATCGTCGAGGAGATCGACGTCGGCGTTCCGATCACGGTCGCCTACAACCAGTGGACCGAGTTCAACGACTGGTCCGACTTCATGAAGAAGGTCGAGAACTCCGACCACGACGACAAGGACGAGCGGAAGGTCCACTTCAAGGGACAGGTCTTCCTCTCGCACCGCACGTGGGACGCGACGATCAAGGAGATGGTGCCGGACGATCGCATCGTCTGGAAGTCCACGGGGCAGAAGGGCCATCTCGACGGCGCCGTGACGTTCCACCCGCTCGCTCCCCGGCTGACCAGGATCATCGCGGTCGTGGAGTACTACCCGCAAGGGCTCTTCGAGAAGACCGCGCAGATCTGGCGCGCGGTCGGACGGCGTGTGCGCGTCGAGCTGAAGCGCTACGTGCGGCACGTGATGACGACCACGATGCTCGACCCGGACAGCGTCGAAGGCTGGCGCGGCGAGATCCGCGACGAGGAGATCGTCCGCACGCACGACGAGGTCGTGGAGCAGGAGCAGGCCGAGCGCGAGGACCAGGGTTCCGACGAGGACCAGGGTTCCGACGAGGACCAGGGTTCCGACGAGGACCAGGGTGCCGACGAGGACCAGGGCTCCGACGAGTACGACGACGAGCCCTCGGACGAGGAGGAGCCCGCCGACGACGAGGAGGAGCCCGCCGACGACGAGTACGAGGAAGGCGACGGCGACGAGCCGGCGGACGACGAGTACGACGGCGACGAGTACGAGGAGGAGCCCGACTCCGAGGAGGAGGAGCCCGCCGACGAGGACGAGGAGCCCGCCGACGAGGCGGACGAGCCCGCCGACGACGAGGGCGAACAGCCCGACGAGGAAGACGAGCCTCTCGACGAGGACGAAGAGTACGACGACGCCGACGAGCGCGAGCCGGCGAGAAGGTAGGTGAGAGCGATGAGCATGACGACGCAATCCCGTGGTGGCTATCTCGAGCGCCCCCAGTCGAGTTCCCTGGCGGACGTGATCGAGGTGATCCTCGACAAGGGCCTGGTGATCGACGCGTACGTGCGGGTCTCGCTGGTCGGGATCGAGGTGCTGACCATCGACGCTCGGATCGTGATCGCGAGTGTCGACACGTATCTGCGGTTCGCCGAGGCGACGAACCGGCTCGACTTGACCAAGCAGGGCGGGAAGGATCTGCCCGGTCTGATCGAGGGGATGTCCGAGAGCGGAGCCAGAGGCAAGACCAGCGGAGCGATCTCCGGCGTCAAGAACGCGCTCACGGGCAACAAGGACGACGACGACCGCAACGGCGACGATGACGACGACAAGAGTGGCGAGCGCCGGCCCGCCCGTCGCCGGACGGCGAGCCGCAGCGAATGACCGTCACCGTGGCCGACCAGTATGTCTACGGCATCGTCCGTGCCGGGACGCCGGCTCCCACTCTCCCGGGGGTCGACGGTGAAGCGGTCGGCCTCCTGACCTCCGGCGAGGTGGCGGTGCTCGTCACCCCCGTCGCGGTCCCCGGCGAGCTGGCGACGCCGGAGAACCTTCTGGCGCACAGCCGGATCCTGGACCAGGTGGCGGCGGAGCACGCCGTGCTCCCGATGGCGTTCGGAACGGTCGTCCCGGACCCGGACGCCATCCTGAACGACGTCCTGCCGCGCATGCACGACGAGTACCTCGCCGGGTTGCAGCGGATCGAGGGCGCCGCCCAGTTCACCGTGAGCGCGCGCTACGTCGAGGACGCGGTGCTCGCCGAGGTGATCGACGAGGATCCGGACATCGCGCGCCTGCGCGAGGCGACCAAAGGCCGCAGCGAGGACGAGGCGCACTACGAGCTGATCGAGCTGGGGCGCCTGGTCTCCGACGCCCTGGCGCGCAAGGCCGCCGTGGACGCGCGCGCCATCGCCGAGCGTCTGACGCCGGTGACGCGCGAATCGCTGGTGCGCGACTCGAGCCGGTCGGAGGACGTGGTCGAGTTCGTCGCGCTGGTCGATCGCGAGGCGCAGCCCGGGTTCGAGCGCGCGGTCGAGAGTCTGGCGGCCGAGAGCGCGGGCAGGATCCTCTTCCGCCTGCTGGGTCCGCAGGCGCCCTACGACTTCGTGGGGGAGGTGTGAGCGGATGGCCTCGTTGCTCAGTCTGCTCGGCCTGCCGCTGGCGCCGATCCGGGGGACCACCTGGATCGCGGAACGCGTGCTGGAGGAGGCCGAGCGGCAGTACTACGACCCTGGCGCGATCCGCCGGCAGCTCGAAGAGGTCGGTGACGCGCGAGACGCCGGGAGGATCTCCGAGGAGGACGCGCGCGCGATCGAGCGGGAGCTCGTCGCCAGGCTGATCGAATCCACGAGGCGTCCGCGCCGGGAGAACTAGCGGGAGAACGAGCCCGGGAGAACCAGCCGGAAGGACAGGACATGGCTGACGAAGACCAGCCCACGACCACGCAGCGGAGGCGCCGCGCATCCAGCGCCTCCGGTGCCGGCACGCGCGCGAAGAGCCCGCAGCGCTCGCGCGCGTCGAAGGAGCGGCCCACCGACGACGGCCACAGCCGCGACAGCGACGAGGGCCGCGACCGTGACGAGGACCGCGACCGTGACGAGGACCGCGACCGTGACGAGGCCCGCGACCGAGACGAGACCGGTGACAGTGACGAGGGCCGTGACCGTGACGCGGGCCGCGACAGTGAGGGCCGCAACCGTGACGAGAGCGGTGACCCTGACGAGAGCGGTGACCCTGACGAGAGCGGTGACAGTGACGAGGGCGGTGACAGTGACGAGAGCGACGACGGTGACGACGGCCGCGACCGTAGCGAGGGCCGCGACAGTGACGAGAGCCGTGACCGTGGACGGCGTCGCGACAGTGAGAAGAGCCGGGACGACGGCCGGAGCCGGGGCCGCGACAACGGGCACGACCGCGAAGCCGGGCACGACCACGATCACGGCCCCGGCCACGATCACGGCCACAAGCGCGACCACGATCGCACCCTGAGCCCGGCGAAGGCCGCGCGCGAGGCGATGCGGCAGTTGCAGGAGCTGACCCGGCACGAGGTCGAAGGCGTCGTCGGCGTCGAGAAGGGCGACGACGGCGGCTGGACCGTGACTGTCGAGGTCGTCGAGAGCCGGCGCATCCCGGACACCGCGGACGTCCTCGCCGAGTACGAGGTCGGCGTGGACGATCGCGGCGACCTCACGAGCTATTCGCGCCGGTCCCGGTATGTGCGGGGCCGGACCGCCCGCGAATGACGGGACCCGCATGAGCAACGACGACCTCGGCGCCATGACGCCGGCACGCGGGCAGGCCATGCAACGCGAGCAGCCCGTGCAACGCGGGCAGGCCATGCAACCGCAGAAGTCGGGCGACGGCACGCTCTCGCACGTCATCGAGACCCTGCTGGACAAGGGCCTCGTCATCAACGCCGACATCACGGTCTCGGTGGCGGGCGTCGACCTCCTGGGGATCCGGATCCGGGCCGCGTTGGCGTCCCTCGAGACCGCGGCGCGCTACGGCCTGGACTTCCCCTCCGGCACCGACCGTGACTCCGCGGCCTTCCAGGATGCGGTCGAGCAGAAGGAGACCTGCCCGGCCTGCGGCAAGAAGGCGCCCCTGAGCCAGCTGCTCGACGAGTTCTGCCCCTGGTGCGGCTGGCAGAGCGCGCAGGCCCTTTCGAAACAGTCCGGATCGAGCCAGTCCGGATCGAGCCAGTCCGGATCGAAACAGTCCGGATCGGGAGGCTGAGGCGCCGATGTCGCTGTCGCCGCAATCGCCCGTGCAGCCGACGCGTGACCAGAAGGCGACCCTGGGTGCTCTGGTCGATGTGCTGCTCGACAAGGGCGTCTATCTGAACCTCGACCTCATCATCACCGTGGCCGACGTCCCGCTGATCGGCGTTAACCTGCGGGCGACGATCGCGGGCATGGAGACCATGCTCCGCTACGGGCTGATGACGGAATGGGACGACCGTGTCCGGGCCGAGGCACGCCGGGACGGATCGCCCGCGGCGGAACCGTTCGCCGGAGAGCTCTGGCTGCTGGAGCCCCGGGCGTCGGCCCCGGTCTGGCGCGAGGGCGCCGCCGCGTACGACGGCACGAACGGGTTCGCCTGGAAGGCGGCGCAGGACAGCCGACCCGCTGTCCGGCTGCGGCCCGACGAGATCACCGGCGTCCGCACGGAGGAGGGGCACGGCCCGGCCGGTGGCGCGGAGCTGCTGGTGATCGAATCACCTGACGCGACGGTGCGCCTCGCCGGCGACCGGGTGCGGGAGTGGGCGGCGGTCCTCCACGGGACGAGCAGGGAGGTGCGCGATGGCGCTGAACGTCGATGAGGACAGCCTCAAGAACGGCGTGCTGACGCTGGTCGTGACCCTGGTCGAGGTGATCCAGCAGGCTCTGGAGACGCAGGCCCTGCGGCGCCTGGAGGGCGGCTCCCTCACGGAGGAGGAGCAGAACCGGCTCGGGGAGGCCCTGCTCGAGCTCGACCGGGCGATGGAGCAGCTGAAGAACGACAACGGGATCACGGAGTCGGTCGCGGAGCTGCACTCGTCCCTCGACGACGTCGTCGACGATCTCGTCCGCCGGCTCGTCGACCCGGAGAGCGGCGACGGCGAGCCGGGCAGAGGGCTCCCGTGGAAGCGGTGACGGAGGTCGGGGCCGCCGGGCTCTACCTGTACGCGATCGTGCCGGAGCCCGAGACCCCACCGGCGCTCGGAGCCGGTGTCGGCGGCGCGCCGCTCCGGCTGGTCTCCGCGGGCGGCGTCGCCGCGGTGGTCCACGACGGCCCGACCGCGCCGCTCACCGGGCCCGACGAGGAGGTCACCGAATGGATCCTCCAGCACAGCGCGGTCGTGGAGCGGGTGTGGGCCCTCGGCGGCACCGCGCTGCCCGCCGGTTTCAACGTGATCGTGGCGCCGGCCGACGGCGAGTCCGCCGAGGAGCGCCTGCGCGGCTGGCTGACCGCCTCCGCCGGAGCCTTCGCGGCCAGGCTGCGTGCCCTCTCCGGGCTCGTCGAACTGCGCGTCGAGATCGACCTCGACCAAGAGGTGGCGGCGCGGTCGGACCCGGAAGCGACGCAGCTGCGGGACTCCCTGGGCGAACGGCCTCCCGGGGTCCGTCGGCTGCTGGAGCGGAAGCTCGACGAGCTCGAACGGGACGCGGCGGAGCGAAGGGCGGACGAGCTGTATCGGGATGCCCGGCGGCGCCTCGCCGAGCACAGCGTGGACCTCGCCGAGAACCGGCGCGCCCATGCTCCGCGGGGGTTCGTCACCGTGCTCAACATGGCCGTCCTCGCCGAGCGCGACGCGGTGGAGCCCATCGGGTCGGTGCTCGCCGATGTTCGCGAGGAGCAGCCGGGAGTGCGGGTGAGTTTCATCGGACCGTGGCCGCCGTACTCGTTCACCGGCGCGCTCGACGTCGCGGAGGCCGGCGGATCGCTCTGACCGGTTTCAGGCCGTTTCGAGCGCCCGGAGCGGCGCGCGGTGCTCCGCTTCGAGGGTGAGCCCGCGGGAGCTCTCGGCGGATTCGGCGAGCTGTGCCAGCCACTCGCGGTTGAGTCCCGGTGCGTGCGAGCCGTCGAAGTGGAAGCGCAGGTTGGCCGCCGGGTGCAGCCAGATGGTGGTGCGTCCGCCTCCCGCGACGGGGAGGTCCTTCCATGACATGGCGAAGCTCCGGCCGTGGCTGAGCTTGTTGACGATGACGATGTGCAGGTGTGCGAGAGTCCGGTCGTCGAACGCGTACTCGTGATCCTCGTAGCTGAGGTAGCCCATGATGTTGCCCTCCTGGGTTTGTCCGGAAGGGGGCAAAGAATCGGCTGCCAGGCGAGGCTTCACGTCAACCGGAGGGTGTCTGTCCAGTCTGCGCCCTGCAACGCGCGAAAGCGAACGGATGGAGGCGATTGCCAGGCGTGCGGGAGGGCGCGGCCGCCGACCGCGCGTCGTCCGGACCTTACGCCCGCCGGAAGCGCTGCGCCGCCGGGCAGTCGAAGGGGTCGCGGGCGGCGAGGCCGACCCGGTTGAGGTAGCGGACGACGATCCGGTAGGAGTTCACGAGCCCGGTCTCCGTGTACGGGATGTCGTGGGCGGCGCAGTGCTCGCGGACGAGTTCCCGCGCCCGACGCAGGTGCGGACGGGGCATGCTGGGGAAGAGGTGGTGCTCGATCTGGTGGTTGAGGCCGCCCATCAGCACGCTCATCGTCCAGCCGCCGCGGATGTTGCGGGAGGTCAGCACCTGCTTGTTGAGGAAGTCGACCCGGGAGCCGGCCGGCAGCAGCGGCATGCCCTTGTGGTTGGGGGCGAACGACGCGCCCATGTAGACGCCGAACACCGCCAGCTGCACGCCGAGGAACGCGAACGCCATCCCCACCGGCAGCATCAGGAACACGATGGCGACGTAGATCGAGAGGCGCAGTCCGATGGCGACCAGCTCCGTGCGCCGGCGCTCGACCGGCCCGCGCGCGAGCAGCGAGCGGATCGACGTGACGTGGAGGTTGACGCCCTCCAGCAGGAGCAGCGGGAAGAACAGGTAGCCCTGCCGGCGGGTGATCGCGGCGAGGATCCCGCGCTGCCGGGCGGCGTCCTCCACCGTGAAGGAGATCGTGTCGAAGGCGATGTCGGGGTCTTTGCCCTCGGTGTTCGGGTTGGCGTGGTGGCGGGTGTGCTTGGTCATCCACCACTGGTAGCTCATGCCGACCAGCCAGGTCGCGATGAGGCGCCCGGCCCGGTCGTTGGTGGGGCCGGAGGCGAACACCTGGCGGTGGGAGGCCTCGTGGCCGAGGAACGCGAACTGGGTGAAGATCAGGCCCAGCGCCGCGGCGATGAGCAGCTGGAACCAGGAGTCCCCGAGGAGGACGAACCCGGTCGCCGCACCGAGCAGGCCGATCGTGAGCGCCGTGAACATCGCGATGTAGAAGCCGCGCCGGCGTTCGAGGAGGCCTTCGCCGCGCACGCGCGCGAGCAGCTCGTTGTACGTGCTGGTGACCGGACGGCGGGCCTCCGAGCGAGGCCTGGTCTTCAGGACCGGCCCGAGAATGGTTGCGGTCATGCTTCCTCCGCTGTGTCGTGACGACTTCCCAGCCGAGGGTGTGGGCGAATGCCCGAGATGCCGCAAGCGTAGGCGCGGAGGCTGAGTGTTCGTCGGTGCCCCGCTGTGGAAACGGTGCCCGGTCTCGCGACCGGGCACCGTATCGATCAGGCCTGGCGGATGTTCGCGGCCTGGGGACCCTTGGGGCCCTGAGCGAGGTCGTACTCGACCTTCTGGTTCTCGTCGAGGTTGCGGTAGCCGCCGGTGGAGGCGATCTCGCTGTAGTGGGCGAAGACGTCGGCGCTGCCGTCATCCGGGGCGATGAAGCCGTAGCCCTTCTCCGAGTTGAACCATTTGACGGTGCCAGTGGGCATCTTTTCTTCCTTCATTATTCTTCGGGAGCCGTGCGGACGGCTCCGGTCGCCGCGCCCGAATCGGCGCGGACGGTGGTGGGCGCCCCGGGGGACGCGGTGCGGCGGTGTGCGCCGGAGGAGGGCCTCCGCCTCGGCGATCGTGGCGGCGGTCCCGACGGTGCGCGAACGCTCGTCGAGTACGTGGAACCGTCCGTCGTCGAGCGCGGCGATGCCGGCGTACTCGCTGTCGGCGGTGGCGACCCAGACGGTGTCGTCGGCCTGGCGCCAGGTGAGTGCGGCCGAGGGCCGCGGAGTGCTGGTGATGGTGAGTCCTTTCGCCTCGGTCGAGGCGGGGGTGATGCCGCGGCCGACGCTGCTGCGGACGAGAAGATCGGTGTCGGTAGCGGGCGGATTCGCCGCTCCTGGTATCGGTTTCTGGAAGGCGGCCCCGCACGCGACACCCGGCTGGGAAGGACCGGTTTCTGGATGCGGGACCGTCTCGGTCACACGATCAGAAACGCGTGATCAGGTCCGACGGAGGGAAGAACCTCTGGAGTCGGACTTGCTCTTACCATACACGTCCCACCCGGCGGCGCGGTCCGCGGGCGTGGAACGGCAGAGCGGGCGGACCGCCGTGGCCGGCGGCCTGAGAGCCCGTACACTGAACCGACGGTCGATCAGGGGAGGGCGCCGCGTGCTGCTGACCATCACCTACCGCGGCGCCGCACCGGGCGATCTCGGGTTCCTGCTGCACAAGCATCCCGACCGCGTGCACGACTTCGCGCTGCCGGTCGGCCGGGCGCACGTCTTCTATCCCGAGGTCGGCGACGAACGCTGCACCGCGGCGCTCCTGCTGGAGGTCGATCCGATCGAACTCGTCCGCAGCCGGCGGTTCCGCGGCGACGCCGGGACGCTCGGGCACTACGTCAACGACCGGGCCTACGTGTCAGGGTCGATGCTCGCCGTCGCTCTCGGGTCGGTGTTCCGGACCGCCCTGACCGGTCGATGCGACGCGCGGCCGGAGCTCGCCGCCTCCGAGCTCGAGCTCGAGCTCGGGCTGCACGCGGTGCCGTTGCGCGGCGGCGCCGACCTCCCCGAGCGGCTCTTCGCGCCGCTCGGCTGGACCGTCGAGCAGTCCACCGGGCTGCTCGACGACGAGTTCCCCGAGTGGGGGCCCTCGCCGTACGCGACGATCACGCTCCGCGGCGTCTCCCGGCTGGGGGAGGCGCTGCGGGAGCTCTACGTGCTGCTCCCCGTCCTCGACGACGCGAAGCACTACTGGGTCGCGGACGCCGAGGTGGACAAGCTGCTCCGCGCCGGTGAGGGGTGGCTGGCGCAGCATCCCGAACGGGAGCTGATCTCCCGGCGGTACCTCGCGCATCAGCGCGAGTACGTCGCCGAGGCGACGGCGCGCCTCGCGGCGCTCGACCAGGGGCCCGAGCTTGTCGACGCGGCAACCGGCGGCGACACCGACGACGACGCGAGCGAGAGCCGCCCGCTCAACCGGCTGCGTGCCGACGCGGTCCTCGCGGTCCTCGACGAGGTCGGCGCCCGCACCGTCGCGGACGTCGGCTGCGGGCCCGGAGCGCTGCTCTCCCGCCTGGCCGCCGACCCGCGGTTCACCCGCATCGTCGGGACCGACGTCTCGCCCCCGGCGCTGGAGACGGCCGCGCGTCGTCTGGGCCTCGCCGAGCGCAGCGACGCCCAGCGGGAACGCATCCGGCTGCATCCGTCGTCGGTCACCTACCAGGACGACCGGATCGCCGGACTCGACGCCCTGGTGCTGATGGAGGTCGTCGAGCACGTCGAGCCCGAACGCCTGGACGCTCTGGCGCGCTCGGTGTTCGGCCTGGCGGCGCCGGCCTCCGTCGTCCTCACCACGCCGAACGCCGAGTACAACGCGCTGTACCCGACCCTCGCCGCGGGATCGTTCCGGCATCCCGATCACCGGTTCGAATGGACCAGGGCCGAACTGGCCGCGTGGGCCGGCGCGATCGCCGAGCACTACGGCTACCGCGTCGAGTTCCGGCCGGTCGGAGCGGCGGATCCCGTCCTCGGGGCGCCGACGCAGCTCGCCCTGTTCCGGAAGGAGGCGGCCGCATGACCGAGCTGCGCATCCCCGCCACCTCGCTCGTCGTGCTCGTCGGGGTGAGCGGGTCGGGCAAGTCGACGTTCGCGCGGGAGAAGTTCGGGCCCTGGGAGACCCTCTCCAGCGACACTTTTCGCGGGCTGGTCTCCAACGACGAGAACGACCAGGGTGCGACAGGCGACGCCTTCGACGCGCTGCGCTTCGTCGCGGGCAAGCGGCTGCGCACCGGCCTGCTCACCGTGATCGACGCGACCAACGTCCAGGCCACCGCTCGCAAGAGCATGATCGCGCTCGCGAAGGAGCACGACGTGCTGCCCGTCGCCATCGTCCTCGACGTCCCGGAGCGGGTCGCCGTCGCACGGACGGAGGCCCGCGACGACCGGGCCTTCGGCGCCGAGGTCATCCGGCGCCAGTCCAAGCAGCTCCGGAGCGGCCTGTCCGCGCTGCGCCGCGAAGGGTTCCGGACGGTCCACGTCCTGCGCGATCAGGCCGAGATCGACGCCGCGACGATCGTCCGGACGCGCCTGCTCAACGACCGTTCGGACGACCACGGCCCGTTCGACGCCATCGGCGACGTGCACGGCTGCCGTTCCGAGCTGGAGACGCTGCTGGGGGTGCTCGGCTACGACCTCGCCCGCGACGACCGCGGGCGCGCGGTCGACGCCGTCCACCCGGACGGCCGCCGCGCGCTCTTCCTGGGCGACCTGGTGGACCGCGGGCCGGACACCCCCGGCGTGCTCCGGCTGGCGATGGGGATGGTCGCCGCCGGACACGCGATCGCCGTCCCCGGCAACCACGAGGACAAGCTCGCGCGGGCGCTGCGCGGCGACAAGGTCACCGTGGCGAACGGCCTGGAGGTCTCGCTCGCGCAGCTGGCGGAGGAGCCGCCCGAGTTCCGCGACGAGGTGCAGGCGTTCTGCCGCGAACTCGTCTCGCATCTGGTGCTCGACGACGGCCGGCTGGTCGTCGCGCACGCCGGCCTCCCGGAGCAGTTCCACGGCAGAGCGTCGGGCCGCGTCCGGGCGTTCGCGCTCTACGGCGACGTCACCGGTGAGAAGGACGAGTACGGCCTGCCGGTTCGGCTGGACTGGGCGCGCGACTACCGCGGCGCGGCCACCGTGCTCTATGGCCACACCCCCGTCCCGCGCGCCGAGTGGGTCAACAACACCATGTGCCTCGACACTGGCTGCGTGTTCGGCGGCGCGCTGACCGCACTGCGGTATCCCGAGCGGGAGCTCGTCGCGGTCCCTGCCGAGCAGGTCTGGAGCGAGCCGGCGCGGCCGTTCGCGCTCGCGGTCGACACGTCCGCCGAGCGGGCGGACGACGTGCTCCGGATCGAGGACGTGCTGGAGACGCCCATCGTCGAGACGCGCACGTCCGGGAAGATCCGACTGCGCCCGGAGTTCGCACTCGGCGCCCTGGAGACCATGAGCCGCTGGGCGGTGGACCCGCGCCGGCTGCTCTACCTGCCGCCGACGATGTCGCCGCCCGGGCCGTCCTCCCGCGCCGGGATGCTGGAGCACCCGGACGAGGCGTTCGAGGCGTACCGCACGAGCGGGGTGACGCGCCTCATCGCCGAGGAGAAGCACATGGGTTCGCGGGCCGTCACGCTCGTGACGCGCGACCCGTCCCGGTTCGGCGCCCCGGACGGGTGGCGGGGCATCGTCCACACCCGCACCGGCCGTCGGTTCTTCCCGTCGTCCGCCGACGAGGACGCGTTCCTGTCCGGTGTGCACGAGGCCGTCTCCCGGGCGGCGCTTTGGGAGGAACTGGAGACCGACTGGCTGCTGCTCGACGGGGAGGTCCTGCCCTGGTCGCTGAAGGCCGGCGCGCTCATCCGGGAGCAGTACGCCGCGGTCGGGGCTGCGGCGGCCTCGGCCCTGCCCGCCGCGGCGGCGACGCTGGAGCGGGCGGCGGAGCGCGGGCTCGATGTCGCCGCGATGCTGGAGCGGACCCGGCGGCGCGAGGCTGACGCGGCTCGCTACACCGACGCCTACCGCCGCTATGTACGGCGGACGGACGGCATCGACGGTGTCCAGCTGGCGCCGTTCCAGGTGCTGGCCGTCGAGGGCCGGGTCCATGCCGCGCGGGAGCACGCCTGGCACCTCGCGGTGGCCGACCGGCTGGTGGCGGCCGACCCGCGGCTGCTCCGGGAGACCCGGCGCGTCGAGGTCGACCTCGACGATCCCGGGTCGGTGGAGGCGGCGGTCGAGTGGTGGACGGCGCTGACCGAGGCCGGAGGGGAGGGCATGGTCGTGAAGCCCGCGGCCGGCCTCGTCCGGAACGAGCGGGGGCTGGCCCAGCCGGGCATCAAGGTGCGCGGCCGCGAGTACCTCCGCATCATCTACGGCCCGGACTACACCGACCCGTCCAGCCTGGACCGGCTGCGCGACCGCAACGTCGGCCACAAGCGGTCGATGGCACTGCGCGAGTACGCCCTCGGGCTGGAGTCGCTGCACCGGTTCGTGGAGCGGGAGCCGCTGTGGCGCGTCCACGAAGCGGTGTTCGCGGTCCTCGCCATGGAGTCGGAGCCGGTGGACCCGAGGTTGTGAAGGGGGTCGTCCGCTACCCGCCGCGGAACGCCACGACCCCCGAGTCCGTCCCGACCAGCAGCACCCCGAGCGCGGTGGACGGGCTGGCGAAGTGGGGGACCGAGTCGCCGATCTGCTGGCGCTGGAGGAGCGCCCCGGTCGCGGCGCTGAATTGGCTGAGCGTGCCTCCCGGGTAGCGCACCGCCCAGATGGTGCCGCCGATGTCGATGGGTGCGCCGTTCGCGCCGGACAGCCGTGGTCCGCGTTGCCCGGTGGCCGGTTCGACGATCTGGATGCCGCCGCCGGCGCAGGGGACGAACAGACGGCCCGTGGCCTGGTCGTAGGCGGCGCCGCCGTCGGGGTCGCTGCCGCAGACGCCGGGGATGGCGGCCACCTGGGAGAGGTCGGACTGGCGGAGGACGAAGCCCACGTCGGTCTTCCCCGCGACGAACAGCAGGCCGCCGGGCAGCAGCACCGGATTGCCGGTGCCGAGGTCGTCGTCGGCGCCCGCGGACCGGTCCTTGAAGGCGGCGAGGGGCTTCAGATCCGGCGAGAGTTTCACCACGCTCTCCGCGTACTGGACGGGGTCGGGCCCGCCGGCCGGCGGGTCGGGGTTGGAGTTGCCGGTCGACACGTAGAGGTCCCCCGCCGCGTCGATCGCCGGTGCGCCGCCGCCCTGCCAGATCGCGCCGCCGTGGCCGTCCGCCGCCGCCTCGAACGCGACCAGGCCCGGGGAGCCGGTCTCGTTCACCCCCACCACCCAGCCGTGATAGGCGCCGCAGTCGCCGTAGTTGCCGCCGAAGCCGATGTAGACGCGTCCGTTCGCGACCGCGAGGGACGCCCGCTGGAGGAGGTGGACGGGGTCCTCCCCGGCCGGGAGTGGCGGGTCGACGGACTCCGAGAGGACCACCTGCCCGGTGGCGATGCTGAACCCCTCCAGCTGGTGGTGCACCGCTCGGCCGGCGCTCACCTCGCCGACGACGAACACCGTCCCTGTGGTGGGGTCGACGGCCGGCGTACTGGTGATGCCGAGCGGGTCGATGTCCCCGCAGCCGGCGGCCGATCCGACATCCGTGAGCGGCGCCCCGAGGGACGCCGACCACACGACGTTCCCGCTGGCGGGGTCGAGCGCGACCACCCGGTTCGTCTCGGTCGCGGCGATCACCCGGCCGCCCGCGACGACGGGCTGCCCGAAGACCGCTCCGCCGAGGTCGGCGGACCACGCGCGCGCGAGCGGGGAGAGCGACGCCCCTGCGCCGACCGCCCCGGTGCGCGACGCGGTGGCGTGGTAGGAGGTCCAGGCCGTGATCCCGGGGACCGGGACCGCCACGGGTGCCGGCGACCCGGTCGGCGTCGGGCGCGTCGGCGTCGGCGTGCCGGACGCGCGGGAGGTTGTCGGCGCGGGCGTCGACGCCGCCGTGCAGCCGGCCAGCAGCAGCGCTCCGCTCAGCGCGGCCGCCCCGAGGCGAGCGCGCGTGCGGCCCCCGGTTCCCCGCGTGGCGCGGTGCATGGCGACAGCGTATGCCTGCCGTCCGCTACCGACCATCCCGGTGCGGGGTCCGGCCGACGCGTCTCCGTCCGGCCGCCAGCGCCACCAGCCCGCTCCCGGCCACGACCAGCCCGCCGACGCAGAGGAGCAGCCACAGCGAGGGCGCGCTCGATCCCGTGTCCGCCAGGCCGGACGGCGGCTGGCCGTCGCCCGCAGGCGCGACCGGCGGGGGCGTGGGAGTGGGCGTCGGGGGCGGCGTCGGCGTCACCGCCTTCAGGGTGTTCTGGACGACGACCTGCGTGAAGCTGCCGAGCGGTGCGGTGAAGGTGTCGCCGAGCGTGTACGGCTGCCGGGTCCCGCCGATCTCGAGGTAGGCGGTGGTGGTGACGTCCACGTTCGGCGCCGCTCCGGTCTGCGGTTCGGTGACCGAGCAGGTCATGGTCGCGTCGGTGAGGGCGATCCCGGTGTCGTTCGCGCCCTGTCCCGATGCGACGGTCAGGTCGCCGTCGAAGGCGTTGTCGGAGCAGTCGATCGCGAGCTGGGCGGCGCCGGGGCGCAGGGCGGTGTCCGGGGTCGTGTCCTTCACCACCGAGAACGAGCCGTACGGCTGGTAGCGGTTGACGAAGTGGCAGCTCGCCGCGGCGAGGTCGGGCGACAGCGCGACCACGACGCTCGCCGCGGTCAGGTCGACCGACACGGTGTTGGCGCCGCAGGTCGCCGAGTCGAGCACCCAGAAGCCGCCGGAGTCCGGCGCCGGCATCGCCTCCAGGATCGTGTACTCCGAGCCCGGCGCGGCGGACAGCCCGGTGGCCGACGGCTGCGCCTGGACCTCGACGCCCGGGGTGGTGGTGGTCGCCACCGGGTCCTGCACGCGGGTCAGGTTGTCCCGGTTGTCGAGGACGGTGTACTCGAAACGGCCGACGCCGTTCAGCGTCGTCTTGTAGATGTCGAGGCGACCCGACGGGTCGAACTCGTTCGCGAACAGGCAGGCGACGTCCGTCCCGGGGGCCGCGGTGTAGGTCGCCGTGGCCGTCGCGGGAGTGCCCGGCGTGTTCGTGAACGGGATCGCCGCGCCGTTGCAGACCGCGTTGGTCATCCGCCAGGTGCCCGGGCCGGTCTGCGAGAAGTCGGTGGGCATGTCCTCGGTGGCGCTGTAGTTCCCGGCCGGGGCGCCAGTGCGTGTGGCGAACTTGATGGGGACGCCGGGTTGCACGGTCGTCACGTCGGGGTAGTGCTCCGTCGTGGTGGGGCCGGTGATGGCGAACGGGAAGGTGCCTACCGCGCCCGTGGAGACCTTCCACAGCTCTGCGTCGCCGAGCGGGGTCGGCGTGTTCGTGTAGGTGCACGTGACGTGGTCGTTCGGCGCCAGGTTCACGCTCGTCGTCGCGCCGGAGTGCGTGACGACGCTCTGCCCGTTCGCGGACACGCAGGACGCCTGCGCCGGCGGCTGCCACCCGGCCTTGCTCTGCTCGGTGAAGCTCCACGGCGGCTGGGTCAGGCTCCCGAGGGTGGCGCCGCGGACGAACTCGATCGAACCGTCCTGGCCCGGTGCGCCGGCCACGGTGAAGGCGCCGCCCGGGTTGTAGGAGATGTTCCCCTGGAACGGGAAGGTGTCGGACTGGGCCCCGAGCACGTGCTTGACGATCGTGATCGTGCCGGGGGGCGGCGGCGGCGTGACCAGGTAGTAGTAGCAGAACACGTGCGTGCTCGCCTGCGGGAACGTGACCGCGTCCACGTTGTCCCCGTTGAGCGCGTCCTGCGCGCAGCGCAGCGCGCCGAAACCGACGTTCGGGTTGGCGTTCAACGGGTCGGTCGGCGTGCCGCCCTCCACCCACACGGTGCGGCCGCCCTGGGCCGCGGCGGTCTCCGCTGCGTTCAGCTGGACGGTGACCGCGCCGGGGATGGTCTGCGGGACGCCGCCGGGGCCGAGCACCGGCTGGCCCTGCGGGTCGAGCAGCGGGGTGCTGGCCTGTGTGACGATGTCGGACCGGTACAGGCCCGTCACGGTGGACAGGTTGTCGGTAGCCGGCGACTTGCCGGTGATGCCGGCGCCGGTGGAGAACCGCCAGCCGGTGTAGGGCCGGCAGTTCGGCGACCCGTTCTGCTCTGCGGTCGGGCTGACGATCCCATTGGGCGCGTAGGTGGAGTCCGGACCGAGGTTGAACAGCGACTCCTGGATGTTGTTGCGGGCCTTGTTGGCCATGATGTCGGAGTAGTTGTCGCACACGCGCGCGACGTAGGTGACCTGCAGCGGCGCCGGGGACTGCGCGACGGCGGGCGGCTGCCACGCCGGCACAACCGCGCCGATGACGGCTGCGGCCAATGCCAGCATCGCGACTGCTGGGCCGAGTCGGTGTGCTCTCGTGCTCCCCCGCATGGGGTACAGGGTAGGTGGTGGTCGTCGGGCGTGGAAAGGGGTGATTTCACCCCTTCTTCACCCGTTCTGCGCGGGCCGTCCCTCTTCCTCCGCGTCCGGCGCGGGGCCGAACGCGTTGACCTTCAACTGCGGACCGCCGCCGGGGATCCGGTAAAGGGCCTGTCTCCCGAACCCGGTCGGCTGCGCCTCGACCCGCCCGCCCGCGGTTCGCGCGAGCGCGTCCTGGACCGCCGCGAGGTCGCGCGCGACGGCGGTCAGTTCCACGAGCCCGGGGTCCTGCTCCGGGTTCGGCGGGTGCCCGAGCACCTGCAGCTCGTCTCCGGACGGAAACCGGAGGCGGGCGAAATCCCCCTCCGGCGCACGCGCGACGACCTCCGCGCCGAGCGCCGCGAAGAACTCGACGGCGGCGTCGACGCGGTCGACGTGGACGAGCGGCACGATCTTGAGACCGGGCCGGGCGGACGGTTCCCCGCCCGGCCGGTAGGTCCCGAAGCTCCACTCGTTGCCCTCGGGGTCGAGGACCCGCGCGCGGCGCCCGCCCCAGTCGGTGTCCTCGGGCGGGATGACCGCAGTGGCACCGGCGTCGACGGCACGGGCGAACACCGCGTCGACGTCGCGCACCAGCAGATAGAGACCGCCCCCGGTCGAGCTGCCGAGCAGCGCCCGCGGCTCGTACGCCCGGTCGCTCGTGGACACCATGATCGTTGCGTCACCGGCCCGGACCTCGGCGTGCTCGACCCTCCCCTCGGCGCCGTCGAGCCGCACGACGACCTCGAAGCCGATGGCGGTCAGCCAGTCGAGCGCGCGCGGCGCGTCCCGGTAGGAGAGGTAGCCGGTGAGCTCCATGCCGGAACGATACGTCGGGTTCGCGGTCGGCGGCACCGGGGATGGCAGAATGACGCCGTGCCACCCGACGCCGAGCACCCCGACGCTGGAAACCCAGGCGCCGAGCATCGCGACGCCGCTCCCGCCGGTCCCGGACCGCGGCCGCCCCGATGGAGCCAGCGCCGCCGGTTGCTGATCGTCCTCGGCTTGAACGCCGCCCTGATCGTCGGCCTCGTCGTCGCCGGACTGCTGGCGAACTCCGTGAGCGTGCTGGCCGCGGCAGGCGACACCGTGGCGGACTGCTTCGCCCTGGTCCTCGGGCTCGTCGCGATCGCGCTGCGCGACCGGGACCCCGGCCACCCGCACGCGCAGCGGCCCATTGCGATCGCGGCCCTGGTCAACGCGGCGCTCCTCCTCGTCGTCACGGTCACGGTCGTCGTTGACGCCGTGATCCGGTTGCGGGAGGGCTCACCACCCGTCGAAGGCGTGCCGATGGTGATCGTCAGCCTCGTCACTGTCGCCGTGATGCTCGCGGGCGCGCTCGTGCTCGGCCGCTCCGCCGCGGACGAGGACGTGCACATGCGATCGGTCCTCCTGGACGCGCTCGCCGACGCGGCGGCGGCGGGCGCCATCGCCGTCGCCGGAGTGATCATCCTGGTCACCGGCGGCCTGTACTGGCTCGACCCGGTGCTGGCGCTCGCCGTTTCGGCGCTGATCGCGGTCGCGGCGGTGCAGCTCATCGTCAAAGCGATCGCTGCGCTGCGCGGGCGCGAGGTCGACTTCGACGGCGACTGAGGCGCGCCCTTCCGGACTCGAGTCTCACGCCGCCTCGGGCCCGAGGCGCGCCCTTCCGGACTCGCGTCTCACGCCGCCTCGGGCCCGAGCCGCGCCGCCCCCGGCGCCGCGCTCGGACGGTCGAGCTGCCGCCACACCGGGAACACCAGCGGCGTGATCGTCGCCAGCAGCATCACCGCGCCCGCGCCGACGCACGCCCAGGTCAGGCCGACGCCCTGCGCGAGCACGCCGCCGAGGAGCGAGCCCAACGGGACGCCGAGGTAGGCGCTCGCCTTCATCGCGCCGAGCACCCGGGTCTGCAGCAGCGCAGGCACCCGCTCGTACTGCGCAAGCGCACGCTGGACGTGGTCGTGACGGTGGTCGTCATCGCCGCGATCGTGGTCGGCGCGGTCGCCTCCTACCTCTTCATCCAGCGCTCGGTCGGGCTCGGCGCCTTCCTGGGGGCGTTCGGGCTCGGCGCGGTCACGATGGCCCGCGTCGTCGTGATCCTGCTGTTCGCGACGATCGTCTGGGTCCCGGTCGGGGTCTGGATCGGCATGAACCCGCGGATCAGCCGGCTGGCCCAGCCGGTCGTGCAGCTGCTGGCGAGCTTCCCGGCGAACTTCCTGTTCCCGTTCGCGATCGCGTTCTTCGTGGCCACGAGCATCCCGCTCGACTACGGCGGCATCCTGCTGATGGCGCTCGGATCGCAGTGGTACATCCTGTTCAACGTCATCGCCGGGGCGAGCGCGATCCCCACCGACCTGCGGCAGGCGATGGACAGCTTCGGGGTGGGCCGGGTGCAGCGCTGGCGGAGGCTGATCCTCCCGGCGATCTTCCCGGCCTACGTGACCGGCGGCATCACCGCGGCGGGCGGCGCGTGGAACGCATCCATCGTCGCCGAGGTCGTCACCTACAACCACCACACCTACACCGCGACCGGCCTCGGCGCCTACATCGCCGAGGCCACCCAGACCGGTGACATGGCGCGCGTGCTCGTCGGCGTCATCGTCATGTCCGTCTTCGTCGTCGGACTCAACCGTCTGTTCTGGCGCCGGCTCTACGCCGTCGCCGAGAAGCGCTTCAGCCTGTGAGGAGACTCCCGTCATGACCACCACGAACACCGCACTCATCGACGTCCGCGATGTCACGAAGTCGTTCGCCACCGACGGCGGCGAGAAGACCGTCCTCTCCGGCGTCACGCTCACCATCCACCAGGGCGAGATCGTCGCCTTGCTCGGCCGCTCCGGCTCCGGCAAGAGCACGCTGCTGCGCTGCATCGCCGGACTGATCGCGCCCACCTCCGGGACCGTGTCGTTCAAGGGCGGCGAGCTCAACGGCGCCAACCCGGGCACGGCCCTCGTCTTCCAGTCGTTCGCCCTGCTGCCGTGGCTGACCGTGCTCGAGAACGTCGAGCTCGGGCTGGAGGCGAAGGGCGTCCGCCCGGAAGTCCGCCGCGAGCGCGCCCTGCGCGCCATCGACCAGATCGGCCTCGACGGCTTCGAGTCGGCCTACCCCAAGGAGCTCTCCGGCGGGATGCGGCAGCGCGTCGGGTTCGCCCGCGCGCTCGTCGTCGAGCCCGACGTGCTGCTGATGGACGAGCCGTTCTCGGCGCTCGACGTGCTGACCAGCGAGAACCTGCGCGGCGAGCTCGTGCGGATGTGGAGCGACGGTACCCTCCCCACTCGCACGGCGCTGATCGTCACGCACAACATCGAGGAGGCCATCCAGCTCGCCGACCGGGTCGTCGTCCTCGACTCCAACCCCGGCCGGATCAAGGCGGAGCTGACCGTCGACCTCCCGCAGCCGCGCGACCGCCGGAGCCCGGCGTTCGAGGCGCTCGTGGACGAGGTCTACGGCATCCTCACCGGCCAGCAGGCCGAGCCGCGCGCCGCCGTGGCCGGCATCGCGGGGGCGCCGGTGGACGTGTCCATCGCCGCCGCGGCCGCGACCGCGAACGAGATCGACTTCCCGCTGCCCGCCGCGAGCACCGGCTCCCTGGGCGGCCTGGTCGAACTGCTCGCCGAGCGCGGCGGCACTGAGGGACTGGCCGAGATCGCCGACGAGCTGCGCTACGAGCTGGACGACCTGCTCCCGGTGGTCGACGCTGCGCAGCTGCTCAAGCTGGCCCGGCCGCAGGGGACGGAGCTGCGCATCACCGAGCAGGGCAGGCGGTACGCCGCCGCCGACCTGCTCCGGGCCAAGGAGCAGTTCGCGACGCTCGCGATGGAGGCCGCGCCGCTGGTGCGCCGCATCGTCCGCGACCTCCGGCACACCACGTCCGGGGCGATCCGCGCCGACGAAATCCTCGCTGAGCTCAAGGCCCACTTCGGTGACGACGACGCCCAGCAGCAGCTCGACACCGCGATCGACTGGGGCCGCTACGGCGAGCTGTTCGAGTACGACGCCGACACCGGCCGCCTGCTCCTCCCGACCCACCCCGACGCCGAGCAGGAGGAGCGGGCGTCCTGACGCCGCGGCCGCCGCTCCCGCGGACCATGAGCAGCCGCGGCGGTGTTCCCGAAAAAATCTGACAGCAACTGTCAAAAACGAGTTACCATTCAATAGGAGGTGACTCTCATGATGAACATGACCGAAGCCGCGACCGGACGGATGACCGGACAGCGGAGGTGGTGGGCGCTCGGCGCGGTGAGCCTGAGCGTCCTGGCGGTCGGGATCGACGGCACCGTGCTGTCGATCGCCCTGCCCACGCTCGCCGGCGCGCTGCACGCGACCGAGACCGAGCTGGAGTGGTTCTCGTCCGGCTACCTGCTCATGCTGGCCGCCGCGGTGCTCCCGCTCGGCCTGCTCGGCGACCGCTTCGGCCGCAAGGCCGTGCTGCTCGTCTCGCTCGTGACGTTCGGGGCCGGGTCGGCGCTGTGCGCCTTCGCGACGACACCCGTCGTCTTCCTGATCGCGCGGCTGCTGATGGGGGTCGCCGGCGCCGGCATCGCCGTCATGGCCCTGTCCGCGCTGACGGTGTTCTTCGACGAGGCGTCCCGGCCCAAGGCGGTCGGCGTGTTCGCCGCGGCGAACTTCCTGTCGCTGCCGCTCGGCCCCATCCTGGGCGGCTGGATGCTCGCGAACTTCTGGTGGGGCTGGGTCTTCCTCCTCAACGTCCCGGTGGTCGCGATCGGCCTGCTCGCGGTGGCGCTGCTCGTCCCCGAGTCGAAGGCGGCTGAGCGCCCGGCCTTCGACGCCGTGGGCGTGCTCGCGTCGGTGGCCGGCCTGGTCGTGTTCACGTGGGGCATCATCGAGGCGGGCCAGCACGGCTGGTCCGACCCCTGGGCGCTGACCGCGCTCGCGGCCGGTGTCGCGATCCTCGCCGGCTTCGTGCTCTGGGAGGTCGCCCTCACCCGGCGCGGCCGCTCGCCGCTGGTCGACACCCGGCTGTTCCGCTCCCGCACCTTCACCGGCGGAGCGGCTCTCGCCGGGGTCGCCGGCATGGGGATGGTCGGGCTGCTCTTCGTGATGCCGCAGTTCTTCCAGGCCGTGCAGGGCGTGGACGTGTTCACCTCCGGGCTGCGGCTGCTCCCGTTCGTCGGCGGCATGCTGATCGGCGCGCTCCCCGCGTCGCGCATCGTGGCGGCGATCGGCTTCCGCGCGACCGTGACCATCGGTTTCGTCGTCATCGCGGCCGGCTCGGTCATCGGCTCGTGGACGACGGGCGCGACCAGCGAGCTCATCGTCGCGGGATGGATGGCGACGGTCTGCGCGGGCGCCGGCCTCGCGCTCACCTCCGCGATGTCCGCCGCGCTCTCCCAGCTGACCGCTGAGCACAGCGGCGTCGGCTCCGGCGTCGTCCAGGCGCTGCAGAAGACGAGCGCTCCGCTCGGGACGGCCATCCTCGGCAGCGTGGTCGCGGCCGTGTACACCGCGCAGCTCACCTCCGTGTTCGCGTCCTCTCCGGTTCCGCCCGCGGTCGCGAGCGCGGCGAAGTCCAGTGTCTACGCGGGGATCGCCGTCGCCGACACGCTCCACTCGGCCGCGCTCGGCGACGCCGTGCGGACCGCGTTCACGCGGGGGATGAGCGTGTCGCTGCTGGTCTCCGCCGGCATCGCGGTCGCGGGGGCCATCATGGCGGTGGTGGTCCTCCCGCGCCGGGCGCGGGCGTCGCACGGTGCGCACGTCGCGGAGGCGGCGGCCGACGGCGCGGCGGCGGACGCTGCGGTCCCTGCGGCGGCGACCACCCCCGACGGAAGGAGCGTGCATGCCGGACGGCACAGCTGACAGACCGGGCCTGCGCGAGCGGAAGAAGGCCCGCACCCGCGCGGCGATCCAGTCGCACGCGCTGCGCCTGTTCACGGAGCAGGGCTACGACGCGACGACCATCGACCAGGTCATCGAGGCGGCGGAGGTCTCCGCGAGCACGTTCTTCCGCTACTTCCCGACCAAGGAGTCCGTCGTGCTGTTCGACGACTTCGACCCGCAGATCGTCGCCGCCTTCCTCGCCCAGCCCGCCGAGCTCGAGCCGGTCGCGGCCATGCGGGTCGCGCTGCGGGAGGCCTTCGGCGGCCTGAGCGCCGAGCAGCTGGAGGAGCAGCGCGAGCGCCTCGCCCTCGTCCTCGAGGTCCCGGCGCTGCGCGGAGCGATGCTCGACCAGCTCTCCCAGTCGATGCTCCTGGTCTCGGAGACCATCGCCGACCGCGCGGGCCGCCGGCGCGACGACTTCGCGGTGCGCACCATCGCCGGTGCGATCGTCGGCAGCATGTTCGCCGTCCTCGCCCAGCTCGCGGACGACCCGACGGCCGAGCTCGCCGACCTCGTCGACGAGGCGTTCTCGTTCCTGGAGGGCGGCCTGCGGCTGTAGCGGCGGCGCGGCGCGGCCGCCGCGGCCCGAACGTGGATGGCCCAGCGGGATCCCCGCGGTCGGGAGCACCCGCGCGATCCGCTTATCCTATGTGGATGCTTTCCACTGACCCTGTGCGGACCATCAGCTCCGCGCTGCGCGGGCACGACAACGCGCTGGGCCTGATCCGGCTCGTCCTGGCGCTCTCGGTGCTCGTGTCGCACACCTGGCCGCTCGGCGGCTACGGCCACGACCCGGGGACCGGGATCACGCACGGGCAGGCCAGCCTCGGCTCCCTCGCGGTCGCCGGATTCTTCGCGATCAGCGGCTACCTCATCACGAAGAGCGGAATGTCGGCCGACATCCTCCAGTTCATGTGGCGGCGGACGCTGCGCATCTTCCCGGCGTTCCTGCTCGTCCTGCTGCTCACGGCGTTCGTGCTCGGCCCGGTCATCTGGACCCTCGACGGGCACACCCTCCCGGCCTACTTCGCGCACTCGCCGTCCAGTCCGTGGCACTACCTGGGCTCGAACTGGAACCTGCACGTCAGCACGTGGGGCATCCTGGACATCTTCCAGCACTCCACGCCCTACGGCCGGGCCACCGACTCCAGCGTGATCAACGGCTCGATGTGGACCCTCGGGCACGAGTGGGACTGCTACATGATCGTCGCGGCGCTCGTCTTGGCGGGCGTCCTCATCAAGGCGAAGCCGGTCGTCGTGGCCGTGGCCGCGGTTATCTTCGCCGGGCAGATCGTGCAGCTGGTCAAGCCGGGGGCGATGGGCGTGGTCTTCCCGCCGCTCGGCGACGGCTGGTTCCTCACGCTGGCGTACCCGTTCATGGTCGGAGCGGTATTCGCGGTGTACTCGCGCTCCATCCCCATGAACGCGCGCTTCGGCGTCGTGGCCGGCGTCGTGCTGGCCTGGACTCTGCTGACCGGCGGCTACCCGGTGGTCGGCGTCCCCGCCGGTGTGTATTTCGTCCTCTGGGCGGGTTCGGCGATCCCCGGGCGGATCCGCCGGGTGGGACAGGTGAACGACATCTCCTACGGCGTCTACCTGTTCGCGTTCCCGGTCCAGCAGACGCTCGCCTACGTCGGGCTCACCCGGCTCGGGCCGGCCGTCATGATCGTCGTCGCATCGGCGATCGTGCTCGGGATCGCGTGGCTCAGCTGGCGCTTCGTCGAGCGCCCCGCCATGTCGCTCAAGGGCTGGGGTCCGGGGCGCGGCATCGCGTACTGGGTGAACCGGGTGCGCCCGCTGAAGGCGGTCCCCGTGTTCGGCCGGCCCACGACGCAGCACGGGGCGGCGGGCGACGCCGTGCAGGCCGCCGGCGGTCACGAGGAGCGGGTGCCGGTCTAGCGGCTCCCGCCCGTCACCGGCAGTTCGCCGCGGCCGTGGTGGTGTCGAAGACGTAGAAGCTGACGTCGTTCAGCATCAGGTGGCGCAGGTTCGCCCGGTGCTCCGCGATGTAGCCCGTGACCTCCGGCGCGATGGGGGAGCGGGGCGAGTCCTTGGTGGCGACGGCGACGATGCAGTGCGCCGTCGGGTCGGTGGTCGCCCGGTCGCCGATCGACTCGTTCGGCTCCCACGGGGCCACGCCGCTGACGAGGACCATCCCATGGTCGATGCCCAGCGACCGCAGCGTGGAGTCGACCCGGCCGAACTCGGTCGGACCGTCGTTCCAGACCAGCGCCGACGTCCCGGCCGCGGCGACGAGCGCGAGGGCGAGCAGCCCGTAGCCCGCCGTGCGCAGCACCGCAGTGAGTGCGGCGCCGCGGTGGCGCCGGAGCAGCCACGCGACGCCGATGCCGGCGAGACAGCAGAGCGCCCACGCCCAGGCGTAGTAGTAGGACGGCAGCGCGTTGCGCGCGACGAACAGGTAGAAGATCACGAGCGGCGCGAGGGCGACCGTGAGGTAGACGACCAGCCAGCGGCGCTCCCGGTCGAAGAAGGCCGCGAGTGTGCCGGCGACCAGGACGACGGCGGTGACGGGCCCGAAGCCGTGCCAGGCGAAGTAGAGGTTCGCCCACCAGGGCGGGTGCGCGGTCGCCGTGCCCGCGAAATCGATGAGGTGGCCGACCGCGTTCTGCGCCGCCTGGAACTTGACCAGGTCGGTCACGCCGGGGACGAGGCCGATGGCCAGGTACGCGACGAACGCGGTGACCAGCAATGCTGCGACCGACACCGCGAGGGCGATCAGGATGTCCTTGAGGCGCCTGCGGGCGAGGATCAGGACCACGAACGCCGGCAGCATCACGATGGTCGAGGGCTTGCTGGTGACCGAGAGCCCCATGCTGACGCCGGCCAGCGCGAGCCAGAGCACGGACCTCCCGCGATGCCATTGCCAGGCCGCGGCCATCGCCGCGATCGCGAAGAAGACCATGACCGGCTCCAGGACGGCGAAGCGGTCGAGCCGGAACTCGTAGGTGCCCCAGACGCCGCGGGGCAGCAGCAGCCAGAACGCCGTGGGCACGAGGGCGGGCATCCAGCCGAGCTCCGGACGCATCCACAGGAAGATGATGAGTCCGGCGAGCACCGTGAGGACCCCGACGAGCACGCGGGGCGCCAGCATCCCCTCGCCGAAGACGAACTGCACCGCGCCGAAGAGGTACTTCGCCGTCGGCGGCTGCTCGTGGTTCGCCGCCACGTCGCCCGAGAGGTACAGCCGGCCGACGAGCACGTACTGGGGCTCGTCGGCGTTCGGGGTCGCCGTGGCGATGTTCCACACGGCCTGGTAGAGGCCCCACAGGAACACGAGCGCGAACGCGCCCCAGCGCACGGCCGTCCGGTCGAGGATCCCCTGGCGCTTCTCCGGCGTGGCCTCGCGCGTCGCCTCGGCCGTGGTCATGACGGTCGCTCCGCGGAGGCGCGGTCCGGCGTCCGCCGCCAGCGCGCCGGGAGGCCGGTGATCCCCCACCCGGTGACCCGGACCATGGCCTCGACCACGATCGCGCCGCTCATCTTGGAGGCGCCGTGCACCCGCTCGACGAAGGTGATCGGGACCTCCGTCACGCGCAGCCCCGCCCCGTAGGCGCGGCGCAGCATGTCGATCTGGAAGCAGTAGCCCTGGCTGGCGACGTCCTCGAACCCGATCGCCTCGAGCGCCTCCGCCGTGAACGCGCGGTAGCCTCCAGTGACGTCCCGGGCCGGGACGCCGAGCGCGATCCGCGCGTAGCTGCTGCCGCCGCGCGAGAGGAGGCGGCGGCGGAACGGCCAGTTCTCGGTGCCTCCGCCGGCGACCCAGCGCGAGCCGAGGACGACGTCGGCCGGTCCCACCGCGTCGAGGAGCCGGGAGAGCTGCTCGGGCTGGTGCGAGCCGTCCGCGTCCATCTCCACGACGACGTCGTAGCCGGCGTCGAGTGCCCACCGCATGCCGGCACGATACGCCGCGCCGAGCCCGGCCTTCCCTGCGCGATGCAGCACGTGGACGGCCTCGTCGGAGGCGGCGAGCTCGTCCGCGGTGACCCCGGTCCCGTCGGGGGAGTCGTCGTCGACGACGAGGAGGTGGGCGTCGGGGACGGCCGCACGGAGCCGTCCGACCATCGAGCGGAGGTTCTCCTGCTCGTTGTACGTCGGCATGATGACGACCGCGCGCACACTACCTCCCAGATCACCGCCGCAAACCGGGCAATCCTACCGGCGTGTCGGGGGTCAGCCCGACCATCCGGCCGCAGGCGGCGCTCCGAGCGGGCGGAGCGTCCCCCGAATTGGGGGTCTGGAGAGCGCGCTTCCGGCCCACCGCGATTGGAGTCGGGGAGGCGGCCGCCGGTAGCGTTGCGGTGCTGCACGTTCCGGGTTGCGGTAGAAAGCATGAGATCACGTGTCCGATTCCCGCCGCCGCCGCGCTTCCGCGTCGTCCCGTGCCGGGCGGATCGTCCTCGTCGGAGCCGTGCTCGCCGTCGCCCTGGCGGTCCAGCCGGTCCTGCCCGTGCTGGCCGACGGACGTGCGGACACTCACTCGGCGCCGGTCGCGGTCGGCGCGTCGCGCGTGACGGCTCGGCTGACTGATGTCGCGGCCTCGGAGTCCGCGGCGCGGATGACCGCGGGAGTCGTCACGGTGTCGCAGCGCATTCCGGCGAACGGCGTCGCGGGGAATGCGGTCGCGGCCGATGCTCGTGGCGCTTCCGGTGGCTCCGGTGCTCCCGCTGCTTCCGCCGGGGTCCAGGACTCCGGAGCGAGCGCAGGGCCGGTCTCGCCCGCGGCCGCGACCGCGCCGGCCGGGGCCTCGTCGCCGACCTTCAACACGTCGCCCACGCACCAGGTCGTCCGGATGGGCGCCATCGGCGACTCGATCACGGCCTTCACCGACCGCGCTGGGAACCCCACGCCCTGGTCGTGGGTGCGCACGGCCGTGACCGGCGACATCGTCGACGCGGGCGGCTACCGCCACTACGGCGACAGCACGGCCCAGATCCTCGCCGGCACCACCCCGCTCACCGCCGACGCGGTCGTCGTCATGGCCGGGACCAACGACATCCTCGACGGCTCCGCGCCGCAGCCGACGGCGCAGACCCTCGCCAACATCTCCGCGATCGTCGCCAAGGCGGGAGGGCGCGTCCACGTGCTCTCGGCGCTCGCTCCGAAGGACAACGGCGGCGCCGCCGCGACACTCGCGCTCAACGCGGCGCTTGCCGACCTCGCCGGCCGCTCCGGCTGGGTATGGGTCGACCCGTGGACGTCGCTGCGCGCGCCCGACGGCCGGTGGGTCGCCGGGGCGACCCTCGACGGCGTGCACCCGACCGCCGCCTCCGGGGCCGTCGCGGGGGAGGCGATCCGCACCGCGGTCCTCCGCTCGCTCGGCGGGTTCTAGCCCCCGCGGCAGCGCCGCCTCGTCGCCTGCCGTAACCGGCGATGATGGAACCGGCGCACCCGATAGGCTGGGCGCGTGCTTCTCTCCGATCGTGACATCAAGGCCGAACTGGGTGCCGGGCGGATCGCGCTGGAGCCGTACGAGCCGGCGATGGTCCAGCCGTCGAGCATCGACGTGCGGCTCGACCGGTTCTTCCGCCTGTTCGACAACCACAAGTACCCGTTCATCGACCCGGCGGTCGATCAGCCGGAGCTGACCCGGTTCGTGGAGGTCGACCCCGACCAGCCGTTCATCCTGCACCCGGGGGAGTTCGTGCTCGGGTCCACCTTCGAGCTGGTGAGTCTGCCCGACGACGTCGCCGCGCGGCTGGAGGGCAAGAGCTCGCTCGGCCGGCTCGGCCTCCTCACCCACTCCACCGCCGGCTTCATCGACCCCGGCTTCTCCGGCCACGTGACGCTGGAGCTGAGCAACGTCGCGACGCTCCCGATCAAGCTGTGGCCCGGGATGAAGATCGGCCAGATGTGCTTCTTCCGGCTGTCGTCGGCTGCCGAGCGGCCGTACGGCTCGGCCGAGTACAGCTCCCGCTACCAGGGGCAGCGCGGTCCGACCGCCTCGCGTTCGTACCTGAACTTCCACCGGACCGACGTGTCCGCGACCGAAGCCGGACGCCCGTCCAGCTAGACCCCCCGAGCCGAGAGGGCTGCCCATGAGCGAGTCGACCGATTCCCTTTTCGCGCGAGCCCTGATCTCCACCGGGTCCACCCCGGAGCGCCCGCAGCGGATGCACCTCTTCGGGCGGCTCGTCGGGAGCTGGCGCGCCGACGTGCGCTTTCTCGACGAGGCCTCCGGCGAGTGGGCCGAGCGCGTCGAGGACTGGGTGTTCGCCTACACGCTCGGCGGGCGGGCGGTGCAGGACGTCCTCGTCGCCCACGACCCGGACGCCGACGGCACGCCGGCCGCGCACGGATCCACTGTGCGCGTCTACGACCCCACGCTCGGCGCCTGGCGAGTGAGCTGGTTCGGCGCCGCGAGAGGCGACTTCTGCACCCTGGTCGCGACGCCGCACCGCCGCGACGGGATCCGCCAGGACGGCACCCAGACGGATGGACGCCCGATCCGCTGGAACTTCTCGAAGATCACGGCGGACTCGTTCGAGTGGGACGGCTGGGTCTCCGACGACGAGGGCCGCACCTGGTGGCTCGAGCAGCACATCGACGCGACGCGAACCGGCTGAACCCGGTCGCACTCACGGCTTGCGGTGGCGCAACTGCTTGCCCGGGAGACTGCTTCGCCTCCGAAGGGATTCACTTCGCGGCATACGCCCCGAAGGTTATCCACAGTTGATTACACAGGTGGAAAATAGTGAGTCGGACTCACAGCTGGCCTGAAGCTTCGGGTGCATCGTCGGCGTACAGCGCGGGCAGCTGGAGGGTCAGCCACGGGCTGAACGCCCACGGCGTCGCCTCCACCGCGGTCAGCAGCACGCGCGGATCCACCCACTGCCACTCGGCGACCTCACTCGCCGCCGGGCTCAGCTCGCCCGCGATCGTGGCGGTGAAGACCGGGCAGACCTCGTACTCCACGACACCGGCCGCGTCGGTGGCGCGATAACGGAACTCGGGCAGCGCGGGCACCAAGTTCTCCACTACGGTGCCGAGCTCATCGGCGGCGCGACGCGCGATCGCGGCCTCCATCGCCTCCCCGGGCGCGGGATGCCCGCAGAACGAGTTGGTCCACACTCCCGGCCAGGTCGCCTTGCCGAGCGCCCGCCGCGTGACCAGGATCCGCCCCTCCCCGTCGAAGACGTGGCACGAGAACGCCAGGTGGAGGGGGGTGTCCGCGGTGTGGACGGTCGCCTTGTCCGCGGTCCCGATCGGGGTGCCGTCCTCAGCGAGCAGGACGACCTCTTCGCGCGGTGACGTCATGCGACCATCCTAGGCGCGGGGTGGGTGGACGCGGCCGCAGAGGCGGAGGGGCGCGGCCTCGCGGTCGCGCCCCTGCGGGTGTGCCGATGCGTCAGTCGGCGTCTGTGCCCCGGTCGGTCTCGGTGTCCCGGTCGGTCTCGGTGTCCCCGTCGGTCTCGGTGTCCCGGTCGGTCTCGGTGGCCTCGTCGGTCCCGGTGCTGGTGGCGCGCTCGGCGCCCTCTGCGTCGGGGCCGTCCGCGTCGGCCGCGTCGGCACGCGGGGTCCAGCCGAGGTTGCGGGCCATCGCCTCGAGGGTCGCGAGGGTGGTGGCCAGGTCGGCGGGGTCAATCCCCTCGGTGACCGTGGCGCGCACCGCAGTGACGTGCGCGAGGGCGGCGTCATGCGCAGCGCGCCCCTCGTCGGTCAGCGTCGCGCGGTCGCCGTCGAACCAGACCCAGCCGCGCTCGACGAAGTCCGCGAGGATGCGATCCACGCCACCGCGGCAACGCCCCTCGAAGCCGTACCGGCCCGCGAACGGACGGCCGTGGCCGTGCTCGTGGCCCCAAGCGTCGGGGCCGAATCGCCCTGGGCCGAACGCGCCTGCCCCGAACGAGCCCGGGCCGAACCCCCGACCGTACCGGCCTGGGCCGAACCCGCCGTACCCGAACCCGCCAGGACCGAAGCCGTGCGCGCCATGCCCGAACGGGCCGCCGCGCTCGACGCCACGGAGGAAGCCCCGCTCGAACCCACGTTCGAACGCCTGCTCGGCGCCGTGGTGGTCGGGATGCGGGTGGTGGTGGTGGGGGTGTTCGGCGTGGTCGTGGGCGTGCTCGTCGTGGTCGTGCCCGGACTCTTGCCCGTTGTGCCCCTGGCTGTCGTTGCCGTGGTACTCGGGCCCGTAGCTGTCGTGTCCGTGCCCGTGCCCGTGTTCGTGCTCGTGCCCGTCGTGTCCCTGGCTGTCGCGGCCGTGGTATCCGGGCCCGTAGCTGTCGTGGGCCTGGTCGTGGTCGTGGTCGTGCTCGTGCTCGTGCTCGTGCTCGTGCCCGTCGTGTTCCTGGCTGTCGCGGCCGTGGTATCCGGGCCCGTAGCTGTCGCGGGCGTGGTCGTGGTGGTGCTCGTGCTCGCGCCCGTCGTGCCCCTGGCTGTCGTGGCCGTGGTACTCGGGCCCGTAGCTGTCGTGGGCGTGGGCGTGGTCGTGGTCGTGGTCGCCGTGGCGATCCGGCCCGTGCGGGCCTCCCTGCGCGCGGGAGCTGTCGTGCTCCATCCAGGCGCGGTACATCTGCTGGCGGCGCTCCCATTCGCGCCGCATCCAGTCGGGGCGGCCTCGCCACTCCCTGGGCCGTGCGGCCGCGTGGGCCTGTTCGCCGGAGGAGGCGTCGCTCTCCGGGCGCGGGTCCGCCTCAGTGGGACGCCCGGTGTCGCCGGGCCGGCCGCCGAACGGCCGACCGGCGCGGCGTCCGCGGTGCGCCAGGGAGGCGGAGAGCTCGTCGGCGGTGGCCGGGCCGTCCGCGAGCGTGTGCAGCACGCGCCAGCCCCGGCGGCCGAGGTCGAGCTCGCGGAGTTCGTCGCGGGTCCGGGCGCGGAGGCGCGCACTGATCTCGCCGAACCAGAAGTACGGCGGGGTATCGGATGAGTCGTGGGTGTTCGAGTCGTCGATGGTCGTCATCGGGAGACTCCCTTCGTTTTCTATGTACTATTACAAGTGAATGTATAGTTACATGCATGGCTGAGGATCGTCAAGAGCAGGACCGTTCGCCCGAAGCGGACGTGGTCGCACTGATCGAGCGCTCACTGGTCGCCGTCCGACGCGACCAGTCGCGCCGCCGCCCGATGGGCCCGTGGGACCACGGCGGCTACCCCGGCCGCGGTCACGGCCCCCACGACCACACCGGCACGGGACCCGACCAAAACCGCACCGCCAACGGGAGTGACAGCGCCAACCCCGACGGCGCCGACCGCAGCCACTCCACCACCGGCACCGGCGACACTGACCCCCGCAACGGCGCCGCCGCCCGCGACCGCCACAACGACGACACCGACGCCCGCAACGGCACCGCGCCCCATGACCACCACAACGGCCACTCCCACCCCGCCCACGGCTTCGACCCGCACGCCTGGGGCGCGCGCGGCCCCTGGGGTGGCGGCTTCCCCGGCCCCTTCGGCGACTCCGCCCGCCCCGGCCCGGGCCGCCGAGGCCGCGACGGGTCGCTCGGCCGCTTCGCCCGCATCCGCATGCTGGAGGCGCTCGCCGCCGCCGACGCGGAGGGGCGGCAGCTCTCCGTCAGCTCCCTCGCCACCGCCATCGGCGTCGATCAGCCGCGCGCGAGCCGGCTCGTACAGGAGGGCGTCGAGCGCGGCCTCGTGCGGCGGATCCCCGACCCGTCCGATGCGCGGCGGGCGCTCATCCAGCTCACCACCGCCGGACGCTCGCAGCTCGGCGAGGTCCAGGACCACCGCCGCTCCGCCGTCGAGACCGCGCTGGCCTCCTTCACCCCGGAGGAGGCGCGCACCTTCGCCGAGCTGTTCGCCCGCTTCGTCCAGGCCTGGCCCCGCTGACGCGCCCCCGTCGCCAACGGAGGACATCCCGCCTCCCGCGCCCCCGGTCTCCTCCGTTGACTGCCGCGCCCCGGTGTGTCGGCCCCGGTCTCCTCCGTTAGCGTCCCCGTCGCCAGCGGAGGACATCCCGCCTCCCGCGCCGCCGATCTCCTCCGCTGACTGCCGCACCCCGGCGTGTCGGCCCGGATCTCCTCCGCTAGCGTCCCCGTCGCCAGCGGAGGACATCCCGCCTCCCGCGCCGCCGATCTCCTCCGTTCACTGCCGCGCCCCGGCGTGTCGGCGCCGATCTCCTCCGTTGCCGACGCCGCGCCCGCGACCTACCGCGGCGACCGGACCGGGATCAGCAGCCCCAGCCCCACGAGCAGCACCACCACGATCCCGAGGATCCCCCAGTACTGCGCCCCACCGACCGCGACGAACAGCGCGAACAGCAGCGGTGCCACGAACGACACCGCGCGTCCGCACGTCGCGTACAGCCCGAACACCTCCCCCTCGCGTCCGGCCGGCGTCACGCGCGCCAGGAACGTCCGGCTCGCCGACTGCGCCGGCCCGACGAACAGGCACAGGATCAGGCCGAACACCCAGAACGCGATCGCCCCCGCGTCGTGGAGGAAGAACACCGCGAGGCCCGCGATCACCAAGCCCACCAGCGCCGTCACGATCACCGGCTTCGCCCCGAACCGGTCGTCGAAGCGCCCGGACAGCACCGTGCTGACGCCCGCGACGACGTTCGCCGCGATGGCGAACACGATCACACCCGACTGGCTGAACCCGAACGTCCCCTTGGCGAGGATGCCGCCGAACGTGAACACCCCGACCAGCCCGTCCCGGAACAGCGCCGACGAGATGAGGAACAGCACCGTGTTCCTGCTCTCCCGCCACAGCGCCCCGAGGTCCCGGAACAGCAGCCCGTACGAGGCGAAGAACCCGACCCGCGGCAGCCGCCGGTTGGCCGGCGCCTCCGGCACCTTCAGGAGCACCGGGATGGAGAGCGCGAGCGTCCAGATCGCGGCGACCACCGCGACGAGCCGGTAGTTGAGCCCCTGGTCGGTGGTGACGTGGAGGACGCCTCCCGTGCCGTCGCCGTTGGGGGAGGCCAGCAGCACGAGCACGATGATCAGCAGCAGGATGCCGCCGAAGTAGCCACTGGCCCAGCCGAGTCCGCTCACCCGGCCGACCGTCTTCGGCGTGGACACCTGCACCAGCATCGCGTTGTAGTTGACGGTCGCGATCTCGTAGAACACCGTCCCGACCGCGACGAGCACGACGCCGAACAGGAAGAATGACGGCTCCCCGACGACGAAGAACATCAGGGCCGTGATGACGACGACCACGCCGGTGTTGATCCCCAGCCAGAGCTTGCGCCGCCCCGAGCCGTCGGTGCGCCGGCCCAGCACCGGGGCGAGAACCGCGACGACGATCCCGGCGATCCCGATGCCCCACGCCAGTCCGCTGGAGAGCCCGGCGATCGCGCCGGTGACCGCGTGGTGCGCGGGACCCGAGGCGTCCTTCTCCGCGTCCTGCGCCGCGACCAGCCCGGGGGAGATGAAGTAGCTGGAGGTCAGGTAGACGGTGAAGACGAACGTCGTGATGACCGCGTTGAAGGCGGCGCCGCCCGCGTCCCACAGCGCCCACGACGCGACCCAGCTGCGCGGGATGCGGCGCTCGGTGGAGCTCTCGGCGAAGATCGGGCTCGCCGCGGTCGCGAGGGCGTCGCCGTCCCCGCCGGCCGGTCGTTCGGTCGTCATGGGGACAGCGTAGGGCGTGCCGGGGAACCGGCGGTGAACGCGCGCGAGGTCAGTCGCCCGCACCCGTCACGTGGGCCCGGAACCACGCCGTCACCGGCTCGCTGTCGTGGAGGAACCGCGCGATCCGGTCGGCGGCCTCCGGGGTCGCGAACCACTCGGGGATGCCCCAGTCCGCCCAGGTGATGATCCCCTTGTACCGCAGCAGCTCGGCGCGCGGATGGTCGCCCGGGTAGCCGCGCGGGGAGGTCTTCAGCTGCTCGGGGATCTCGATGCCGATCCCGGAGCCGCGCAGCGTGGCGAGGGCGGCCTCCAGCTCCTGGCCGGTGCGCGGGGCGTCGACGGCACGTCGATAGCGGTCGAGCTGCTCCTTGTCGAGCTGGTACACGCCCGCCCCGCCGGCGAGTCCCTCCGCGGAGACCTGGACGTACCCGCCGCGCTCGAACGTGAGCGCCGCGTGCAGCTTGTACGGCGACTTGTCCGGGGAGAACCGCACGTCCCGGTAGGGACGGAACAGCCGCCCGGCGCCGAAGGCCGGCTCGAGCGCCTCCGCGAGCGCGTGCATCGGCGCCGCGACGCGATGCTCGTAGCGTTCCCGGTTCTCCAGCCAGAACGCCTTGTCGTTGCGGAGGGTGAGCTCCCGGTAGAAGGCGATCGCGTCGGGGTCGAACCCGGTGAATGTCATGGCCCGATCGTACGTCGGCGCGACGACCGCCCGGGATGGGAGGTTGTCCGGCCGGGCGAAGGTGCGGATGCTGTCGGTATGGAGACGATGACGGTTGCGGTCGCCGGCGGAACAGGCGTGGTGGGCGCACGCACGGTCGAGGCGCTGAGGAGGGCGGGGCAGGAGGCGGTGGTGCTGAGCCGCTCCGAGGGCACGGACCTCCTCGCGGCGGCCCGCGACACCGGGGAGGCGCACCGGCTCGCGCGAACTCTGGAGGGCTGCGCGGCCGTGGTGGACGTGACGTCGGTGACGACGATGGGAGGCGCGGCTTCCACGCGCTTCTTCGAGGCGGTGACGACGGCGCTCCTCACCGCGGAGCGCGCCGCCGGGGTGACGCACCACGTGGCGCTCTCGATCGTGGGCGCGGCGGCCGCTCCGTACGCCTACTACGCCGGCAAGGCGGCTCAGGAGCGGTTGGTGATGGCGAGCGGCGACTCCTGGAGCCTGCTGCGTGCGACGCAGTTCCACGAGTTCGCGTCCCAGCTCGCCGCGCGTTCACGCGGCCGGGTGAAGCCGGTCCCTGCGGTGCGCTCGCAGCCGGTCGCGGCGGCGGAGGTCGGCGCGCGCCTCGCCCAGCTGGCGACGGGCGAACCGGTCGGGCTCAGCCGCGACCTCGGCGGCCCGAAGGTGGAGGACATGCCGACGCTCGTGCGCCGCTACCTCGCCGCGACCGGCTCGCGGGCCCGAGTCTTCGCCGTCCCGCTGCCGGGCCGCTGGGGCCGCGCCCTCCGCGACGGCACCCTGCTGCCCGGCCCGGACGCCCAGCTCGGCACCCAGACCTTCGACGACTGGCTCGCCACGGTCTCCCGAACTCCCTGACCCCAGCGATCTCTTCCTCACTTCCTCCCGCGACACGCCGGGCATGCGCGGGAGAAAGTGAGGAAGCGATGGCTGGAGACGTCAGTCCGTCGGTGGGTGCGGGTGCGGGTGCGGGTGGGTGTGGCGTGGGCCGCCGCGCAGCGGGACGCCGACGACAGCGAGGATCAGCGCGAGCAGCGCGCCGCAGAAGATCGCGATGTCCGCCACGTTCCCGATGAACCAGTCCGCGTACGCGATGAAGTCGACCACGTGCCCCTGCCCGAACGACGGCGCCCGGAACAGCCGGTCGCCCAGGTGGGTGAGCGCCCCGCCGAGCAGGAGGCCGAACGCGACCGCCCAGGAGCGCGCGCCGACCCGGCGGGAGAAGTAGAGGAGGGCGACGACCGCCAGCGCGGCGATGATCGTGAAGACCCAGGTCTGGTCGACCAGGAACGAGAACGCCGCGCCCGAGTTGTAGACGAGTTGGATGCCGAGGAGGTTCCCGATCAGCGAGTGGTAGACGCCGACCTGGAGGGTGGCGGTTGCCCACAGCTTGGTCAGCTGGTCCGCGAGAACGACGAGCACCGCGATCAGCAGGATAATGACGAGCGCGCGCGAGCGCCGCCGCGCGAACCCGGCGTCAGCGGTCGCGGGCTCTGGCCCGGTCTCGGACGGTGGGGTGCTCTCGGTCACCCAGCAATCCTCGCACCCTTAATCGATCGGCTACACCGACACCGGCAGCGCGTACTGCGCCGCCCCGCCGTCGCCGCGCACCTGCCGGTGGATGTCCTCCATCGTGATGTCGAGCTGGCCCGCCGTGCCCGCCGCCGCTGTGAGGTCGCGCAGCAGCGCCTCCGGAACCTCGCCGTCGTACTTGTAGTAGATCTTGTGCTCGAGGCTCGCCCAGAAGTCCATCGCGACGGTGCGCAGCTGCACCTCGACCGGCACCGCGACCGGCCCGCCGCTGAGGAAGACCGGCACCTCCACGATCACGTGGAGGCTCTTGTAGCCGTTGGGCTTCGGGTGCGCGATGTAGTCCTTCACCTGCAGCACGTGCACGTCCTCCTGCGCGGTCAGCAGCTCGAACACGCGGTAGACGTCGGAGACGAACGAGCAGACGATGCGCACGCCGGCGATGTCGGTGATGGCCGCCCGGATCGCCTCGAACGACGGCTCGCAGTTCTTGCGGATGACCTTCTGCTCGATGCTCTCCGCCGACTTCAGCCGGCTGGAGATGTGCTCGATCGGGTTGTAGTCCTGCAGCTCGGCGAACTCCTCGCGCAGGATGGACACCTTCGTGGAGATCTCGTCGATGCCGAACTTGTACGGCATGATGAACCGCGCGAAGTCCTCGCGGAACGCCTGCACCTCGCTCAGGGTGGCCGGATCGATGCTCTGCAGAGCCATGATCGCCCGGGTGGAGAGCAGCGGTGCGGGGTCCGAATCCATGCCTCCGACGCTATCGACGCGTGTTGTGCAACCGGTGTGAATCGGCTGTCGCCAAACCCCCTCCCGCTGTGCTTTCGTGTGCGCATGAGCGGCGGGGACGGCGCCGACGCGCCTTTCAACCTCCGCCTCGCGATCCTTCTCGCGATGGCGATGTTCGTGCTCGTCGTGGACACGTCGCTGATGAACGTGTCGATCTCGGCCGTCGTCCACGACCTCCACACGACCGTGAGCGGCGTGCAGGGCGCGATCGCCCTGGAGGCGCTGGTCTCGGCCGCGTTCATCCTGATCGGGGGCAAGACCGGCGACCTGATCGGCCGCAAGCTCGCCTACATCCTCGGCCTGCTCGGCTACGCCGTCGGAGCTGTCGCGATGACGCTCGCGCAGAACCTCTTCGCCATCATCCTGTTCTGGGCGGTCGTCGGCGGGATCGGCGCCTCGCTGCTGCTGCCGGCGATGCAGTCGCTCATCCACGGCAACTTCGAGGGGGCGCACCAGAAGCGGGTCTACGCGCTCGTGGGCGCCTCGGCCGCCATCGCCGCCGCCGTCGGCCCGCTGCTGGGCGGCTTCATCACGACGTTCCTGTCCTGGCGGGTCGGGTTCCTGCTGGAGGCCGTGATCATCGCGGTGGTGCTCGCCGGGATCGGCCTGGTCCACGACGTCCCGTACACCGGCTCGCGCTCGATCGACCTGGTCGGCGCGCTGCTCTCCGTCATCGGGATGGGCGGCATCGTCACGGGCATCCTGGTCTGGCAGGAGGGCGGCCAGTACGTGCTGCTCCTGATCGTCGTCGGCGTCGCGGCCCTCGTCGGCCTGGTGTTCTGGCTGCGCTCCCGCGCCCGCAGGGACAAGCCGACCCTGCTCGATCCCGCCCTGTTCTCGTCGAGGCTCTTCCGCACCGGCGTCAGTGGCCAGCTGCTGCAGCAGGTGGCGCTCGGCGGCACCATGATCGCGCTGCCCATCTACCTGCAGATGGTGCTGGAGTACAACGCGCTGCAGGCCGGCCTGTCGATCGCGCCGCTGTCGCTGTCCATGTTCGTGGTCGCCCTCCTGGCCGGGCGGCGGGCGAAGGGCCGCCCGGCGAACCTGATCCTGACCGGTTTCACGCTCACCGTGCTGGGCATCGTCATCCTGCTGCCGATCGTGCCGATCGCGACGAACGGCTGGTACCTCACCGTCCCGCTCATCGTGTCGGGAGGCGGCCTCGGCCTCCTGGTCTCCCAGCTGAACAACTACACGCTCTCGCCGATCAGCGACGAGCGGGTCAGCGAGGCCGCGGGCGTCAACTCCGCGGCGGGGTCGTTCGGCCTGTCCTTCGGCCTGGCGTTCGCCGGAGCGATCATGCTCGCGACGCTGGCGTTCACGTTCACCTCGATGGCGAACGCCAGCACGGTGCTCCCGCCGGCGGACAAGCAGCAGGTGGCCGCCGCGCTGGAGGAGGACGCCCAGGTGATGTCGAACACCCAGCTGGAGAAGCAGCTCGCCACCGAGACGCCGGAGGTGCGCGCGGAGGTGGTCCGCATCAACACCGACGCGCGGCCGCTCGCGCTGCAGGTCGCGCTCCTCGTCCCGCTCGTGGCCGGGCTCCTGGGGGCGGGCAACGCGCTGCGGATGCGCCGCCTCCCCGATCCCGCGCCGTCGGACAGCGACGCCCCGGTGCTCGGCTGACGCGGAATAGTCCGCGCCCTCTCAAAGTTGAGTCAAGTGTGCTCAAGTTTTGAGCTGGACGGCTTGACAGCGTCCCACCCGGGATGCCAGGCTTGAGCCGTCGAGGCTCAACTCTTGACCCCATGACTTTTACCGGCTATCAAACGCCCGCAACAAAGGAGAGAAAGCACATATGTCACGTGCAGTAGGAATCGACCTCGGAACCACCAACTCCGTCGTCTCGGTGCTGGAGGGCGGCGAGCCCACGGTCATCGCGAACGCGGAGGGCTTCCGCACCACCCCGTCCGTCGTCGCGTTCACCAAGGACGGCGAGGTGCTCGTCGGCGAGACCGCGAAGCGCCAGGCGGTCACCAACGTCGACCGCACCATCTCGTCCGTCAAGCGCCACATGGGCACCGACTGGACCACGGAGATCGACGGCAAGAAGTACACCGCCCAGGAGATCTCGGCCCGCATCCTGCAGAAGCTCAAGCGCGACGCGGAGCAGTACCTCGGCGACACCGTCACCGACGCGGTCATCACCGTCCCGGCCTACTTCAACGACGCCGAGCGCCAGGCCACCAAGGAGGCCGGTGAGATCGCGGGCCTCAACGTGCTCCGCATCATCAACGAGCCCACCGCCGCGGCCCTCGCCTACGGCCTCGACAAGGGCAAGGAGGACGAGCTCATCCTCGTCTTCGACCTCGGTGGCGGAACCTTCGACGTCTCCCTCCTCGAGGTGGGCAAGGACGACGACTTCTCCACGATCCAGGTCCGCGCGACCGCCGGCGACAACCGCCTCGGCGGCGACGACTGGGACCAGCGCATCGTCGACTGGCTGATCAAGCGCTTCAAGGACTCGACCGGCGTCGACGTCTCCAAGGACAAGATCGCGCTGCAGCGCCTCAAGGAGGCCGCGGAGCAGGCCAAGAAGGAGCTCAGCTCCTCGATGAGCACCAGCATCCAGCTGCCCTACCTGTCGCTGACCGAGAACGGCCCGGCGAACCTCGACGAGACGCTCACCCGCGCCCAGTTCGAGCAGATGACCAGCGACCTCCTCGACCGCACCAAGAAGCCGTTCCAGGACGTCATCCGCGAGGCCGGCATCAAGGTGTCCGACATCGCGCACGTCGTCCTCGTCGGCGGCTCCACCCGCATGCCCGCCGTGAGCGAGCTCGTGAAGCAGGAGACCGGCGGCAAGGAGCCCAACAAGGGCGTGAACCCGGACGAGGTCGTCGCCGTCGGCGCCGCCCTGCAGGCAGGTGTCCTCAAGGGCGAGCGCAAGGACGTCCTCCTGATCGACGTCACCCCGCTGTCCCTCGGCATCGAGACCAAGGGCGGGATCATGACCAAGCTCATCGAGCGCAACACGGCCATCCCGACCAAGCGCAGCGAGACCTTCACCACGGCCGACGACAACCAGCCGTCCGTCGCGATCCAGGTCTTCCAGGGCGAGCGCGAGTTCACCCGCGACAACAAGCCGCTCGGCACCTTCGAGCTGACCGGCATCGCCCCGGCCCCCCGCGGCATCCCGCAGATCGAGGTCACCTTCGACATCGACGCCAACGGCATCGTGCACGTGTCCGCCAAGGACAAGGGCACCGGCAAGGAGCAGTCGATGACGATCACCGGCGGGTCCAGCCTGCCGAAGGACGACATCGAGCGCATGGTGCGCGAGGCCGAGGAGCACGCGGCGGAGGACAAGAAGCGCCGCGAGTCCGCCGAGACCCGCAACCAGGCCGAGCAGCTCGTCTACTCGAACGAGAAGCTCATCAAGGACAACGAGGACAAGCTCCCCGAGGACGTCAAGAACGAGGTCCAGGGCGACATCGACGCGCTGAAGACCGCGCTCGCCGGAGACGACGACGAGGCCGTGAAGACCGCGTACGACAAGCTGAACGAGAGCCAGCAGAAGATCGGCCAGGCCATCTACTCGGCCGCGCAGGCGTCCGAGGCACCGGCCGGCGACGCCGGCGAGGCGGGCGGGGCCGGCGCGGGCTCCTCCTCCGACGATGAGGACGTCATCGACGCCGAGGTCGTCGAGGACGAGGAGAAGAAGTAACCATGGCCGACCAGAACCGCGACGGGCACGGCTCGGAGGAGCCGGAGCGCGAGGAGCCGATCATCCGTGACAAGCGGAGGATCGACCCCGAGACCGGCAAGGTTCGCGAGCCCCAGGGCGAAGAGCACGACCTCGCGCACGAGGAGCTGGTGGACGTGGGTCCGGGCGAGGAGGAGAGCGTCCTGTCGGACGACGACCTCGACATCCTCTCCGGGCAGACCACGGCCGACCAGGTCGCGGCGGAGCGGCTCGCCGACCTCCAGCGGGTGACCGCGGAGTACGCGAACTACCGCAAGCGCACCGAGGCCAACCGGGAGATCGAGCGGGAGCGCGCGATCGGGGACGCCGTCAAGGGTCTCATCCCGGTGCTCGACGACCTGGAGCGCGCCGACAAGCACGGCGACCTGGCCGAGGGCAGCGCGTTCGCGACCATCGCGGGCAAGCTGCGCACCGCGGTCGAGCGGCTCGGCCTCACCCCGTACGGCGAGAAGGGCGAGCCCTTCGACCCGCAGGTCCACGAGGCGATCTTCCAGCAGCCCACCCCGGGCGTGACCTCCGACACGGTCGCCGAGGTGGTGGAGACCGGCTATCGGCTGGGCTCCACCGTGGTCCGGGTGGCCAAGGTGGTCGTCGCCACCCCGGCCTGACCGGCCGGACGACGAGCGCGATGAGCGCACGGAGCGGCGGGATGCGTGTCCCGCCGCTCCTCGCGCCGGCAGACATGCAGACTTCGACACAGATCACGACAGCACAGATCACGAAAGCACAGGCAGGAGAGGAGGCGCCGTGGCAAGCCAGGACTGGTTCGACAAGGACTTCTACAAGGTCCTAGGCGTCTCCAAGGACGTCAGCGAGGCGGAGCTCAAGAAGACCTACCGCAAGCTCGCGCGCAAGTACCACCCGGACTCCAACCCCGGCGACCCGGCGGCGGAGGCCAAGTTCAAGGAGATCAGCGAGGCCCACTCGGTGCTGAGCGATCCCGAGCAGCGCAAGGAGTACGACCAGATCCGGGCGATGGGGTCCGGCGCACGGTTCACCGCCCCCGGCTCGGCCGGTCAGGGCGGGTTCGACGACGTGTTCGGCGGGATGTTCGGCGGCGGCCAGGGCGGCCAGCGCTACACCTTCCAGCAGGGCGGCCAGGGCGGCTTCGATGACGTCTTCAGCGGCCTGTTCGGCAACGGCCGGTTCGGCACGACGAGCGGCGGCTTCCGCGGCTACGGCGGCCCGACGCGCGGCAACGACGTCACCGCGCACACCACCATCGACTTCGTCACCGCCACCAAGGGCGAGACCATCAGCCTGCAGGCCGGGGACGGCAAGCCGTTCAAGGTCAAGATCCCCGCGGGCGTCGCCGACGGCCAGAAGATCAAGCTGCGCGGCAAGGGCCAGCCCAGCCCGGACGGCGGCGAGGCCGGCGACATCGTCCTCACCGTCACCGTGCGCAAGCACCCGGTGTTCGAGCGCGACGGGCTGAACCTCCGCGTCACCGTGCCGGTCACCTTCGTGGAGGCCGCCCTCGGCGCGACCATCGAGGTGCCGACGCTCGGCGGCGACCCGGTCAAGCTCCGCGTGGCGCCCGGCACTCCGAGCGGCCGCGTGCTGCGCGTGAAGGGCCGCGGCGTCCAGACCGCGAAGGGCACCGGCGACCTCCTGGCCGTCGTGCAGATCGCGGTGCCGTCGCACCTGTCCGCCGACGCCAAGGAGGCGCTGGAGGCCTTCGCCGCCAAACTGCCCGACGAGAACCCGCGCGACGACATCCTCGCGAAGGCGAGGGGCTGAGCAGCCTCATGGACGAGAACACCCAGGTCTTCGTGATCTCGATCGCCGCGGAGCTGGCGGGCATGCACCCGCAGACCCTCCGGCAGTACGACCGGCTGGGGCTGGTCAGCCCGCGCCGGACGGCGGGCAAGTCGCGTCGCTACTCGATGCGCGACGTCCAGAAGCTGCAGGAGATCGCGCGGCTGGGCTCGGAGGGCGTCAGCCTGGAGGGCATCCGCCGCATCCTGGAGCTGGAGGACCACGTCGCCGCGCTGAGCGATCGGGTGCGGGAGCTGGAGTCGGCCCTCGCCGACGAACTGCTCAACCGGCCGGGCCGGCGCGTCTTCGCCGCCGGATCGGAGGGCGAGGTCGTCTCCATGCGCGCCGGCACCCGGGTGCGGCGCAGCAACCAGATCGTGGTCTGGCGGCCGCTGGAGCGGTAACGTCCCGGCGAACCTGAGCCGGCCGGCGCCGTGGGAACGGCGTCGGCCGGCTTTCGCGTCCCTGCGGGGAGCGCTCAGTACGCGATGTACGGAACGTCCCACCAGGTGCTGGCGATGGTCCGCGCGTTCGGCGGCAGGGTGGTGATCTTCACCGGCGTCGGGAAGGTGGGCGCGATCCCGGTGCCCAGCCCGGGGTTGCCCTCCTCGTACAGGCCTGCGAACCAGACGTCGCCCGAGTTGTCGAGCACGATCAAGTTGTGCGCGCCGCAGGCCATCTCCTTCACATCGTCGACGAGCACCTTCGCCCACGTGCGGGTCGCGGTGGTCGTGCCGATGCCGAGGTAGCCGCGCGCGAGTCCGTTGCTGCCGATCGCCCATAGCGAATTGTCCGAGGTCTTGGCGTAGTAGGCCCCTCCGTCCGTGTCATACGGGTGCTTCGCCCAGATCTCGACGACGTCGCCGGGAGGCCCGGCGATCTCCTGGACATCGCCGCGGACGCTGTAGTCGGCCGGGGTGATGGCCGCGGGCTGCGTGCTCGAGTAGAGCAGGCGCCCGTCGGTGGTGAGCATCATGACCGAGTGGTCCTCGCTCTGCTGCACCCGCTTCACGCCGGTGACCGGCGTGCCGTCGGGCATCTTCAGCTGCTCCATCGCACCGCGGACGGCGGTCGTCGGCAGGCCGTTGGAGTAGTTCCGGAAGCTCGCGCTGGATCCGGTGAACCAGACCGTGCCGTCCTCGAGGCTCCAGACGAGCGTGTCGCCGAACCGGTTCGGGCTGAGGGTCGCGGGCTTCGCCGGGAGGTTGCCGCCGATCTTCTCCCACCGGGTCACGTACCGTGAGCCGGTGGTGTCGCCCGGGATCGCGAGGTAGTTGGAGACCTGCTCGCCGGTCGCCCACCAGTCGCCGGCCGAGTCCTCCACGACGAACAGGCCCTGCTCGGACCCGCAGGTGTCGACGACCGCCCGGACGGCATCCGTGAACGCCGTGCCGTCCTTCTTCAGCGGCTCGATCGGGTTCAGCACGGCGACCTCGTTGCCGCCCGTGCCGACCTCCGCGAACGGGTTGTAGCCGCCACTGCGGAGCTTCCCGCTCTCGGTGACGAAGAGGTAGGAGCTGATGCTGGCGTGGACGCTCGACAGCCGCTCGTCGATCGCCATCGGCGTCGGCCAGGCGACGCCGTTGAGCGCGGAGCCGTTGCCGGTCTGGCCTTCCGGGGTGTGACCGCCGACGGCGTACACGTGCGCGGTGCGGGCCGTCAGGGTCGAGACGGCGCTGCCGCCGTTCCCGGTCGCGGTGATCGTGGCCACCGTGTCGCCCTTGCTGTAGGGCGGGATCGCGACGTAGACCTCGGCGACCCCGTTGGCGGAGGTCGTCACCGTCACCGTCTGGGTCGGGATGAAGGTCGCGTTCGTCGCCACGGTGAAGAACGAGAACCCGGCGCCGCTCAGCGTCAGGCTGACGGTCGTGGCGCGAGCGGGCGACACGGTGATCGGGACCACGGTCGCGGTCGACC